>NZ_CP123990.1:2715000-3016666 GCF_029919115.1 Variovorax paradoxus
TCGGACTGGGGCTGGTGATGATCCGCGGCGACAAGGCTTTTCCCGGCTGGTGGGCGCTGCTGCCCACGCTGGGTGCGGTGAGCTGCATTGCGGCCGGGCCCACGGGCTTCCTGAACAAGTACCTGCTGTCGAACCGGGTGATGGTGTGGATCGGGCTCATCAGCTATCCGCTCTATCTCTGGCATTGGCCGCTGCTTGCTTATGCGCGCATCCTCAGCGACGGGTTGCCGTCGCTGCCTGTGCGCGCGGGGGCCGTCATTGCCAGCGTTGTGCTGGCCTGGCTGACCTACAGGTTCGTCGAGCGCTACACGCGCACGCGCACCGGCCCGGGTCTGCTGCGCTTGCTGGCGGGCTCGGGGGTGGCTTTGGTTGTCGTGGGGCTGGTGGTTTTCTCTGGCGTGCTGCAGCCGCGCCACCACGACATTCGCCTGCAGCAGATTTCCGAGGCCGCGGCCGACGTGGGCTACTACGACGATTTCAAGAACTACGAACTAGGGCGGCATCTGCTCTATCGGGTCGGCAATGGGCCGCGCAAGAGCCTGCTGGTCGGCGACAGCCACGTGCAGCAATATGGTCCGCGCGCAGAGGAGCTCGCGCGCACCGTGCCCGACAAGGCAAACACCATCTACTTTGCAACGCAGGGGTCTTGCCCGCCGATTCCCGGTGTTTACGCGGATGCGAACATAGGGTGCGCCGAGCGGCGCACGGCCGTGCTGGATTTCGCCCGCGGCCCAGAGATCGACACGGTAGTGATCGGCGGCTGCTGGAACTGCTACTTCATCGCGGGCGGCGCACCAGGCTATTACTTCCGCGATGCGAGTGGCGCGGCCCACCAGTTCCGCGGCGGCGACGGCATGGCCCTGGCGTTCGACTCTCTCGGCCAGCTGCTGCGAGAACTGTCAGGCAAGGGCAAGAAGGTTTTTCTGCTGCTCGACATTCCGGTAGCACCCGATTTCGAGCCGAAGCGCCTGCTCGAAGGCAGCCGATTGACCTCCATGAAGGTCTCGACCACAACCCCGACGCTGCCGATACCGCAGGACCAGCGCGAGTTGAACGATCGCCTGCGGCAGATCGGTCTTGCAAGCGGCGTGGAAGTGATCGACGCCGTTGCGAACCTGTGTACCGCGGACGGCCAGTGCCTGCGCACCATGTCCGACGGTGCTCCCGCCTACAAGGACGCGGGCCACTTGCGGCCCAAGTACACCCGCTCGTTTGCAACCTACATGGACCGCGCGCTGCTGGACGAAGGCGGCGCGGCGCCGAAGAAGTAGCGCGAAGCCGCTGCGGTGGCCGCGGCGCCTTTTACTGCTTCAGCTTGGGGTCGCCGAAGGTCTCTTCGTCCGGCGGCTCTTCGGCGGGCATCCTGAATTCCTCGTTGGCCCATGCGCCGAGGTCGATACCCTTGCAGCGCGCGCTGCAGAAGGGCCGATAGGGGTTGCTGGCGGCATAGATGCTGTCACCGCCGCAGGCGGGGCAGCGGACGATCCGCTCGCCGATGTCGTTGTGGGTCCTGCCGTTGCTCATGGCGTGTCGTTGATGCGCTGCTGCGCTCAGGCGCAGAGCGTGAGTTCGAAGGCTGCGTCTTCCGTGCTCTGGTGCAGGCGGTCGTCGGCCTCGTGGCGCATCATGCGCACCGAAACCATGAGCCGGTTGCCGCTGATTTCAGGCACCAGCCCGAGCGCCGGGTCGATCCGCAGGCGCAGCAGCTGGAAGCTGCGGCCCTGCGGCAGGTTTTGCTGAAACTGCCCATGAGTGGCAATGACCTTGTAGGGCACATCGGCTTCGCGCAGCAGCTTGAGCAGCAGGTAAATGGATTCGGCCAGCGGCGCGAGCGTGCTCGACCAGCGCTCGAGGTCCTTGCGCCGGCTTTGTGCGCTGCGGTGTTGCCAAGCGTAGTAAGCGGGGAGGTCGAACTCGCAGGTGCCGCCCGGAATGCCGGCTCGGCTGCGAATGCTCATGAGCCATTCGTTCTCGGTCAGCGCCTGGCCGGCCTTGCCGGATACGCTGTTGAGCGCGCCAAAATTCCGTTCGAGCTGGGTGACGACCTGGTCCAGCGCCGCCTCGGCGATCGCCGGGTTGCCGCGGTAGCCGTTGAAGACGTTCTTGTGCTTTTCAAGATCGCGCATGACGTCGGCCTTGAGGTCGGCGCGCGCGGCAACGTCCATGATCTCGAAAATCGTGACCAGGGCGAAATGATGGGAAAGCGCGGATTCCGCGGGCACCAGTTCGCCAAGGCGGCGGAACAGGTGCTCCAGCCTCAGGTAGGTCCGGATGCGCTCGTTGAAAGGGTACTCGTAGAGGATCACGCGTTCGGGTTCATGTGAGGGACGAGTTCATGGCGATTTAGCGGCCGCCGGATTCGGCTGCACTTCACGCACAGCCTCCAGCATACGCTGACCGAAGAGCAGATACCCGGCAGTGGAAACGTGCGTTTCGTTGGCCGGATACAAGTCTGTGATTTTGAAGCGGTTCTGCTCGGACAGTGTAAAAAGATCCGGGCCGATTTTCAGGTCGTTGAACGTGCTGCGAAACGCGGCGGCATGGTTCTGGTCGAGGTACACCGTGCTCTTGTTGGGCACGACCATCCAGATGATGCGAAGGGAAGGCGCCATTTTTTCCGTGAACCTCGCCATGAAGGTGGCGGAGTCGGCGGTAAGCGGGTCCATCAGGCGGTCTTCGGCCGTCATGAGCAATTTGTTGCAAGCCACGTGGCTGAATTGCTTGCAGCCGTCGGGCACGGTGCGTGCATCGATGAGCGGGCCCCAGCGGTCGGGCGTGTTGGTCCAGCTCTCGGAACGCTCGATGGCCCGGGTGTTGCGATAGGTCAGCCAGCCCCTCAGCAGCTCCGCGTCCCAGTTCAGGCGGAACTCGGTAGGCGCCGGCTTGGATGGATTTTCGAATGGGGGAGGCGAAGGCACGAAGGCGTGCTTCATGGCCGCGCATTCTTTCGAATCTACGATGCGTCCCTGAAGCAGGCGCTCGATGCTCTCGATGATGACGACCTTGCCCTTGAAGCCGGATTTGCGCACCCATTCCGAGAAGTCGCTGCACATCGGACCGGTCTTGTCCCAGTGCGTGGTGGCAACGCGGTAGCCGGCGCCCACCAGCGGCGACTGCCATGCGTAGCGAACCGAGAAGCTGTCGCCGATCACGAGCACGTCGGCTTCCTGGATCGACGAGGCCTTGATGTTGGCGTCAGGAATAGGCGGGGGCGGATGGTGCCATCCGAAATCGCGCTCGGATATTCGCCCGATGCGTGTCAGGTCGCCATAAGGGATGGGCGTCAGCAGGCTGGTGACCAGCAGCGCGGCGCAGACAAGAAAGCCCGCAACGAAGATGGCGAGCCACATGCGGGCTGGTTTCGTGTCTTCCATGTCAGAACTGGAAATAGAGGAAGGGACTGTAGTTGCCGAATTTCGACACGCACAGGCCAAAAAGTAAAACGCATCCCACTGCCGTCAGCACCGTCGCAATGCGGTTGAGCGCAGGGCGTCCGGCCAGTGCGGCGACGGACGGGATCCAGCGGTCGAGCGTGATGGTCGGTGGCAACGCCAGGCAGATGACGAGGCCGACCAGCATCGTCTGGAAGAACTCGGGCTTGCGGAACGGCACCTTGAACTCGCCGAAAGCGCTCGGAATCACACCATGCATGCCCAGCATGCCTTTGTAGATCTCGATGGCCGCCGTCATGCTGTCGGCGCGGAAAACCACCCACGCCACCATCACGCACAGGAAGGTCACGAACCACCCGAGCAGTCGGCCAAGGCGGGACGAGCTTGTCTTGCCGCGCCGCACCGTGGCGTTCCAGAGGTGGTTGACCATGAGGAAGAGGCCGTGCAGCGCGCCCCAGATCACGAAGGTCCATGCGGCGCCGTGCCACAAGCCACCCAGCAGCATGGTGAGAAACAGGTTCAGGTAGCGCCTGGCCGGCCCCTTGCGGTTGCCGCCGAGCGGCACGTAGAGATAGTCGCGCAGGAAGTTCGACAGCGAGATGTGCCAGCGGCGCCAGAACTCGATGATGTTGGTCGACTTGTAGGGCGAGCGGAAGTTGAGCGGCAACTGCACGCCCATGCACAGGGACAGGCCGACGGCCATGTCCGAATAGCCCGAGAAGTCGAAATAGATCTGCAGCGTATAGGCAAGCACGCCGAGCCACGCGGTGTACAGGGAGGGCAGCACGCCCTCGTGCACGCCCTTGAACATCATGTCCGCATACTGCCCGAGCGGGTCGGCGATCAGCATCTTCTTGGCCAGCCCGAAGGTAAAGATGCCCAGGCCGAGCGCGATGTTGCTGGCGTTGATCCGGTAGGTGGCCGGATTGCCGAACTGCGGCATCATTTGCGCGTGGTGCAGCACCGGGCCGGCGATCAGGTGCGGAAAATAGGTGACGAACAGCACATAGTGGATGAAGCTGCGCTCATGCACTTTGCCCTGCCAGCAGTCGACCAGGAAGGCGATCTGGGTAAAGGTGTAGAACGAGATGCCGATCGGCAGCACGATATGCAGCAGCGGAATCTGCGAGAGGCCGGCCGCGGCCAAGCCGTCGTTCACATTCGAAACGAAGAAATTGGCGTACTTGAAAATTGCCAGCACGCCAAGGTTGACCACCAGCGCGATGATCAGCAGGGACTTTCGCTTGCGCTCGTCCCGTCCCGGGGCCGGTGTCAGGCGCAGGCCGAACCAATAGTTGATGCAGATCGACGCCAGCAGCAGCGGAAGGGCCTTGACGCTCCACCAGCCGTAGAAGAACAGCGACGCCAGGGCAAGGAATCCGGCGGCTGCCCGGGCGTTGCGCTTGCCGATCAGGAAGAAACCGATCAAGACCAGCGGGAAAAAGACAAAAATAAAGGGGTACGAATTGAAAAGCATCGCGGGGAATGGCACCCCTGTGAGCGCCTTCTCTGTCTTGATCGTTGTGCAGCCGCTGCTGCGGCAAGTCTCGAATTATCGCGTGGCGGGCAGAGCCCACAGCTTCCAGAGACTCCGCACCTCTCGGCCGAGTTCCTCCAGCGAGAGCGACTCGTTGAAAATGACCGCATCCGCGGCCGCCCTGCGCAAGGCGCGCGGAGCCTGCTGGGCGATCACCGCACTCACGGCTTCGGCGGTCCAGCCCGAGCGCGCGATGACACGGCGCAATTGGGTTTCTTCGGTCGCGTCGACCACCAGCACCCGGTCGACGTTGGCACGCCAGCGGCCCGATTCGACCAGGAGCGGCACATCGAAGACCACCGCCGCGTCCTGTCCTGCGGCAAGGGCCAGGCGCTCGGTTTCGGCGCCGATCAGCGGGTGCAGGATGGATTCCAGGCGCTTTTTGGCGCTGTTGTCGGCGAACACAAGTTGCCGCATGCCGGCGCGATCCAGCCCGCCGTCCGGCGCAATCACGGTGCGGCCAAACGCGGCTTCGATGGCCGGCATTGCAATGCCGCCGGCTTGCGCAATGCGGCGTGCAATGGCGTCGGTGTCGACCAGCACGGCGCCTTCGGCCACCAGCAGCGCGGCGACCGTGCTCTTGCCGCTTCCAATTCCGCCCGTCAAGCCGATGCGCCGCATCACGCGCTTTTCAACGGATCAGTGAGTCGAGCGGGAATGCGAAGGGAATCCATTGCCGCACGAGTTCAGGACCGGCGACGAGGCAAACCAGGCCCGCACCGGCGAGGAAAGGGCCGAACGCAATTGGAATGTCCTTGTGGGCCAGCTTGCCGACGACCCGCAGTGCCAGGCCGATCACGGCGCCCACCAACGATGAAACCAGCACGATGGCAATGAGGTAGTCGGCCCCGAGCCAGGCGCCCAGCGCAGCCAGCAATTTGAAGTCGCCATATCCCATGCCTTCCTTGCCCGTGGCCAGTCGATAGCCATGGTACACAAGCCAGAGGCTCAGGTAGCCGAACACCGCGCCCCAGACCGCCGCATTCAATGCAACGCCAGTCCAGCCCATGGCCGCGCCGATGAGCCCCAGCCAGAGCAGCGGGTAATTGAGCGAGTCCGGCAGGAACTGCGTATCGAAATCGATCAGGAACTGGCACACCAGGAGCGCCGCGAACGCCGCCCAGAGCGCGCCCGTGGGGGTCAGGCCGAAACGGTAGGCGCACAAGGCGAAAAGCGCGCCCGTGATCAGTTCGACCATCGGGTAGCGCGGGCTGATGGATGTCTTGCAGGCTGCGCAACGGCCCCGCAGCACCAGATAGCTCAGCACCGGAATGTTCTGGTACCAGCGGATCTTGTGCCCGCAAGCCCCGCAGCGCGAAGCTGGCCGGGCCAGGTCGAATGGCGGCAGGTTCTCGATGGCCACGGCTGCCTTGTCCGCGGCGGCTTCGAGCCCTGCGGGAGGCGCCGACTTTGGCCCGAAAACCAAGGCCCAAAGCGAGGGCGCATCCTTGGACGACATGAGATTGGCCACGGCGTCCGCAAGCCAACCGCGGTACATCATCACCGGCGTGCGGTAGATCACCACATTGAGAAAGCTGCCGACCAAGAGGCCCAACACACCCGCGAAAGCGGCGTCGAACTCCCGCGATACCAGCATCAAACCACTTGGCCCAGCTTGAAGATCGGCAGGTACATCGACACCACGATGCCGCCGATGATGGTGCCCAGGAACACGATGATGATGGGTTCCATCAGGCTCGAGAGGCCGGCCACCATGTCGTCCACTTCGGACTCGTAGAAGTCGGCGGCCTTGCCGAGCATGTGGTCGATGGAGCCGGACTCTTCACCGATGGCCGTCATCTGGATCACCATCGAGGGAAACAGGTTGACGTTGGTCATGGCCGTGGTGAGGCTGGTACCGGTCGAGACCTCTTGCTGGATCTTGGCCGTCGCGTCGCCGTAAACGGTGTTGCCCGAGGCGCCGCCCACTGAGTCGAGCGCTTCGACGAGCGGAACGCCGGCGGCAAACATGGTGGCCAGGGTGCGGGTCCAGCGGGCCACGCACGATTTTTCGATGAGAGTACCGAAGATCGGCACGCGCAAAAGTGCGCGGTCCATCACCCGCTGAACTTTTTCGTTGCGCTTCCACGCCTGCAGGAAGAAGTAGATGCCGCCGCCAATTCCACCGAAGATCAGCCACCAGTACGAGACGAAGAACTCACTGATGGCCATCACGAAGAGCGTGGGAGCGGGCAGGTCGGCACCGAAGGAGGTGAACACCTCCTTGAAAGCCGGAATCACAAAGATCATGATGATTGCCACCACGATAAACGCCACGACCACCACCGATGTGGGATACATGAGTGCCGACTTGATCTTCGACTTGATCGCTTCCGTCTTCTCCATGTAGGTGGCGAGGCGGTCCAACAGGTCTTCGAGGATACCGGCCGCTTCACCAGCCTCCACCAGGTTGCAATAGAGGTTATCGAAGTACTTCGGAAACTTGCGAAACGCCGCCGAAAGCGAGGTTCCGGTCTCCACGTCGCTTCGAATGTCGTTCAGCAACTTGGCAACGCTCGGGTTCGCGTTGCCACGGCCGACGATGTCGAACGACTGCAGCAGCGGGACGCCAGCTTTCATCATCGTTGCCAATTGGCGCGTGAAAATCGCGATGTCCTTGGGCTTGATGGACTTGCCCGAGCGCATGCGGCGCTTCTTGATCTTGGATGCAAGAACCCCCTGGCGCCGCAGTGCGGCCTGCACCTGGTTCTCGCCGGCGGCGCGGAGTTCGCCACGCACCAGCTTGCCATTGCGGTCCTTGCCTTCCCACTCGTAGACAAATTCCTTGAGTGTGTTTGAAGTGCGCTTGGATGCCACTGTTGCCATTCGATCTCCGATTTCTTGCGGTGTGTTCGTTATTCGTTGGTGACCGCCACCACTTCCTCGAGTGAGGTGAGGCCTTGCATGACTTTTCTGAGGCCCGACTGCCGCAGCGAGCGGACGCCCTCGGCCTCGGACTGGCGCGCAATGTCCAACGCGCTGCCGTCGCGCAGGATGATGGCCTGGATCGCTTCGGAGATCGGCATCACCTGGTAGATGCCGACGCGGCCCTTGTAGCCGCTATTGCACGCGGAGCAGCCGACCGGTCGATAGGGCTTCCAGGAGCCGTCGAGCTCTTCTTCCTTGAAGCCTGCATCGAGCAGGGTCTGGCGGGGCACATCTGCCGGCGCACGGCAGACGTGGCACAGGCGGCGGGCCAGCCGCTGCGCAGTGATCAGGATGACGCTCGAGGCGATGTTGAACGGCGCGATGCCCATGTTCCGCATGCGCGTGAGCGTGGTCGGCGCATCGTTGGTGTGTAGCGTCGACAGCACCAGGTGGCCCGTTTGCGCGGCCTTGATGGAGATGTCTGCGGTTTCGAGGTCGCGGATTTCGCCGACCATGATGATGTCGGGATCCTGCCGGAGGAAGGCACGCAGCGCGGCGGCGAACGTGAGTCCGGCACGTTCGTTGACGTTGACCTGGTTCACCCCGGGCAGGTTGATTTCGGACGGGTCTTCCGCCGTGGCAATGTTGACGCCGGGCTGGTTCAGCAAGTTCAGGCAGGTATAGAGCGAAACCGTCTTGCCCGAACCAGTGGGGCCCGTTACCAGCACCATGCCGTAGGGGCGGCCGATCGCGTTCAGCAGCCGTTCCTTTTCATCCGCGTCGTAACCGAGCGCATCGATGCCCAGGCGCGCGCTGCTCGGATCCAGAATACGGATCACGATCTTCTCGCCGAACAGCGTGGGCAGGGTGCTCACGCGAAAGTCGATCACGCGGTCCGGGCCGATCTTGAGCTTCATCCGCCCGTCTTGCGGAATGCGCTTTTCGGAGATGTCGAGCCGGGAGATAACCTTGATGCGCGAGGCCAGCTTGTCCTTGATGAGCGTGGGCGGGCTGGCAATTTCGCGCAGTTCGCCGTCGATGCGAAAGCGCACCCGATAGTTGTGCTCGTACGGCTCGAAGTGAATGTCCGATGCGCGCATGCTGACGCCGTCAAGCAGCATCTTGTGAAGGAAGCGAACGACCGGGGCATCCTCGACTTCGGCGATGGCCGCCTGTTCGTTCGTATCGCCCGAGGTGTCCGCCGTGACGTCGTCGAACTCGAAATCCCCGCCGCCGACGATATTGTTGAGGGTTTCCGACGCGCTGACCGCGGCCGCCTCGATCATGCGCGACAGCTTGTCGTACTCGGCAATGACCCAGTCCACGCCCATCTGGGATGCGAACTTGATCTTTTCCACCGCCTGCTGGTCCGAGGGGTCGGCTGTTGCAACAATAAGACGGTTGTTGCGCTTGCTGAGCACGACGATGCGGTACGCAAGGCACAGCTTGGGGTCGAGCAGGTCCTTGGGCAGGCGCTGGTGATCGATTGCGTCCAGATCGAGCAGCGGGGCGCCAAAGGCCGAAGAAAGCGTATGGGCCAGGTCCGCCGCCGAGACGGCGCCGCTGCCGGTCAGCTCCGCAATGAAGCTGGTGCGGCTGCTCAGCGACTTCTGATAGATGTCTTCCGCAGTTTTCGCGGGCAGCTTGCCGGCCGAGACGAGGGCGCGCGCAAGGCCTGGCAGGGCGATTTGCGTGTTTTCTTTAACAGGAAGTTCGGCGGCAGCCATTCAGCGAATTGCAAAAGATGTGAAAAAATGCTTCACGATCATCGCTGAACACCCGCGTCCTGTAAATCGCTACACAGCAACAGGCACGGGCATTATTGGTGCCAGCCTAAAAGACTGGTCGGGGTGAGAGGATTCGAACCTCCGGCCTCTACGTCCCGAACGTAGCGCTCTACCAGGCTAAGCTACACCCCGATTGGTTGCAAAAAAAGAGAAGTCGTCCTTGCCAACTCTTGTGAGGTGTTCAGGCACGTCGCTCAAGCAACTGAGCCGCCAATTGTAGCAAACCGTCGGCGTGCAAATTGGACGGAAAGTCGCGCAATGCGTGAATCGCGCGTTTCGCTTCGTCGGCGGCCGCGGCGCGCGATGCTTCGAGCGCCCCGGTGCTGTGGACGATTTCGACGATCTTTCCCAGCTGGGCGGTATCGCCTGCCTGGATTGCTGCACGTACCAGTTCGCCCTGGGCAGCGTTGCCGCGCTGCATGGCAAAGATCAGCGGCAGCGTGGTCTTGCCTTCACGGAGGTCGTCGCCCACATTCTTGCCTGTTTCGTGGGCATCGCCCGCGTAGTCGAGCACGTCGTCGATCACCTGGAATGCCGTGCCCAGCGCCTGGCCGTAGGTGGCGCAGGCCTCCTCGACTTCAGGTGTTGCACCGGCCAGAACGGCGGCAAGCCGCGTGCTGGCTTCGAAAAGCTTGGCGGTCTTGGAGCGGATCACGCGCAGGTAGGCCGCTTCATCCAACGATGCGTCGTGCATGTTCATCAACTGAAGCACTTCGCCTTCGGCGATCACGTTGGTTGCCTCGGCCAGAATTTGCATGATGCGCATGTTGTTTGCATCCAACATCATCTGGAAGGCGCGCGAGTACAGGAAGTCGCCGACCAGCACGCTGGCCGGATTTCCGAACGATTCGTTGGCCGTGGGGCGCCCGCGCCGCAGGGTCGATTCGTCGACGACATCATCGTGCAGCAGGGTGGCCGTGTGGATGAACTCCACCACGGCCGCGAGGTTGAAGCGCTGCTCGCCGGTGTATCCCAGCGCCCCCGACATGAGCAGCAGCAGTGCCGGCCGCAGGCGTTTGCCGCCCGCGGAGATGATGTATTTGGAAACCTGGCTGACCAGAGGCACGCCCGTATCGAGGCGCCGCGCGATCACACGGTCGACTTCGACCATGTCGCCGGCGATCAAATCCAGCACGGTGGCGGTGGGGGAGGTATCGGCGGCGTGAACTGGCAAGGCGTTTGCGCGCGGCGCGTCTGAGTACGGAAGGTAGCGGCGGCACAAGGCCGGAAGGCGCAGATTATAGGGACGAGCCGGAGGTCGTCCGGGGCCGGCCCGGGCCCAAACCATGTTAGCGCGTGCAAACCGTGCTAGAATCTAGGGCTCTGCGGAATTCGCCGTAGAGCTCATATTCCCAAGAGGTTCACATGTACGCGGTCATAAAAACCGGCGGCAAGCAGTATCGCGTTGCTTCCGGCGAAAAAATTAAAGTAGAACAGATTGCTGCGGATGTAGGCCAGGAAATCGTGATCGATCAGGTTCTCGCAGTCGGCAACGGCAGCGAAATCAAGGTTGGTACGCCCCTGGTGTCCGGCGCAACGGTGACAGTCACGGTACTGTCGCACGGCAAGCACGACAAGGTTCGCATCTTCAAGATGCGCCGTCGCAAGCACTATCAGAAACGTCAAGGCCATCGCCAGCAGTTCACCGAACTGCAAATCGGCGCGATCGCCGGCTAAGGAGAAGATTCCATGGCACAGAAAAAAGGCGGCGGCTCAACGCGAAACGGGCGCGATTCCAAGCCCAAGATGCTCGGTGTGAAGGCTTTCGGCGGCGAACTGATCAGCGCAGGCTCGATCATCGTGCGCCAGCGCGGCACCCAGTTCCACCCCGGCGTGAACGTCGGCGTGGGCAAGGACCACACGCTGTTCGCACTGGTCGACGGCCACGTGTCGTTCGGCGTCAAGGGCGCACTGAACAAGCACATGGTCAACGTGACCCCCGCGGCATAAGCCCAGGTCACTTCGATCAGCTCGAAGCCCCGCTTTGCCGGGGCTTCTTCATTTGTACACTGGATACCCCATGAAGTTCGTCGACGAAGCCTTCATCGACATCGCCGCAGGCGATGGCGGCAACGGCTGCGTGTCGTTCCGTCATGAAAAATACAAGGAATTCGGCGGCCCCAATGGCGGCGACGGCGGCCGCGGCGGCCACGTCTACGCGGTGGCCGATTCCAACCTCAACACCCTGGTCGACTTCCGCTACTCGCGCCGCCACGAGGCCAGGCGCGGTGAGCACGGCATGGGCTCCGACATGTTCGGCGCGGCCGGCGACGACATCATCCTGAAGATGCCCGTCGGCACCATCATCAGCGATGCCGAAACCGGCGAAGTGCTGTATGAGCTGCTGAAAGAGGGCGAGGTCATCACCATTGCCAAGGGTGGCGACGGCGGCTTCGGCAACATGCGCTTCAAGAGCGCCATCAACCGCGCGCCCCGGCAGAAAACGCCCGGCTGGCCCGGCGAGAAGAAAAGCCTCAAGCTCGAACTCAAGGTGCTTGCCGACGTCGGCCTGCTCGGCATGCCCAACGCGGGCAAGTCGACGCTGATCAGCGCCATCTCGAATGCGCGTCCGCGCATTGCGGACTACCCGTTCACCACGCTGCATCCGAATCTGGGCGTGGTTCGCGTCGGCCCGGAGCAGAGCTTCGTGGTGGCGGACCTTCCCGGCCTGATCGAAGGTGCTTCGGAAGGTGCCGGCCTGGGCCACCTGTTCCTGCGTCACCTGCAGCGCACCCGATTGCTGCTGCACGTGATCGATCTTGCGCCGTTCGACGAGTCCGTCGATCCCGTGGCACAGGCCAAGGCCATCGTCGGCGAGCTGAAGAAGTACGACACGGCGCTCTACGAGAAGCCGCGCTGGCTCGTGCTCAACAAGCTCGACATGGTGCCCGGCGACGAGCGTGCCGCGCGCATCAAGGACTTCGTGAAGCGCATGCGCTTCAAGGGCCCGGTGTTCGAGATCTCGGCGCTCACGCGCGAGGGCTGCGAGCATCTGGTGCAGGCGGTGTACCAGCACATCAAGGCGGAGCAGGTGGCTGAGCAAGTGCCGGCCGAAGTCGATCCGCGCTTTGCCGAACTGCCGCCAGATCCAAACTGAGCGCCGCGCGGCCTGGGCAGGGCATCCCTGATGCTCGCGTCGAGACGACCCGGCAGGCGCTCCAGAAAAAGCAGAACACGCACCATTCACGACGACTGACAGCGACAGCCTCAAATGACCTCGAATTCCGGATCCACTGCCCTGCGGGACGCCCGCCGAATCGTCGTCAAGGTGGGCTCGAGCCTCGTAACCAATGAGGGGCGGGGACTCGATGAGGCGGCCATCGGCGAATGGTGCCGCCAGCTTGCTGAACTCGTGCGTGATGGGCGCGAAGTCGTCATGGTGTCCAGCGGAGCCATTGCCGAAGGCATGAAGCGCCTCGGCTGGCGCACCCGGCCGCACGAAGTCCACGAACTCCAGGCGGCAGCGGCCGTCGGGCAGATGGGCTTGGCCCAGATGTACGAGACCAAGCTGCGCGAGAACGAAATGGGCAGTGCGCAGGTGCTGCTGACCCATGCCGACCTGGCCGACCGCGAGCGCTATCTCAATGCCCGTTCGACCCTTGTCACGCTGCTCAGGCTCGGCGTGGTGCCGGTCATCAACGAGAACGACACCGTCGTCGTCGACGAGATCAAGTTCGGCGACAACGACACGCTCGGCGCACTGGTGGCCAACCTGGTCGAGGCCGATGCGCTGGTCATCCTGACCGATCAAAAAGGGCTCTTCACTGCCGATCCACGCAAGGACCCGGACGCCAGCTTCGTGCACGAGGCGGCGGCGGGCGATCCGGCGCTCGAAGCCATGGCGGGCGGCGCAGGCTCCAGCCTCGGCCGCGGCGGCATGATCACCAAGATCCTGGCGGCCAAGCGCGCCGCCGGCTCTGGCGCCTCCACCGTGATTGCCTGGGGCCGCGAACCCGACGCCCTGTTGCGCCTTGCGCGTGGTGAACCCATCGGTACCCTGCTGGTTGCCCAGACCGCCAAGCACCAGGCCCGCAAGCGCTGGATGGCCGATCACCTGCAGTTGCGCGGCGCCGTGACCGTCGATGCCGGTGCGGCGGCCAAGGTGCGCGCCGAAGGCAAGAGCCTGCTGCCCATTGGCATGACGAGTGTCTCGGGCGAGTTTTCGCGCGGCGACGTGATTGCGGTTCGCGATACCGAAGGCCTGGAGCTGGCCCGCGGCTTGGCCAACTATTCGAGCGTCGAGGCGCGCCTGCTGTGCCGCAAGCCCTCGTCTGAATTCGAGCGCTTGCTGGGCTACGTGGCAGAGCCGGAAATGGTGCACCGCGACAACATGGTGCTGATGCCCAGCTGATCAAAAAAACGGGGCCCAAGGCCCCGTTACCGGTTTACTGGACTTCGCGAATCGGATTTCGCAGGTTCCGGACCATGTCCCCGACCGAATTGCGCGGCGCATTGCCGCGGCACAGCGCCTGGGTCGACAGCGCCCGGGCGTAGCGCGAGTTCAGGTTGTCTATGCGCTTCCACTCCGGCGTCTTGGTTTCCTGCCAGGTGCCGTTGTTGTAGCGGGCATAGCTCTTCAACTCCCCGGTCGAGCAGCGTACGCCTTCATAGAACGCGTTGGTGCCCCCGCCGTCGCGGTTCTGTGCCACCACCACGTAGCGCACGATGCCGTCCGGCGTGATTGCAATGGTGCTCGGGTCGACGCCGAATTTCAGCGTCATGTAGGGTGGCATCTCGATCGGCAGCAGACGGCTTTCGCTGAAAGCCGGCGGCGGAGGTACTGCGGTTTCGGCCCACTCGGTGTCCGACTCGGTTCGCTTGGGCGGCGGCGGCATGCCCGCCTGCGCCCAGTCGGGGTTGTCGGTGTCGTGAGCCCCTGATGCGCACCCCGCAAGCACGGCCACGCACAGGAGAAGCAGGGCGCGTTCAGCGTTGCGACGGAAGGAAAGGCGCTTTGTTGTTGGGAGAAGAAGGTTCATCGCTCACTGAAGGAATGTCGGGATGCGGATCGAAACTGCCGCCTGGCGGCAGGTCCAGGCCCGCGGGCGCGCCGCCGTCTGGCGTGTGGCGCTCGAACTCTCGGGCGCGCACATTGCTGCGCAGAAAACGGTTGCGGAAATCCTGCCGCGGCAGGTAGCGAGCGAGCTCGGTCAGTGCCATCTCGTAGACGCCGCGTTTGAATTCGACGACCACATCGAGCGGCACCCAGTAATCGTGCCATCGCCAGGCGTCGAACTCGGGGTGGTCGGTCGCGCGCAGGTTCAAGTCCCAGTCGTGACCGATCAATTGCAGCAAATACCAGATTTGCTTCTGGCCCTTGTAGTGGCCCCGTGCGTCACGGCGAATGAACCGATCCGGCACCTCGTAGCGCAACCAGTCACGGGTACGGGCCACGATGCGCACGTGCTCCGGATGGAGCCCGACTTCCTCGTGCAGTTCCCGGAACATGGCTTGTTCGGGACTTTCCCCGCGGTCTATGCCGCCTTGCGGAAACTGCCAGGAATGCGTGCGTATGCGTTTGCCCCAGAAAACCTGGTTTCTCTGGTTGAGCAGGATGATGCCGACGTTGGGCCTGAAGCCGTCCCGGTCGAGCATAATCAAACCCCAATTTTTGAACTGAGTCGATTATGCATGCCGGGTTGCGCTCGGCAAGCGGCCAGTTCGAGGCTCACGGGTTCCCGGAGGTCTCTTCCGGCGCCTGTTTTCCCTACGACTTTGAATCCACCAGCGCGATCCCGATGAAAGCTTCCCGATTTTTTGTCTCCACCCTCAAGGAAGCGCCGGCCGACGCCGAAGTCGCGAGCCACCGGCTCATGATGCGCGCCGGCATGATCAAGAAGCTCGGCACCGGCATCTATACCTACATGCCCATGGGCCTGCGCGTGATCCGCAAGGTCGAGGCCATCGTGCGCGAGGAAATGAACCGCGCCGGCGCGGTCGAGCTCACGATGCCCGTGGTGCAGCCGGCCGAGTTCTGGCAAGAGACCGGCCGCTTCGACAAGATGGGCCCCGAGCTGCTGCGCATCAAGGACCGGCACGACCGCGACTTCGTGGTCCAGCCGACCAGCGAAGAAGTGGTGACTGACATCGCGCGCCAGGAAATTCGCAGCTACAAGCAGCTGCCGAAGAATTTCTACCAGATCCAGACCAAGTTCCGGGACGAACGCCGTCCGCGCTTCGGCCTCATGCGTGGGCGCGAGTTCATCATGAAGGACGCCTACAGCTTCGACCGCGACCTGGACGCCGCCAAGGCCAGCTACCAGGTCATGGCCGATGCGTACCGCCGCATCTTCGACCGCTTCGGCCTGCGCTACCGTGCCGTGGCGGCCGACAGCGGCGCCATCGGCGGCGACCTGAGCGAAGAGTTCCAGGTGATTGCCGCGACCGGCGAAGACGCCATCGTCTATTGCCCCGACAGCAATTACGCCGCCAACATGGAAAAGGCCGAGGCGCTGCCGCCGGCCGGCCCGCGCCCGGCCGCGGCCAAGGCGCTCGACAAAACGCCCACTCCCGGCAAGAGCACCTGTGCCGACGTCGCAGAGCTCCTCGGCGTGCCGCTCTCCACCACCGTCAAGTCGCTGGTGCTGGCAACCGACATCGCCGATGAGGCCGGCAACCTGAAGGGTTCGCAAGTCTGGCTGCTGCTCTTGCGCGGCGACCACGACATGAATGAGATCAAGGTGAGCAAGGTGGCGGGCCTGGACAAGGGCTTCCGCTTCGCGACGCTGGCTGAAATCGACGAGCACTTCGGCTGCAAGCCCGGCTATCTCGGCCCCCTGAACCTCAAGAAGCCCGTCAAGCTCGTGGCAGACCGCGAAGTCGCCGTCATGGCCGACTGGATCACCGGCGCCAACGAAATCGACTTCCACATGACCGGCGTCAACTGGGGCCGCGACCTGCCCGAGCCCGAGCTGGTGGCCGACCTGCGCAACGTGGTGGCCGGCGACGCCTCGCCCGACGGCAAGGGCGTGCTCGCCATCGAGCGCGGCATCGAGGTCGGCCACGTCTTCGTGCTCGGCACCAAGTACAGCAAGGACATGAACGCCACGTACCTGGACGAAGGCGGCAAGCCGCAGTTTCTCGAGATGGGCTGCTATGGCATCGGCATCACGCGCCTGCCCGCTGCCGCCATCGAACAGAACCACGACGAGCGAGGCATCATCTGGCCGGACGCGCTGGCGCCCTTCACCGTGGTGGTCTGCCCGATCGGCATGGACCGCAGCCCCGAGGTCAAGGTGGCCGCCGAGGCGCTCTACGAGCAGCTGCTCGCAGCCGGCGTCGATGTGCTGCTCGACGACCGCGGCGAGCGCCCGGGCGCGATGTTCGCCGACTGGGAGCTGATCGGCGTGCCACACCGCGTGGTCATTTCCGACCGCGGCCTGAAGGAAGGCCAGCTCGAATACCAGCATCGCCGCGACACCGCGGCCACCAAGGTGCCGGCCGCCGGCATCGCCGAGTTCATCACCGGCAAGCTCGCGAAATGAGCGTGGAGGGCGGCCTCTCGCGACGCCAGTGCCTGGGCGCCGGCGCGGCGGCGGGTGCCCTCGCGGCACTGTCGCTGCCGCAGGCCGCCCATGCCGGTGCGCAGATCGAAGAGCCGCTGATCGATTCGGTGCGCACTGCGCTGAGCTCGGCCATCCACAACAAGGCGCCGCCGGTTCCGGAGTTTCCAAGCACCGAGGCTCGCCTGAACTATTTGCGCTGGCTCGGCGAAATGAGCGAGCGCCTCAAGAAAAAGATTGCCGACTGGCCCACGCGCAAGGAGTTCCTGCAGACCGTCTGGTACGAGAGCAAGCGCTCCGGCCTCGACGTGAGCCTGGTGCTGGGGCTCATCCAGGTCGAGAGCAACTTCCGCAAGTTCGCGGTGTCCAGCGCCGGTGCGCGAGGCTACATGCAGGTCATGCCGTTCTGGACCCGGGTGATCGGCGACAGCGATCCCGCCAAGCTGTTCCACATGCAGACCAACCTGCGCTTCGGCTGCGTCATCCTGCGCCACTACCTCGACCGCGAGCAGGGCGACCTGTACATGACGCTCGGCCGCTACAACGGCAGCCGCGGCAAGTCGCCGTACCCCAACGCCGTGTTTGCCAACCAGCGCCTCTGGACCTTCGTGGAGAAGGACCGCGCAGCCGCCTGATCGTGCGCGAAGACTGGGGGCGAGCTAAGTCCTTGTCACCATGACCTGGTCGATTCGGTAGCTGTCGACGTCCATCACCTCGAAGGTGTAGCCGCCCCAGCTCACGCTGTCGGTGCGCTTGGGCACGCGGCGCAGCATCACCATCAGGAAGCCGGCGAGCGTTTCGTATTCGTCCGAATGCGGCAGCTCGTCGATGTGCAATGCGCGCTGCACATCCTGGATCGGCGTCACGCCGTCGATCAACCATGAGTTCTCGTCGCGCTTCACGATCTGCTCTTCGTCGGGCATCGACACCAGGTCGCCCATGACCGTGCTCATCACGTCGTTGAGCGTGATGACGCCCACCACCAGGCTGTACTCGTTGACGATGATCGCGAAGTCTTCATGCGCCTGCTGGAACTGCTCGAGCACTTCAGTGAGCGAAAGCCGGTCGGGAACGACCAGTGCCTTATGCAGCGGCAATCCCTTGTCGAAGGCGAGCGGCTGGCCGCTCAGCACGCGCTGGAACATGTCCTTTGCATCGACATACCCAAGCACGTGATCGATGTCGCCGTCGCACACCGGATAGGCAGAAAAAGGCTCGGCCACGATGCGCGCCCGCAGCACCGATTCGGGGTCGTCGTGCAGAAACCAGGCGATGTTGTCGCGCACCGTCATCACGCTGCTCACCAGGCGCGTGTCCAGCTCGAACACGTTGGCGATCACCTGTTGTTCGCGCACCGCGAGCACGCCCGCGCGCGCGCCGGCCTCGGTCATGGCCAGGATGTCGGCCGAGGTGATCTTGTCGTCGCGCACGAGCGGCATGCCCAGCACCTTGAAGAGCATGTCGGTCGAACGGGTGAACAGCCACACCAGCGGCTTGAACGCCGTGATCAGCAGCAGCATCGGCCCGACCATGCGCACGGCGATGTTCTCCGGGTTGCTCATGCCGAGCCGCTTGGGGAACAGGTCGGCAAACACCAGGAACACCGCAATGACGATCACGAACGAGCACAGGAAGGCCACATTCGCCGAGGCTTCCACACTCAGCCAGTTTTCGAAGAAGCGCGCAAAGTAGGGGCTGAGCGAGCCCTCACCCACCACGCCGCCGAGAATGGCTACCGCGTTGAGGCCGATCTGCACCACCGTGAAGTAGTGGCCCGGTTGCTCCTGCACGCGCAGCACGCGCTCGGCCCGCGGGTCGCCGTCGTCGGCCATCTGGCGCAGGCGCAGGCGCCGCGAGGCGGCAAGGGTGATCTCGGCAAGTGAGAAGAATGCGCTCATCGCGATCAGCAAGACGATGATGAGCAGGCTTTGGGTCAGGGTCATGATGGCACTTCGAAGAGTGCCATGGTGCCATGACATGGCGCCCATTCCGTCGACTGCCGCTGAACCGGGCTTGCCCGGCTGCCGTAAAGCTAGACGCCGCCGTGCGGGTGGGTCGGATCGACCCAGAGCACCGATTCCGGTTTTTCCACCGGCTCGATGTCCAGGTTGACGGCCACCGCTTCGCCGTCGCTGCGGCACAGCACGCACTCGAGCGGCTCGGTCGCGCTGGCGTTGATTTCCTGGTGCGGCACGTAGGGCGGCACGTAGATGAAATCGCCCGGTCCCGCTTCGGCCGTGAACTCGAGCTTTTCACCCCAGCGCATGCGCGCGCGGCCACGCACGACGTAGATCACCGATTCGAGGTGCCCGTGGTGATGGGCACCTGTCTTGGCGTCGGCATGGATGGTGACGGTGCCCGCCCACAACTTTTGCGCACCGACACGGGCAAAGTTGATGGCTGCCGCCCGGTTCATGCCGGGCGTCTGCGCCGTGTTGACATCGAGCTGGTTGGCCGCGACCACGCGCACGCCATCGTGCTTCCAGGCCGGAGCAGCCTCGCCGTCGTGCGAGTGGCCGTCGCGATCGTGGCTCATGGCGGGCCTGAAGGAAGAATCAGGCGGGGTTGCTGCCGCCCAGCACTTGCTGCAGTTCGCCCGATTCGTACATCTCCATCATGATGTCCGAGCCGCCCACGAATTCGCCCTTCACGTAGAGCTGGGGAATCGTCGGCCAGTTGCTGTATTCCTTGATGCCCTGGCGGATGCCGTCGTCCTCGAGCACGTTGACGGTCTTGAGCGTCTTGGTGTCGACGCCGACGGCCTTGAGGATCTGGATTGCACGGCCCGAAAAGCCGCACATCGGAAAGCTCGCGTTGCCCTTCATGAAGAGCACGAGGTCGTTGGTCTTGACGAGGTCGTCGATGCGTTGTTGAGCGTCGGACATGGGGACTCCTGAAAAAGTGGGCTTGAGGGGATTATTTCACCGGGCGCCAGATTCCGCCGGAACAGCGCGCGATGCCGGCAAGGTCATCGCGGCTTTGGACTTCCGCGAAACCGCGTGCTCCCAGCAACTGGCGCACGGCCGCTGCCTGGTCGTGGCCGTGTTCCAGCAGCAGCCAACCGCCCTCGGCAAGGTGCGACGGGGCGTTCTGCACGATCTGGCGGATGTCGTCGAGCCCGTCGACCCCCGCCACCAGCGCGGCCAGAGGCTCGTGCCCGAGCGCGGGCAGATGCGGATCGCCGACCGCGATGTAAGGCGGGTTGCTTGCAATGACTGCGTAGCCGCCGGCCGCACCTTCCAGCCAATGGGCCTGGCTGAAACGTACCGCAAGTCCAAGGCGCTCGGCATTGGCCCGGGCAACGGCCAGCGCATCGGCGCTGGCATCGACAGCGTCGACCTGCGCATCCGGCCGCGCGTGCTGCAGCGCCAGCGCGATGGCACCGCTGCCGGTGCCCAGGTCGAGCACGCGCGGAGCCTCGCGGCCGTCGAGGCACTCCAGGGCCCAGTCGACCAGTGTTTCGGTGTCGGGGCGTGGCACCAGCACCCGCGCGTCCACCTGCAGGGCAAGACCGTGAAACTCTTTTTCGCCGAGCAGGTAGGCCACCGGCTCGCCCGCCAGCCGGCGCGACAGCCGTTCCGCGAGCGCGGACCACGCCGCATCGGACATGGCATCGGTGTCATGCGCCAGCAGCCATGCGCGGTCGTGCGCCGCGCGGCCCAGCGTGTGCAGCAGCAGCAACTGCGCGTCGAGCCTGTCCACGCCCAGCGCCACCGCCGCAGCCAGCGCCTGCGCCACGGTGGTCGGCGTGGTGGCAGCCGTCATCGTCACGCCGGCAGGCTCGATTCGAGCTCGGCCAATTGCTCGGCCTCGCGCGCAGCGCGCAGGGCATCCAGCACGTCTCCGAGGTCGCCCTCCATGATGGCCAGCAGCTTGTAGAGCGTGAGGTTGATGCGGTGATCGGTCAGCCGGCCCTGCGGAAAGTTGTAGGTGCGAATGCGGTCCGAGCGGTCGCCGCTCCCGATAAGGCCCTTGCGCATGGCGGCGTCCTTGGCGGCGCGCTCGCTGCGCTCCTTCTCCTGGATGCGCGCGGAGAGCACCTGCAGCGCCTTCGCCTTGTTGCGGTGCTGGCTGCGGTCATCCTGGCATTCGGCCACGATGCCGGTCGGAATGTGCGTGATGCGCACGGCCGAGTCGGTCTTGTTGATGTGCTGGCCGCCGGCGCCGCTCGCGCGGTAGGTGTCGATGCGCAGGTCGGCCGGGTTGATCTGCACCGCCACCGTTTCGTCGGGCTCGGCCAGCACGGCCACCGTGCAGGCGCTGGTGTGGATGCGGCCCTGGGTTTCGGTGGCCGGCACGCGCTGCACGCGATGGCCGCCCGACTCGAACCGAAGGTGCCCGAACACGTCATTGCCGACGATGCGGATCACCACTTCCTTGTAGCCGCCGAGCTCGCTTTCGCTTTCGCTCACCACTTCGCAGCGCCAGCCGGCGCGCTCGCAATAGCGCGTGTACATGCGCAGCAGGTCGCCCGCGAACAGGGCCGATTCGTCGCCACCCGTGCCCGCGCGAATTTCGAGGAACGCGTTGCGCGCGTCGTCCGGGTCTTTTGGCAGCAGCAGGCGCTGCAGCTCTTCCTCGAGCTGGACCAGCTCGGCCTCGGCACCGGCGATTTCTTCTTGCGCCATCTCGGCCATGTCCCGGTCGCCGAGCATTTCGCGCGCGCCGGCAATGTCGGCTTCGCGCTGCTTGTAGCGTTCGAAGCGGCCCGCGATCTGCGTGATTTCGGCATGCTCGCGCGAGATGGTGCGGTACTGCGCCATGTCGCTCATGATGTCTTCGCGCGACAGCAGAAAGTCGAGTTCGCCGAGGCGCTGCGCGTAGCGCTCGAGTTGGTGGCGCAGAAAAGGTTTCACGTCGAAAAATGCCGAGGAAGAATAGGGGAGTGCGGCTCGCGGCGGCAAGGCGCAGGATGGCCGCGGCAACAACGGGCCGGGCCGGCGGCGGCAAGCGTCGCTAACGCTCTTTGCGCAGGAAGAGCCGCGAAATCGTCTGGGCCGTCTGCTCGCGCGAAGCCGCGTCGCCCGCATGCAGTTCGGCCAGCGCGCCGTGCAGCATCTTCTGCGTGAGCCCGCGCGACATGGCTTCGAGCACCGCATCGACCGATTCGCCCTTGGCCAGCAGCTTGCGGGCGCGGGCCATTTCGGCCGCCCGCCATTCATCGGTCTGGGCGTTGAGCTGCTGGATGAGCGGCACCGTGCCGCGCTGGCCGAGCCAGTGCATGAAGCTCTGCACACCTGCGTCGATGATCACTTCGGCTTGCGCCACCGCGGCCTGCCGGTTGGCCTGGCCTTGCTGCACCACCTGCGCGAGATCGTCCACGGTGTAGAGATAGATGTCTTCGAGCGCTTTCACCTCGGGCTCGATGTCGCGCGGCACCGCCAGGTCGACCATGAACATCGGGCGGTGCTTGCGCGCCTTGAGCGCGCGTTCCACCGCGCCCAGGCCGATGATCGGCAGGGTGCTGGCGGTGCAGCTCACCACAATGTCGAATTCTGCGAGCCGGCTCGGCAGGTCGGCCAGCCGCATGGCTTCTCCGCCAAAGCGCGAGGCCAGCTTTTCGCCGCGCTCGAGCGTGCGGTTGGCAATGGCAATCGTTTTCGGGTCCTTGGCCGCGAAGTGCGTGGCGGCCAGGTCGATCATTTCGCCCGCGCCTACAAACAGCACGCGCGTCTGGTGCAGGTCCTCGAAGAGCTGGCCGGCCAGCCGGACCGCGGCGGCCGCCATGCTGATGGAATGCGCGCCGATCTCGGTGGCGGTACGCACTTCTTTGGCAACCGCGAAAGACCGCTGGAACAGCTGGTTGAGCGTGCTGCCGAGCGCGCCGGCGGTTTCGGCGGCGCGCACGGCGTCTTTCATCTGCCCGAGGATCTGGGCTTCGCCGAGCACCATGGAGTCGAGCCCGCTGGCCACCCGGAAGGCATGGCGCGCAGCCTCGTCGTCGTGCAGCGTGTAGGAGTGCGAGCGCAGCAGCGCCGGTGCCACGCCACCGTTTTCGGCCAGCCAGCCAAGCGTATGGTCGAGCGCGGCGTGTTCGGCGGCGCAATAGATCTCGGTGCGGTTGCAGGTCGAGATGATGGCGGCCTCGACCTGTGGATGCCGGCCGGAGGCGAACGAACTGCGCAAACTCTGCAGCGTGGGTGCCAGCTGATCGAGCGCGAACGCAAAACGACCGCGCAGATCGAGCGGCGCGGTCGTGTGGTTCAACCCAAGGGTCCAGACTGACATATCTCCTGATTATAAAATCAGCACGAGCTGCGCGGCTGCCAAGGGGTTTGCCGCATACCCAGCAACACGAAGAAGGGCGCCCCAGGCGCCCTTGCTTTATCTGGCGCTTCCCGCCTTGCCCAACCCCTTCTCCTGGCGCCTTCCATGTCCCTGCTGGCTCTACTCAACCATCTGCTCAACTTTGTGGCGCCTGCCTTGGCCGTCGGTTTCATGTGCGCGCTGGCGGGCCGGGTCTTTGGCCGCCGGGCGGGTGCGCCGGCCTGGTGGATCCAGGGGGCAGTCAACTTCGGCGTGGGCACGTTGGTGCTCCTGGCCGGGCTGGTCTTTTCTGGTCGTGATGGCGCGATGATCACCTACGCAGCGCTTGTGCTGGCCTGCGCTACAAGCCAATGGACGGTGTCGAAAAGTTGGCAGAAATAGGTCGGTGCCAAAACAATTGTTACGCGTTGCGTGTCAAGATGTTACTTAGGTTAATATATTAATTGGAGTGGTAATTTTTCACACCTGAGAACGATTTTTGGCGAACTGCCTTGACCATCAGGGCAAGTGAGCCTTTGGACGGTATAGATGTATTTGCATCCTCTTCTTGCCAGCGTTCCCCAGGACGAACGGGCAGCGTTTGTCCAGCGGATCGAACTTCGTTCCTACCGCCGAAACGAGGTTGTGCTGGGTGCGGATGACTGGACAGACCGTGTCTATTGCGTGGCCACCGGCCTGTTGCGGGTGGTGGTGCAAGGCAGCGAAGACAGCGGCGACGTCACCACCGATTTCATCAGGCAGGACGATCTCTTCCTGAATGCCGCCCCCATCGAGGAGCGATACCAGCCGGGCGCAACGCTCATCGCAGCTCTGCCCACCTCTCTTTACCTGGTGCCCGCACTCGAACTGCGCGCGCTGTGCGATCGGCATCCGGCCGTGACGATGGGGCTGCTCGAAGTCGTGATGAAGCGCACCACGGTGCTGCGCAGGCAGATCCGGCAGATTTCATCGGCTTCGTCCGAGCGGCTCATCAGCCGCATCCTCCATGAGCTCACCGTGCTGGCGCCGGGCACCGGCGGGGGCTACGACAAGCGGATCACGCAGTCGGTCATCGCCTCTTATTCAGGGCTCTCCCGGATGCAGGTCAACAAGACCATGCGGGACCTGGAGCGCCGCGGCCTGGTCAGGAGAGACGAGCACGGCGTCTACGTGCCCCCGCACTTCGCATCGTCGGACTTTCAGGAGCTTGCACCGGGAGAGGCGAGCACCCCGCCGGCAAACCCGCCCGCCGGCGAGGTGGGCCCGTCCTTCTTCTCGGAATTGTTCGAAGAGCCCAAGCCGGGCAAGCCCCGCAAGGGTTGAACGCGGTCAACCCACCGCCAAGCGGGTTCCCATGCCGCTCGCGGGCTTGCGGATTCCGTTCGGTCCGTAGAAGGGCTGGGCGCTGGCCTGCAGGTAATGCAGCGCGTTTTGCGTGAAATCGAGCTGGCTGTACACCATCGAGCCATTGCGGCGGTTGTCGGCCCTGGCTTGCTGGGCAAGTTCGACCAGGGCAGTCCAGGCGGCCAGCGACGCCTCGCCATCGGCGGCCGCAGCCGCATCGGCGCCTGCACGGCCGGGTTCGAAGCCGCGCGCCACCTGGGCCGCCTCGCGGGCCTGGTCGAGTGCCGCCATGCGATCGAGCAGGCCTGTCTTGCGTTCGGTCAAAAGGGGCAGCTCCGCAAAACGGCCGTTCTTCATGGCGTCTGCTTCCTGGCCGAGCAGGGACAGGAATTCTTCTACGCAGGATTTCTCGGCCAACAGGTGAACCAGCATGGCGGTTACAGCTTTCCGTTTTCTTGCAGCAGTTCGCGCACGCTGCTCAGCAGGCCGCGGGCGATTCGGTCGGGATGAATTTCGTAGCGCCCGGCCCGGATGTCCTCGCGGATGGCGGCCACGCGTGCTGCGTCGAAATCGGCATTGAGCGCTTCGGGCAGCGAATGCACCTGTCCCGTCGAGAGCTGCACCACGTCCTTGCCACCCTGGGCGGCTTCGGTGCCGCTGGCTGGCGATGACGATGCGCCCTTTTTCGTTCGGGTGAGCGGTGTGGCCGACGGGGCAGATGGATCGATTTTCAAGATGGTTCCTCAAAGGGCTGCCTTGTGTATCGGCAGTTCGGGCCGAAACTTTAGGGCATGGCGCACTGCGCCGTGAATTCGGCTACTGCGCCAGCCGTACCTGGCCTTCCTCGTCGGCCACGCCACTGACCAGGCGGCCGTCCAGGGTCTTGGCCCGCACGGTGGCACCCGCCCCGGCGCTGGTCATTGCGCGGGCCTCGGTACTCACACTGTAGCCCGGCCCGGCGGCAACCACCTTGACCGTCTGGCCTTGCTGGATCACCGAGACGCCGCGAACCATTTCGCGCCGCAGCGGCGCCCCCGATGCAATGCGGTTGGCCGCCACCACGCCTTCGAGTTCCGAAGCGTCTGTAACCACCGAACGGGGCAGCGCCGTGAGATCGCCGTTGCGGGCGGCAAAGTCGCCGGCGCCCAAGGGCTTTCCGGTGTCGATGTTCTGCAGCGCGACGAAGTAGCGGCCCTCTACCGCGACATGGGCCAGCACAAAGCGCGTCCAGGGCTTTTGCTCCGAATGGCAGCGCAAGCCCACCGACACGCGCCCCCAGGCAGCGGCGCCGCGCGGCAGAAAAGCCTCGAGCGCATCGCACGGCGGCAGCGGGCCGGAGCCCGGAGCCTCCACGCGGATGCTGACCTTGCCCGGCAGCCCGGCGGTTTGCGCCTGCAGCAACTTGTCCGCGGCGGCGCGCGCGTCGCCTGCAAGTGGCGCCGCGGCAACGGATGTGGCCGCTGCGAGTCCTGCCGCCAAGGCTGGCAGCACGATCTTCAGGAGGCGCTTGTGGGAGTGGGTTTTTTCCATCATGGGTGCCCGGCAATTCTAGGAAGACGCACCCGATCCGAAGATTCGAAGTGCACGCCAAATGCCCCTTTGTTCGGGCCATTGCGAAAGCAGTGCATGCATAGACTCGCTTTCCATCAGTCGCCATGCCCACCTGGGACGCGATGCCACCAATGATGGAAAAACATGATCGACAAGCTGGATGCGGCGCTGCGCTTCAACCGCGAAGCACTCAACCTCCGGGCACAGCGCCAGGAAGTGCTGGCCGCCAACATCGCACACGCCGACACGCCCAACTACAAGGCGCGTGACTTCGATTTTTCGAGCCGCCTCACGCAAGCGGTAGAGCAGGGCCGTGGAGGCCAATCGGTGCAGATGGCCGCCACGTCGCCCCGCCACATCCAGGGCCAGGGCTCGTCGATGCCCGACCGGGATTTGCTGTACCGCGTGCCGAGCCAACCCAGCATTGACGGAAACACCGTCGAGATGGATGCCGAACGCATCAACTTTGCCGACAACGCGCTGCGCTACGAAGCCAACCTCACGGTGGTCAGCGCCAAGATCAAGTCGCTGCTCGCCGCGGCGCAATAAGCACAGGAGAGACACGCATGCCGCATCCCAGCGCATCCATGAACATCTTCAGCGTGGCGGGTTCCGCCATGTCCGCGCAGTCGCAGCGCATGAACGTGACCGCGAGCAACCTGGCCAACGCCGAAAGCGTGGCCGGCCCCGACGGCAAGCCCTACCGCGCCAAGCAGGTCGTGTTCGAAGTGGCCTCCTCCGGCCCCGGCCAGCAGGACATCGGAGGCGTGAAGGTGGCCCGCGTGGTCGAAGACGCCTCGCCGCTCAAGATGGTCTTCGACCCCAAGAGCCCGCATGCCAACCCCGAAGGCTACGTGTCGATGCCCAACGTCAACGTGGTCGAGGAGATGACCAACATGATCTCCGCCTCCCGCAACTACCAGGCCAACGTCGAGGTGCTGAACACCGCCAAGACCCTCATGGTCAAGACGCTGAGCATCGGCCAGTAACCCGTACATCCACACCACAAGCCATGGCCATTTCCGACACCTCCTCCATCACCGGGCTCAACGCAGCCACGGCCGCTTCCAGCGCCGGCAACACCTCCGAAGTGGACAGCGAGCAGCGCTTCCTCAAGCTGCTGGTCACGCAACTCAACAACCAGGACCCGCTCAACCCGATGGAGAACGCCGAGCTCACCAGCCAGCTCGCGCAGATGAGCACCGTGAGCGGCATCGAGCGGCTCAACGCGGCGCTGAGCGGCCTGGTGAACCAGACCGGTACCAACCAGGTGCTGCAGGCGGCATCGCTCATTGGCTACAACGTGCTGTCGCCGGGCAACACCATCGGCACCACCGAACCCAAGGCCGGCGAAGAGCCGGCGGCCGTGCCCTTTGCGGTGCAGCTGCCGGGTACGGCCGGCAACGTCGAGGTGAAGATCGTCAATGCCGCCGGCAACACCGTGCGCACGATGTCGCTCGGCTCCATGACTGAAGGCGTCAATGCGGTCAGCTGGGACGGCAAGGCCGACGACGGCACCGTGGCGGCCCCCGGCTCTTACACCTTCACGGTCTCGGCCAGCAACAACGGCACCGACGTGAAAGCCACCTCTCTGGTCTTCTCGCAAGTGGCTGCCGTCAAGCAAGGCGCCGACGGCATCACGCTCGAGCTGATGTCGGGCAACAGCATCGGCCTGGCCGATGTGCGCATGTTCCTCTGAGCAACCCGGCATGCGTTCTTCATCGGCAGCGGCCCTCGCGCCGCAAGCCATTTCCATTTCTTCCTCGCACTGAAACAAGGATTCGATCATGGGCTTTTCCCAAGGCATCAGCGGCTTGTCCGCAGCCGCCGCCAACCTGGACGTCATCGGCAACAACATCGCCAACTCAAATACCGTGGGCTTCAAGTCGGGCGCGGCCACGTTCCAGGACGTGTATGCGGGCTCGCGCGTCGGCCTCGGCGTTGCGGTGTCGGGCATCGTGCAGAACTTCACGCAGGGTTCGGTGCAAACCAGCAGCCGCCCCCTGGACATCGCCATCCTCAACGGCGACGGCTTCTTCCGCCTCAGCAGCCCGAGCGGTGAGGTGATGTATTCGCGCAATGGCCAGTTCACGCGCGACAAGGACGGCTTCATCGTCAACGCCGCCGGCCTGCGCCTGACGGGCTACGGCGTTTCGGCCACCGGCGGCCTCGACGGCGGCACGCCCGGCCCGCTGCAGGTCCAGACCACGGCCATGAGCCCGAAGGCCACCACTGCCATAGACGCCACCTTCAATCTGGACATGCGCGAAGCAGTGCCCACCAAGACGCCGTTCTCTCCGACCGATTCGGACACCTTCAACTATTCGAACGCGCTCGGCCCCATCTTCGATTCGCTCGGCGCCCCGCATGAGCTTGGCGTCTTCTTCGTGAAGACCGGCGCCAACGCCTGGAACGTGTACGGCGCGGCCGACGGCACCGCGCTCAACGGTGGCGCGCCCATCTCGGCGATGACCTTCGACGGCAACGGCAACCTGCTCACGCCCGCGGGCGGCTCGATCACCTTGCCGGCAATGAACTTCGGCAACGGCTCGGTGGCGCTGAATGCCACGGTGGACCTCTCGGGCACCACGCAGTTCGGCAACGCCAACGAAATCAAGACGCTCAAGCAGGACGGCTTCACCTCGGGCACGCTGACCTCGTTCTCGATCAACCCCGACGGCACCATCACCGGCAAGTTCTCCAACGAGCAGACCACGCTGATGGGCCAGGTCGTGCTGACGTCGTTCGCCAACCCCAACGGCCTGGAGCCCAAGGGCGAGAACGTCTGGGGCGAAACGCTGGCTTCGGGCCAGCCGCTCACTGGCACGCCGGGTGCAGGCACCAAGCAGGGTTCGCTCGCCTCCGGCGCGCTGGAGGCCTCCAACGTCGACCTGACCTCCGAGCTGGTCAACCTCATCGTCGCGCAGCGCAGCTACCAGGCCAACGCGCAGACGGTGAAGACGCAGGATCAGGTCGTCCAGACGCTGATCAACATCCGCTGAGTAGCTTATGGACCGCATGCTGTATGTCGCCATGAGCGGCGCCAAGCAGGCCATGGAGCAGCAAGCCTCCGTTGCCAACAACATGGCGAACGCCTCGACACCCGGGTTCCGCGCGCAGATCAACAGCTTTCGCGCAGTGCCGGTCACCGATGGCGGCCCGGACGCGACGACCCGCTCCTACGTGGTTGCCACCACGCCGGGTGCCGACTTCAGCCATGGTCCGCTCACCGAAACCGGCCGCGCACTCGATGTCGCGGTGCACGGCGACGGCTGGCTCGTGGTGCAGACGCCGGACGGCGGCGAGGCCTACACCCGCGTGGGCAACCTGCAGGTCAATGCCGAAGGCCAGCTCACCACCATGGGCTCGCGCCCGGTGCTCGGCGATGCCGGCGCACTTGTGGTGCCGCCCGGCTCCGCCGTCTCCATTGCAGCCAACGGCCTTGTCACGGCGCGCGGCGCCGGAGACCCGGCCATCGGCATTGCCGAGGTGGGCCGCCTGAAGCTGGTCAACCCGCCCACGGCCGACCTGGTGCGTGGTGCCGACGGCCTGTTTCGCATGCGCGAGGGCCTGCCGCCCGCTGAAGCCGATGCCGCTGTCTCAGTGACCACCGGCGCCGTCGAGGGCAGCAACGTCAACGGCGTGGAGGCCATGGTGGCCATGATCGCCAACGCCCGCAGCTTCGAAATGCAGATGAAGTCGATGCGCACCGCGGACGACAACGCGCAATCGGCCAACAAGCTGCTGGCGTACGGCTAAGCCTGCGCCTCACATAACTCCCAAGGAATTTTTCATCATGATGCGCTCGCTCTACATCGCCAAGACCGGTCTCGATGCACAACAGACCCAACTCGACGTGGTGTCGAACAACCTCGCCAACGTCGGCACCACGGGCTTCAAGAGAAGCCGTGCCGTGTTCGAGGACCTGATGTACCAGAACCTGCGCCAGGTCGGCGGCCAGACTTCCGACCAGACCCGCCTGCCTTCGGGCCTGCAGGTAGGCACCGGCGTGCATGTGGTCGCCACCGAGCGCATCCACTCGCAGGGCAACCTCACCAAGACCGACAAGCCGACGGACGTTGCCATCAACGGCGGCGGCTTCTTCCAGGTGCTGATGCCCGACGGCACCACCTCGTACACGCGCGACGGTTCCTTCCAGACCGACCGCGACGGCCAGCTTGTCACGGCCAGCGGCTTTCCGGTGCAGCCGGCCATCACGCTGCCTGCCAACGCCACCAGCCTGACGGTGGGCCGCGACGGCATCGTTTCGATCACGCAGGCCGGCTCCACCAACACGGTGCAGGTCGGACAGCTGCAGCTGGCCACTTTCCTGAACCCCGCCGGCCTGCAGAGCAAGGGCGAGAACCTCTACGCCGAAACCGACGCATCGGGCGCACCCAACCAGGTGAACCCCGGTGTGGACGGCGCCGGCATCCTGAGCCAGGGCTACGTCGAGGCATCGAACGTCAACGTGGTCGAAGAGCTCGTGAACATGATCGCTACGCAGCGCGCCTACGAGATCAACAGCAAGGCGGTCCAGACCTCGGACCAGATGCTGCAGCGCCTCGCACAGTTATGACCTCCCACCGTCGTCGCGCACTCCTTTTGCCGGCGCTGGTCGCCGTGCTGGCCTCGGGCTGCGCGCAGGTACCGCGCGAGCCGCTGGTGCACCAGCCGATGACGGCGCGGGCGGAGACCATGGCTTCTGCGCCGCGGCGCGCGAACGGCGCGATCTTCCAGGACGGTCCCGGCGGCAGTGCGCTGTTCGAAGACCGCAGGCCCCGCAACGTCGGCGACATCCTGACCATCGTCATCAGCGAGCGGGTCAACGCCAGCAAGAACTCCGGCGCCTCCGCAAGCCGCACCGGCAGCCTGGCGGCGGACTTTGCAGGCGGCATTCCAAAGCTCCTGGGTTCGCTGCTCAACGGCCAGGACGCCAAGCTGTCCGGCGGCAACAAGCTCGACGCCAAGGGCGGCGCCAACGCCAACAACACCTTCAACGGGGTGATCACCGTCACGGTCGTCGACGTGATGCGCAACGGCAACTTGCTGGTCAGCGGCGAGAAGCAGATGGGCATCAACCAGGGCACCGAATACATCCGGTTCTCGGGCGTGGTGAATCCGCGCACGGTTTCGGGCAACAACACCGTGCCGTCGACCCTGGTGGCCGACGCACGCATCGAATACACGGCCAAGGGCTACATCGACGAGGCGCAGCACATGGGTTGGATGCAGCGCTTCTTCCTGAATGTCATGCCGTTCTAGCACCATGAAAAACATCTGCAACACCGTGCGCCGTATCGGCCTGCTGGCGCTGTGCGCCGTGGCCCTGCATGCACCCGCCCATGCCGAGCGCCTGAAAGAACTGGCAAGCATCCAGGGCGTGCGCGACAACCCGCTGATCGGCTACGGCCTGATGGTGGGCCTGGACGGAACGGGCGACCAGACCATGCAGACGCCGTTCACCACGCAAAGCCTGAACAACATGCTGCAGCAGCTCGGCATCACGATCCCGCAGGGCGTGAACATGCAGCTGAAGAACGTGGCGGCCGTCATGGTCACGGCCACGCTGCCGTCGTTTGCGCGCCCGGGCCAGAACATCGACGTGACCGTGTCGTCCATGGGCAATGCCAAGAGCCTGCGCGGCGGCACGCTGCTCATGACGCCGCTCAAGGGCGCCGACGGGCAGGTGTACGCCATTGCGCAGGGCAACATGGTGGTCGGCGGTGCCGGCGCATCGGCCAACGGCAGCAAGGCGCAGATCAACCAGCTCAGCTCGGGCCGCATTCCGGGCGGCGCGCTGGTCGAGCGCGGCGTCGAGGCGCCGGTGGGCGGCGAGGGCATGTTCTCGCTCGAACTCAACCGGTCCGATTTCGGCACGGTGCAGCGGGCGGTCGATGCCATCAACCGGCAGTTCGGCCCCGGCACCGCGCAGGCGCTCGACGCCCGCGTGATCCAGGTGCAGGCACCCGCACAGCAAGAACGTGTCGGCTTTCTCGCGCAGCTCGAAAGCCTCGAGGTCACGCCTACGCAGGCGGTGGCGCGCGTGGTCGTCAATGCGCGCACCGGCTCCGTGGTCATGAACCAGGCGGTGCGGGTGAACGACTGTGCGGTTGCGCACGGCAACCTCTCGGTGGTCATCAACACCGATCCCGTGGTGAGCCAGCCCAACGCATTTGCAGGGGGCAACACCGTGGTCGGGCAAACCTCGCAGATCTCCATCAACCAGGGCGGCGGCGCCTTGCAGATGGTGCGCGGCGGCGCCTCGCTGGCCGACGTGATCAAGGGCCTGAACAGCCTGGGCGCCAATCCGCAAGACCTGGTGTCCATCCTGCAGGCCATGAAATCCGCCGGCGCGCTGCGCGCCGAGCTCGAAATCATCTGAGCACCGGCATGGCAATTCCAGAAAGCAGAAGCGGCGCGCTCGACCAGCGCCTTGCGCTCGACGTACAGAGCGTCGATGCGTTGCGCTACACGGTTCGCACCTCGCCCGACGAAGGCTTGAAGCAGGTGTCGCGGCAGTTCGAGGCGCTGTTCATGAACATGGTGCTCAAGAGCATGCGCGAGGCCACGCCCTCCAGCGGCCTGCTCGAGAACCGCGACGAGAAGGTCTACCTCTCGATGCTCGACCAGCAGTTGGCGCAGAACCTCTCGGGCCGCGGCGTGGGCCTGGCCGAGGCCATGCTTGCGCAGCTCAGCCGCGGCGCGGCATCGGGCGGCGAATCGGAAAGCGGCGCGGAAGGCATGTCGCTCGCGCCGCGCGCGGGATTTCCGCTGACACCGCAATCGGGCATTCCGCTGGGCTCTGCGCCGTCGTCGTCTGCGCCGTCTTCGTCCGCGGCGGCAAGGCAGCCGGCCGCACCCGTCGACCTGAGCATCTACCAGCGCAACAGCGAGCGTCCCGCGGCAGCGGCCGTTGCATCGCTGCAAGGCAACGTCGACAGTTTCGTGCAGCGCATGGGTGGCTCCGCGCAGGTGGCAAGCGCCGCCAGCGGCGTACCCGCGCCGCTGATTCTTGCGCAGGCCGCGCTGGAGTCCGGCTGGGGCAAGCGCGAAATTCGCGCCGACGACGGCACGCAAAGCTTCAATCTCTTCGGCATCAAGGCCGACCGCAGCTGGAAGGGCCCCGTGGTGGAAACCACCACGACCGAGTACGTGGACGGCGAGCCGCAGCGCGTGCGCGCCAAGTTCAGGGCCTACGCCTCGTACGACGAAGCCTTTACCGACTACGCCAAGTTCATCACGCGCAATCCGCGCTACGCCAACGTGCTGGCGGCGGATACGCCGGCCGAGGCAGCGCATGGCCTGCAGAAGGCCGGCTACGCAACCGATCCCCAGTACGGGCAGAAGCTCGTTCGCATCATGCAGAAGTTCAGCTGAAGGAATTCATATGGCAGAGATCATCGCCCCCGCACAACAACAAAACCTCCGAGGCGGCGCGGCGCCCGCCGTTTCCAGCCGGCTGGAGGTCGTGACCTTCACGCTCGGCCAGGAAGAGTACGGAATCGACATCCAGAAGGTGCAGGAGCTGCGCGGCTACGACGCGGTGACGCGCATTGCCAATGCGCCGGAGTACATCAAGGGCGTGGTGAACCTGCGCGGAATCATCGTGCCGATCATCGACATGCGCATCAAGTTCCAGCTGGGCGCACCTACCTATGACCAGTTCACGGTGGTGATCGTGCTGAACATCGGCGGTCGCGTGGTGGGCATGGTGGTGGACAGCGTATCGGACGTGATCACGCTGAGCGCAGAGCAGATCAAGCCCGCGCCGGAGATGGGCGCCGTGCTGGACACGGACTACCTGATCGGTCTGGGCACGCTGGACGAGCGGATGCTCATCCTGGTGGACATCGACAAGCTGATGTCCAGCGACGAGATGGGCCTGATCGAAAAACTCACCTGACATCGATGCATACGGAGCAACCGAAATGAAGAACCTGAAAATCGGCACACGGCTTGGCATCGGTTTTGCCCTGGTGCTGGCACTCATGGCGTGTATTGCAGGCATCGGCGTGTTCCGTTTGCAAGGCGTGGGCCAGGCGGTACAGGAGATGGTGGAGCGCTCGCTCGTCAAAGAGCGGCTGGCCGCCAACTGGCTGCTCAACACCAGCAGCAACAGCGTGCGCACCTTCGCGCTGGTCAAGAGCAACGATGCGCAAGTGCAGGAGTACCTGCAAAAGCACATGAGCAAGACCAGTGCGAGCATTTCCGAGACGCAGTCCAAGCTGGAGGCCATGCTCGATTCGCCCGAAGAGCAGGCGATCAGCGCCGACATCAAGGAAAAGCGCAGCCAGTACGTCAACCTGCGCAACGCCATTCTCAAGCTGAAGAGCGAAGGCAAGGAGGGCGAGGCCGCCACGCTCACCAACGACAAGCTGGTGCCCATGCTCGACGTGTATGACGCGAGCATTCGCAGCATGCTGACGCACCAGGCAGAGCGGATCGACAAGGCCGCAGACGCCGTGGAAGGCCTCAACCGCGCGGGCCGTGCCAACGTGATTGTGCTGGCCGTGGTTGCGCTGCTGCTCGGCGCCGTGCTGGCATGGCTCCTTACGCGCAGCATCACGCGCCCGCTGAACGAAGCGGTGCGCGTGGCGCAAACCGTTGCGGGCGGCGACCTCACGAGCCATATCGAATCGTCGTCCACCGACGAGACGGGCCTCTTGATGCAGGCCCTGAAGAACATGAACACGAGCCTCGCGACTGTGGTCGGCGGCGTGCGCACCGGCACCGACGCCATTGCCACGGCCTCGGGCCAGATCGCCGCAGGCAATCAGGACCTGTCTTCCCGCACCGAAGAACAGGCCAGCTCGCTCGAAGAAACGGCAGCCTCGATGGAAGAGCTCACCTCTACCGTGAAGCAGAACGCAGACAACGCGCGGCAAGCCAACCAGCTGGCCCTGTCCGCGTCCGAAGTGGCAATCAAGGGCGGCAATGTCGTCGGCCAGGTGGTCGACACCATGGCGTCGATCAATGCGTCGTCCAAGAAGATCGTCGACATCATTGGCGTGATCGACGGCATTGCCTTCCAGACCAACATCCTCGCCCTCAACGCCGCAGTGGAAGCAGCACGTGCCGGTGAGCAGGGCAGGGGCTTTGCGGTCGTCGCCTCCGAAGTGCGCAGCCTGGCGCAACGCTCGGCCGCAGCCGCCAAGGAAATCAAGGGCCTGATCGACGACTCGGTCGGCAAGGTCGATGTGGGCAGCGCCCTGGTGGGCGAAGCCGGCAAGACGATGGAAGAGATCGTGAGCGGCGTCAAGCGCGTTGCCGACATCATCGGCGAGATCACCGCCGCGAGCCAGGAGCAGAGCACCGGCATCGAGCAGGTGAACCAGGCCATCTCGCAGATGGACCAGGTGACGCAGCAGAACGCGGCGCTGGTCGAAGAAGCGGCCGCCGCGGCGCAATCCATGCAGGAGCAGGCCGCCAGCCTCGTGAGCGCGGTGAGCGTGTTCAGGCTGGAGCCTGGCGCGCAGCCGCAGCGCAGCGAGCTGACGTTCGCGGCGCCTGCGACACGAACGGCAATCGGGCCCCTCAAGGCCGTTCCCAGGGGCCTGCGCCCAGCGCTGGGCGGCAAGAGCGAGGCTGCCGCACCCCGGCAACTGGCCGCGGCCAGCACCGCAGCCGGCGATTGGACGGAATTTTGAACTAATGGCCTCAAGTCTTGCGCGCACCTGCCGATAAACCTGTCGACAGGACCGCACAAAAGACATCCACCCTAGGAAGAGACTATGTTCAACCGTTTGAATCCCCGTGGCCTTCGCATCGGCCAGAAGCTCGGGCTGTTCACGGCCAGCGCCATCATGGGCGTGGCGGCCTTGACAGCCCTTTTCCTGATTTCCGAGCGAAAGCTCATCATGGAAGAGCGGCAAGCCAGCGTGCGCCAGGTGGTCGAAAGCGCCCACGGCCTGCTGAGCCATTACCACGGGCTCGTGGCCAAGGGCACCCTGACCGAGCCGCAGGCCAAGGAGCAGGCCATGCAGGCGATTCGCGGCCTGCGCTACAGCGGCACCGAGTATTTCTGGATCAACGACATGCAACCGCGCATGGTGATGCATCCGATCAGCCCGGCGCTGGAGAACAAGGATCTTTCGTCCAACAAGGACGCCAACGGCAAGCGGCTGTTCGTCTCGTTCGTCGACACCGTCAAGGCCAGCGGCGCGGGCTTCGTTCCCTATCTGTGGGCCAAGCCGGGCAGCGACAAGCCGGTGCCCAAGGTTTCCTACGTCAAGGGCTTCGAACCCTGGGGCTGGATCATCGGTTCGGGCGTCTATGTGGACACGGTGCAAACCACGATCATGGGCCGGATCATCGCCCTGTCGATCGGTGCGGCGGTGCTGGCCGCAGCGCTGCTGGCCCTGGGCTGGGCAATTTCACGCGGCCTGCTGAAACAGCTCGGCGGCGAGCCCGCAGACGCGACGGCCATTGCGCACCGCATCGCCGACGGGGACCTGGCGGTTCGCATCGACCTGAGGCGCGGCGACCAGGAGAGCTTGCTGCACGCAATCCAGGGCATGCGCAACAGCCTTGCCAAGGTGGTGGGCGAAGTGCGCACCGGCACCGATGCCATCGCCACCGCTTCGGGCCAGATCGCCGCCGGCAACCAGGACCTGTCTTCGCGCACCGAAGAGCAGGCCAGCTCGCTCGAAGAAACAGCCGCCTCGATGGAAGAGCTCACCTCTACCGTGAAGCAGAACGCAGACAACGCCCGCCAGGCCAACCAGCTGGCCCTGTCGGCTTCTGAAGTGGCCGTTCGCGGCGGTGGCGTGGTGAGCCAGGTGGTGGACACCATGGGCTCCATCAACACATCGTCCAAGAAGAACGCGGCACTGGTCGAAGAAGCAGCCGCCGCGGCGCAGTCGATGCAGGAGCAGGCCGCCAGCCTGGTAGGCGCGGTGAGCGTGTTCAAGCTCGAAGGCGGCGCAGCCTCTTCGGCTCAGCCAGACGCACGGCTCGCCTCTGCCGCAGCCAAGTCGGCGCGCCCCTCCGAATCCTCTCCGAAGCCGCGGCGCGCCGCGCCGGCCAGGAAGACCCAAGAAGCACCTTCGTCGTCCCCGCAGCTGGCCATGGCCGGTGCGGCCGGCGGCGACTGGACAGAGTTTTAAGCCAACAGCAACAGGTTTTCGATGACTGCTACCCCAACCAAACAAACCGCGGACACCCGCAACGCCGCAACGTCCCGGCCCGGCCGGCCTCTGGAATTTCTTTCCTTCACGCTCGGCCAGGAAGAGTACGGAATCGACATCCAGAAGGTGCAGGAGCTGCGCGGCTACGAACCAGTTCACGGTGGTGATCGTGCTGAACATCGGCGGTCGCGTGGTGGGCATGGTGGTGGACAGCGTGTCGGACGTGATCACGCTGAGCGCAGAGCAGATCAAGCCCGCGCCGGAGATGGGCGCCGTGCTGGACAAGATGGGCGCCGTGCTGGACACGGACTACCTGATCGGTCTGGGCACGCTGGACGAGCGGATGCTCATTTTGGTGGACATCGACAAGCTGATGTCCAGCGACGAGATGGGCCTGGTCGAGAAGATCGCCGCCTGATCTGGCCGCGCTGAGAAAGAGATAGAGAGAGTCAGAGAGAGAAGAAGTTCATGCAAGCGTTCTACAACCTCAGGATTGCGACCAAGCTGCTCGTGTCCTTTGTCGCTGTCCTGGCGTTGACCGCGGTGCTCGGTGTCGTGTCGGTACTGCAGCTTTCAAAGGTCAACCAGATGTCGACCGACATCGCCACCAACTGGATGCCTTCGGCCCAGTCGCTGCTCGAGATGAGGGGCCTGATGGCCCGCTACCGCTCCGAGGAAATGCAGCACCTGCTGTCGACGTCGCCCGAAGACGCTGCGCACTACGAGAAGTCGATGGCTGCGATCTGGGAGGGATTGGGCAAGGCGCGTGGGCAATACGAGGCGCTTATTTCCGAGCCGGAAGAAAAGAAGATCTATTCGGACTACGCGAAAACGCTGGGCCTGTATGCGCAGGAACACGAGAAGGTCGTGGCCCTCTCCCGCGCGCAACAAAAGACGGAGGCAGTGGCGCTCATCCGCGCGAATGCATCGAAGCTGAACCACCAGCTGACGGAGATGATCGACCGGCTTGTCGCCCTCAACGTCGAAGGCGGCAAGCAGGCAAGCGCCAATGGCGACGCCATCTATGCGCGGGCGCGGCTGTGGATTCTGGCGCTTCTGCTGGGCAGCATCGGATTGGGCTTTGTGCTCGCGCTGTGCATTGCACGCATCGTTGCGCGGCCGCTGTCCGAAGCGGTTGAAATTGCGCAATCGGTGGCGTCGGGCGACTTGACGAGGCGTATCGAAGTCCAGAGCCGCGATGAGACGGGCCAGCTGATGCAGGCGCTCCAGAGCATGAACACGAGCCTTGCCAACGTGGTCAGCGGCGTGCGCACGGGCACCGATGCCATCGCCACCGCTTCGGGCCAGATTGCCGCCGGCAATCACGACTTGTCTTCACGCACCGAAGAACAGGCCAGCTCGCTCGAAGAAACAGCTGCCTCGATGGAAGAGCTTACCTCTACCGTGAAGCAGAACGCCGACAACGCCCGCCAGGCCAACCAGTTGGCCCTGTCGGCTTCTGAAGTGGCCGTTCGCGGCGGTGGCGTGGTGAGCCAAGTGGTGGACACCATGGGCTCCATCAACACATCGTCCAAGAAGATCGTCGACATCATCGGCGTGATCGACGGCATCGCCTTCCAGACCAACATCCTGGCGCTGAACGCAGCGGTCGAAGCCGCGCGGGCCGGTGAACAAGGCCGCGGCTTTGCCGTGGTGGCCTCCGAAGTGCGCAACCTTGCGCAGCGCTCGGGCGCAGCCGCCAAGGAAATCAAGGGCCTGATCGACGACTCCGTGGGCAAGGTCGAAGCCGGCAGCCGCCAGGTGGCCGAAGCGGGCCGCACGATGGACGAGATCGTGGACAGCGTCAAGCGCGTGACCGACATCATGGGCGAGATCACGGCGGCGAGCCAGGAGCAGAGCACCGGCATCGAGCAGGTGAACCAGGCGATTGCGCAGATGGACCAGGTGACCCAGCAGAACGCGGCACTGGTCGAAGAAGCAGCCGCCGCGGCGCAGTCGATGCAGGAGCAAGCCGCCAGCCTTGTCGGCGCCGTGAGCGTGTTCAAGCTGGACCAGCCGCAACAGGCTGCACCCGCCTTCCGCCAAACGAGCGCCAGTCAAACAAGCGCACCGCGGGCGTCGTCCGGCGCGCACCACGGCATGAGGTTGATCGAAGCGTGAGTTTTCTTCGGCCCTCGATCGCCGATCCATTTCACTCCACCACCCCATCATGAACTTCCTCTCCAACGTGCGTATCGGAACGCGCCTGGCCATCGGCTTTGGCCTGGTTCTCGCCCTGACGCTGGTTTCGGCCGCTTTTGCGCTGGTGACTGCGCGCAACAACGCCGAAGCCACCCGCCAGATGATGCAGAGCCCGCTCGCAAAAGAGCGCCTCATTTCCGACTGGTACGTGCTCACCTACTCGGCCATTGCGCGCACCGCAATGATCGCCCGGAGTACCGACCAAGCGCTTCCGGTCACTTTTGCCGATGTCATTTCCGACAGCGTCAAGAAGGGTGGGGAAACCATGGCCAAGGTGGAGGCGCTGCTCGTCACCGACCTGGAGAAGTCGACCTTCAAGAACATTGTCGAGCTGCGTGCCAAGTACCAGGCCGCCAAGGATGCAGTGCAAAAGGCCAAGACCGGCGGCAACCCCGCGGAGGCAGAGGCCGTCTTCAAGAACACCTTCGAACCGGCCGCCAAGGCCTACGAAACGCGCGTGCTCGAACTGCTGGCCCTCGAGCGCAAGGCCATCGACGACATGAGCCATGCCATCGACGCCGCGAACGAGCGCGGTTTCAACCTCCGCATCTTCATGACGGCATTGACGCTGGTGCTGGGCGCGCTTTGCTCCTTCCTGATCGCACGCAGCGTGACGCGGCCCCTCGGCCATGCGGTGAAGGTGGCAGAAACCGTGGCAAGCGGCGACCTCAGCTCGGCCATCGACACTGGCGCGCGCGACGAGACCGGCCAGCTCATGAGCGCGCTGAAGCACATGAACGACAGCCTCGCCAAGGTGGTGGGCGAAGTGCGCACCGGCACCGACGCCATTGCCACCGCTTCGGGCCAGATTGCCGCCGGCAACCAAGATTTGTCTTCACGCACCGAAGAACAGGCCAGCTCGCTCGAAGAAACAGCCGCCTCGATGGAAGAGCTCACCAGCACGGTGAAGCAGAACGCCGACAACGCGCGCCAAGCCAACCAACTTGCGCTCTCGGCTTCCGAGGTTGCGGTCAAGGGTGGTGGTGTGGTCGATCAGGTCGTCGACACCATGGCGTCGATCAACGCGTCGTCCAAGAAGATCGTCGACATCATCGGCGTGATCGACGGCATCGCGTTCCAGACCAACATCCTCGCCCTCAACGCTGCCGTTGAAGCCGCGCGGGCCGGTGAACAAGGCCGCGGCTTTGCCGTGGTGGCCTCCGAAGTGCGCAACCTCGCGCAGCGCTCGGGCGCAGCCGCCAAGGAAATCAAGGGCCTGATCGACGACTCCGTGGGCAAGGTCGAAGCCGGCAGCCGCCAGGTGGCCGAAGCGGGCCGCACGATGGACGAGATCGTGGACAGCGTCAAGCGCGTGACCGACATCATGGGCGAGATCACGGCGGCGAGCCAGGAGCAGAGCACCGGCATCGAGCAGGTGAACCAGGCGATTGCGCAGATGGACCAGGTGACCCAGCAGAACGCGGCACTGGTCGAAGAAGCAGCCGCCGCGGCGCAGTCGATGCAGGAGCAGGCCGCCAGCCTGGTCGAGGCCGTCAGCGTGTTCAAGCTGGACAGCAACAACACCGCATCGCGCCCGCTCGCACAGGTGCACGCCAAGCTGCAACCGGCGCTGCCCTCGCGCAGGGCAATGCCCGCATTGGCAGCGGCCGGCGGCTGGGAGGCCTCCTGAGCACCCTGCCTTTGCGGACTGAAAAAGCACCGGCGCAAAAGCGGCCGGTGCACACAACCTTTTCTTGCGGCAAGCGCGTATGGCGTGCTGTTGCCCTTTCCTGATCTTCTGGAGTCATGAGCATGTTTCTGAGCAATATTTCAATCGGCAAGCGGCTGGCCGTCGTGATCGGCGTGATCCTCGCCCTGTCTCTTACGAGCAGCGTGCTTGCCGTGCTGAAGCTCCGGCAGATCGGCGAAGAAATCAACGCAATGGTCGAGAAGAACATCAAGACCGAACGCGCCGGTGCCGACTGGCTGCGCAACACCAACTCGGGCGTGCAGCGCGCCGCGGCCATTGCCAAGAGCAGCGACGCAAGCCTGATTGCCTACTTCGCACCCGCCACGGCGCTCTCCATCAAGGAGACCAATGAGCTGCAGAAGCTCATCGAGGCGCACATGGACACGCCGGAAAAGCGCCAGCTGTACGAGAAGGTCGGGGAGCTTCGCAAAGCCTACCTCGCGGCCCGCGAAGAAGTGAGCAAGGCCAAGCTGGCGGGCGACCTCGAAGGTGCCAACCGGATCTTCAACGAACGGTTCGAGCCCACATCGCGCAGCTATCTTGCGGGCGTGCAGCAAATGGTAGATGCCGAGCGCGTGCAGCTCGACGCCGCGGCCGAGCGCAGCAAGGAGATGCGCGCCAACACCAGCCTGATGCTTGTCATCTTCGGCGCGCTGTCGCTGGGCCTTGGCCTGGTGCTCGCCTGGCTGCTCGTTCGCAGCATCACGCATCCGCTGCGCCGCGCCGTCGAAGTGGCCGAAGCGGTTGCCGCAGGCGACCTGACCAGCCGCATCGAAGTGACGACGAAGGACGAAACCGGCCAGCTCATGCACGCCCTCAAGGGCATGAACGGCAGCCTTGCCAAGGTGGTGGGCGAAGTGCGCACGGGCACCGACGCCATCGCCACCGCTTCAGGCCAGATCGCCGCCGGTAACCAGGACCTGTCTTCGCGCACCGAAGAACAGGCCAGCTCGCTCGAAGAAACGGCCGCCTCGATGGAAGAGCTCACATCTACCGTGAAGCAGAACGCCGACAACGCCCGCCAGGCCAACCAGTTGGCCCTGTCGGCCTCCGAAGTGGCCGTGCGCGGCGGTGGCGTGGTGAGCCAGGTGGTGGACACCATGGGCTCCATCAACACATCGTCCAAGAAGATCGTCGACATCATCGGCGTGATCGACGGCATCGCCTTCCAGACCAACATCCTGGCGCTGAACGCAGCGGTCGAAGCCGCGCGGGCCGGTGAACAAGGCCGCGGCTTTGCCGTGGTGGCCTCCGAAGTGCGCAACCTTGCGCAGCGCTCGGGCGCAGCCGCCAAGGAAATCAAGGGCCTGATCGACGACTCCGTGGGCAAGGTCGAAGCCGGCAGCCGCCAGGTGGCCGAAGCGGGCCGCACGATGGACGAGATCGTGGACAGCGTCAAGCGCGTGACCGACATCATGGGCGAGATCACGGCGGCGAGCCAGGAGCAGAGCACCGGCATCGAGCAGGTGAACCAGGCGATTGCGCAGATGGACCAGGTGACCCAGCAGAACGCGGCACTGGTCGAAGAAGCAGCCGCCGCGGCGCAGTCGATGCAGGAGCAGGCCGCCAGCCTGGTCGAGGCCGTCAGCGTGTTCAAGCTGGACAGCCACGTGGCATTGCGCCCGCTTGCGCAGGTGCACGCCAAGCTGCAACCGGCGCTGCCATCGCGCAAGGCCATGCCTGCGCTGAAGGGCCCGGCCCGTGCCGCGGCGGAAGCCAAGTCTCCTCCCAGGCTTGCCGCAGCGCACGCCGGGTCTGGCGACTGGACCGAGTTCTGAACCGCGTTCCAAAGAGTTCCAGCGACTTTCAACGTTTCTCAGGAGGAAAAACATGAAATGGTTCCAAGGGCTTCCCGTCGCCGTCAAGCTGGTACTCAGCTTTCTCATCGTCGCGGCCGTGGGCGCGGGTGTCAGCGGCCTCGGTATTTTTCACATGGGTCGTATCAACGCCTCGACCGAGAGCCTCTACAACAACGATCTGCGCTCCATCAAATTGGTGCAGGCGGCCAACATTCATCTGCTCGATGCCAGCCGCGCCCAGATGGGCCTGCTGTCGGCCGGCACCAAGGGCGAGCGCAACCTTGGCTTCAAGGAGCTGAAGGAGGCCGTGGCCGCACTCGAATCGAACGTGGCCGACGTGAAGCCGCTGCTCGAGCAGACCACCGAGGGGCGCGAGCTGCATGCGCAGTACCAGAAGCTGATGCCGCCGCTCAAGAAGCACCTGGCGGATTTTGCGGATCTCATCGCGAGGCAGACGCTGGACAGCTCGCAGTTCGAAGGCAACGTGCCCGAAGAAAGCGCGTTGCTGCTGAAGGAATCCCGCGCGCTTGAAAAGGTGCTGCAGAGCATGGTCGCCTACAGCGACCAGCAGGCTCGCAGCAGCATGGAAGATGCCGCCGGCACTTTCAAGCATTCACGGCTCCTGATGCTGCTGCTGGCGCTGGCCGGTGTGGTCATCAGCCTGGGCCTTGGCGTGGTGGTGGCGCGGCTGCTGGCCGGCCAGCTGGGCGGCGAGCCGGCCTATGCGGCCGATGTGGTCGGCCGCATTGCAAGCGGCGACCTGACGGAACGCGTGCAGGCGCGCACGGCCCGCAGCGGCAGCCTGCTGTTCTCCATCAAGCGCATGCAAGACCAGTTGACCGACGTCGTCGTGCGCATCAAGACATCGAGCGACGCCATCGCGACCGCCTCGGGCCAGATTGCGGCAGGCAACCAGGACCTGTCTTCGCGCACCGAAGAGCAGGCCAGCTCGCTCGAAGAGACGGCAGCTTCGATGGAAGAGCTCACTTCTACCGTCAAACAGAACGCCGACAACGCACGCCAGGCCAACCAGCTGGCACTGTCTGCCTCTGAAGTTGCCGTCAAGGGCGGCAACGTGGTCGGCCAGGTGGTCGACACCATGGCCTCTATCAATGCCTCGTCCAAGAAGATCGTCGACATCATCGGCGTGATCGACGGCATTGCCTTCCAGACCAACATCCTGGCACTCAATGCAGCCGTTGAAGCCGCGCGCGCAGGCGAACAGGGCCGCGGCTTCGCGGTTGTCGCCGCAGAAGTGCGCAGCCTCGCGCAGCGCTCTGGCGCAGCCGCCAAGGAAATCAAGGGCCTGATCGACGACTCCGTCGGCAAGGTCGACGTGGGCAGTGCGCTGGTCGGCGAAGCCGGCAAGACCATGGCCGAGATCGTGGGCAGCGTGAAGCGCGTGACCGACATCATCGGCGAGATCACGGCTGCCAGCCAGGAGCAGAGCACCGGCATCGAACAGGTGAACCAGGCCATTGCGCAGATGGACCAGGTGACGCAGCAGAACGCGGCGCTGGTCGAGGAAGCGGCCGCCGCGGCGCAATCCATGCAGGAGCAGGCCGCCAGCCTCGTGGAAGCGGTGAGCGTGTTCAGGCTGGAGGCCGGGGCCCACGCAGGCCACGTCACGCGCGTCGAACCCACGCACACTGCGGAGTCGGCGGAACGGCCGCTCCCCGGCCTGCGCAAGAAGAAGGAGGCGATTGCTTCCACCCCTCCCTTGGCCCTCGCCCGCGGCGCCGCCGGCGACTGGACCGAGTTCTGAAAAAGCCGACCCGACCGCGCCGCATCAACGGCGCCGAACGCCTCGAAAGGCCTTCAACTTTTGCGCGTCCTGCCGATAAACAAGCAACAGGCGTCCTGACCGGCGCCTTCCGTCCGACAAAAGAAACGTTTTACAGGTAAAGCCTCATGTCCATGTTTTATACGGGCCTGTCCGGCCTGAGCGTGGCGCGAACCGCGCTCATGACCACGGCCCACAACACGGCCAACGTGTACACCACCGGCTACAGCCGCCAGACCGCGCTCGTCTCCACGCTCGACGGCACGGTCAACGGCGCGGGCTTCGTTGGAAACGGTGCGCGCGTAACCACGGTGCAGCGCAGCTACGACCGCTACCTGACGGCCCAGCTCAACGGCGCCGAGGCCTCGGGCGCAGCGCTTGCGAGCTATGGTTCGCAGATCAACCGCATCGACTCCCTGCTGGCCGACAAGACCGCTGGCCTCACGCCGCTGATGCAGAGCTTCTTTGCCAGCGTGCAGGGCGTGGCCAACACGCCCGCCGACCCCGCCGCTCGCCAGCAGCTCATCAGCGCGGCCCAGTCGCTGGCCAACAAGTTCCGCTCCACCGACCAGTACCTCACCGACCTGAACACATCCGTCAACGACCAGATCGAAGGCAGCGCTGCAAAGATCAACACCTATGCCACGCAGATCGCAAGCCTGAACCAGCAGATCAGCCAACTCAGCGCCATGGCCGGCGGCCAGCCGCCCAACGACCTGATGGACCAGCGCGACCAGTTGGTGAGCGACCTCGGCAAGATCGTCGAGGTCAAGGTGATGGAGCAGGACAGCGGCCAGTACAACGTTTTCATCGGCAACGGCCAGACGCTTGTGCTGGGCGACCGCGCCGCGAAGATGCAATCGGTGCAGTCTTCCGTCGATCCCACGCGCCAGTCGATGGCGCTGGTCGGTCTGACCGGCACGGTTTCCGAACTCAACGACAACGTGCTCACCGGCGGATCGCTGGGCGGGCTGCTGGCCTTCCGTTCCGAAACGCTCACCAGCACGCAGAACGCCGTCGGCCGCCTCGCAATGGCACTGGCCAGCGAGTTCAACGACCAGCACAAGCTTGGCGTGGATCTGAACGGCGTGCTTGGAACCGACTTTTTTTCGCAGGCCGTGCCCGGCGTTTTCTCGCATGCAAAGAACGCCGGCGACATGGTGCTCGGCGCCAGCGTGACCGATACCTCGCAGCTCTCGACCAGCGACTACTCGGTGCAGGTGAAAGACGTGGCGGGCACGCTGACCTACACGGTCACGCGGCTGTCCGACAAGCAGGTGATGGGCGACTACACCTCGTTCCCGGCCAGCTTCGACGGCGTGAGCCTCTCGGTGGCCAGCGGCACCGCGCAGGCGGGCGACTCGTTCCTGGTGCAGCCCACGCGCACCGGTGCGCGCGACATGGACGTGCTGGTGCGCGAAACGGCCAAGGTGGCCGCCGCATCGCCGCTCGTTACCGGCAAGACGGTGGGCAACAAGGGCACGGGCGTGCTGAGCCCCGCGGTCGTCGACCAGGGCTACCTGGCCTCGCCGCTTGCGGCTACGGTCACGCTCGCCTACGACGCCGGCGGCAATACGCTGTCGGGCTTCCCGGCGGGCTCAGCTGTTACCGTCACGCTGGCCGATGGCACTGCCACCAATTACCCGGCCGGCACGCCCGTGCCCTACACCGCAGGCGCCGCCATCAGCTTCGACGGCATCGAGGTCAAGCTCACGGGCGCACCCGCCGAGGGCGACACCTTCACCATCGGCAAGAACGTGGCTGGCGTGTCGGACGGCAGCAATGCGCTGAAGCTCGGCGCGCTGCAGCGCAAGAACGCCATGGACGGCGGCACCTCCACCTTCAACGGCGCCTTTGCCAAGCTGGTGAGCGAGGTGGGCAACCGCGCCATGGAGATTCGCGTGGCGTCGCAGACGCAAGAGAGCGTCACGGGCCAGATCCGCGCCAGCCGCGACTCGATCTCGGGCGTGAATCAGGACGAGGAAACCGCCAACCTGCTGATGTACCAGCAGATGTACCAGGCCAATGCCAAGGTGATCCAGACCGCATCGACCATGTTCGACGCGATTCTGGGCATCCGCAACTGATCCGGCCCTCGTTTTTACAGAACAGATTTCAGGAGTCGAGATGCGCATCAGCACCCAATCCTTCTACGCCCAGAGCATGAATGCCCTGGGTTCGCAGCAACAGCAGCTGTTTCGCGTTCAGCAGCAGCTTGCCGCGGGCACCAAGTTCCTGACGCCGGCCGACGATCCGGTGGCCGCCGCGCGCGCGCTCGGCGTCAGCCAGTCGATGGCCGAGTCGGCCCAGTACGCCAGCAGCCGCAGCCGCGCGATGCTCTCGCTTTCGCAAGAGGAAACCGCGCTGAAGTCGGCCACCTCGATCATGCAGAACATGAAGACGCTGGCCGTGCAGGCCGGCAACGGCACCTTGTCGGACGCCGACCGCGCCTCGCTGGCCACCACGCTGCAGAGCAACCTGGACCAGTTGGTGAACGTGGCCAATGCCGACGACGGCAACGGCCAGTTCCTGTTTGCCGGTTTCAAGAGCGCCAGCCCGCCATTCGTGGCCGACGCCGCAGGCGGCATCCAGTACATGGGCGACCAGGGCCAGCGCCTCATGCAGATCGACGTGTCGCGCCAGATGGCGACCACCGACGACGGCCGCAGCGTGTTCCAGTCGGTTCAGGGCGGGGCAGGTTACGTGAGCTCGGCCGGCGCGGCCAACACCGGCTCGGGCGTGTTCGGGCCCGTGGGCCTGACCGATGCAACCGCCGCCAACTATGGCAAGGACTTTGTCATCAGCTTTGCGGGCGGCAACTACACCGTGACCACCCAGGACACGCCTCCCGTGGTGGCCGCAACGGGCCCCTACGTGGCCGGCACGCCCATTTCGTTCGGCGGCCTGCAGGTCAAGATGAGCGGCACCCCCGCCGACGGCGATACCTTCCAGGTGGAGACGGCCCGCAACGCGGGCACCGACGTGTTCGCCGCCATCGGCGACATGATCTCCGCGCTGAAGAAGCCGCTGGCCGGCGGCGGCGATGCGGCGCAGGCCGAGCTGCTCAACGCGCTCAGCACCTTCAACGTGAAGATCACCAACGCGCACGACAACGTGCTCACGGTCACCTCCTCGATCGGTTCGCGCATGAACGAGCTCGAGGCGCTCAACACAGGGGGGGCCTCGCGCCTGCTGATCGACAAGAGCTACCTTTCGGAGATCGAGGACCTGGACCCGGCCAGCGCCATTTCGGAATACCTGCAGCGCGAAACCTCGCTGAAGGCAACGCAGCAGACCTTTGCACGGTTGCACAGCATTGCGCTGTTCAACTACCTGTAACGAAGAGCGGGGCGGCCCGGGGCGCCCCTCAGGGCCGCAAGGTTTGCGTGAGCTGCAGCACCGAAGAAAGCGCCGCGGCAAAGCGCGGCTCAAGAAACGCGCTGAACTGCGGCAAGAGCAGCTGCAGCATGCCGATGCCCGCCAGTAGCGTGAGCGGAAAGCCGACGGCAAAAATGCTGAACTGCGGCGAGGCCCGGTTGAGGATGCCCATTGCCAGGTTGAGCGTGAGCAACGCGGTAACCAGCGGCAGCGAAAGCATGAAGCCATTGATGAAGATCTGCCCGCCGCCCAGCACCAGGAACATCCAGCCTTGCGCGGCCAGTGGCGCATCGGCAATCGGCAGGGTGCTGAAGCTCTCGGCCAACCCGGCCACCATCAGCAAGTGGCCGTCCACCGCCAGAAAAAGCAGGATGGCCAGCATGTGCATCAGCCGTGCAATCACCATCGTGGCGCCGCCGGCCATGGGGTCGAAAAACGAAGCGAAGGAAAGGCCCATCTGCAGGCCGATGTATTCGCCCGCGGCCAGCACGGCGGCAAACACCATGCGCATGGTGAAGCCGATGGCGCCGCCAATGAGCACTTGCTGCACGATGATCCAGATACCGCCGGCCGAAACCACCGGCACCGGCGGCATCGGCCCGAGCGTCGGCGCAATGGCAATCGTCAGCAGGGCCGCAATGGCCACCTTGAGCTGGCGCGAAACACCAGGCTCGCCGAACACCGGCGCGGTGCTCACCAGCGCCAGCATGCGGATGAACGGCCAGAGAAAAGCCGTCAGCCAGGCGGTCAGCTCCGCCGAGGTGACGGAGAAAATGGCGGGCATCGCGCGCGTGCCCTCAGGCCACGAGTTGCGGAATGCTCGAGAACAGTGTGCGGATGTAGTCGAGCATCTGCGCCAGCATCCACGGGCCGGCAATTACCAGCACTGCGCACACGGCCAGCAGCTTGGGAATGAACGAGAGCGTGGCTTCGTTGATTTGCGTGGCAGCCTGGAAGATGCTGATGATCAGGCCAACAACCAGGGCCACCAGCAGCATCGGTGCGCCAAGCAGCAGCGAGACGTGAATCGCCTGGCTGCCCAGGGACATGACGGATTCGGGTGTCATTCCGGTCCTCTAAAGATAAAAGCTCTGGGCCAATGCGCCGATCAGCAGCTGCCAGCCGTCGGCCATGACGAACAGCATCAGCTTGAACGGCAATGCGATGGAAGCGGGCGGCACCATCATCATGCCCATCGACATCAGCACGCTGGCGACCACCAGGTCGATGATGAGAAACGGAATGAAGATGGTGAAGCCGATCTGGAACGCCGTTTTCAATTCGCTGATCACGAAGGAGGGCAGCAGAATGCGCAGCGGCACTTCCTCGGGCCCCTGCATGTCGGGAATCTTCGCGAGACGGGCGAACAGGGCGAGGTCGTTTTCGCGGGTCTGCTTGAGCATGAACGACTTGAAGGGCGCAATGCCTTTCTCCAGTGCCTTCTCTGCCGTGAGCTTGTTTTCGGAAAACGGCTTGTAGGCTTCGTCGTAGACCTTGTCGAACACCGGCGACATCACGAAGAAGGTGAGAAACAGCGACAGGCCCACAAGAACCTGGTTGGGCGGCGAAGACTGCGTGCCGATGGCCGTGCGCAGCAGGCCCAGCACGATGAGAATGCGCGTGAAGCTCGTCATGCTCAGCAGCAGTGCCGGCAGGAACGTGATCGAGGTAAGCAGCACCAGCGTCTGCACGTTGAGCGACCAGGTCTGGCTGCCGCCGGGGCCGGGCGAGCTGGTGAGCCCGGGCAAGCCTTGCGTCCATGCCGTCATCGGCAAAACCAGGGCGAGCAGGGTCAGCACGACGCTGCGAAAGCGCCGATGGGAAGCAAGGCGAATCATGGGTTGGGCCGCTGCCTGAGTCCGAGGGAGTCGCGCAGTTTTTGAGCGAAGAGGCCAGCCGCGCCGGCAAAGCGCGGGTCTGGCGTGGCGGTGGCTTCACCCGAGACCGGGTTGGCGGACACCGCCTGTGCGGGCATCGAATGCAGCGTGTTCACCTGGCTCGATGTAACGCCCAGCACCAGCCATGTGGCGCCCACCTCGACCACCACCACGCGTTCGCGCTGGCCGACCATGGCGCTCGAGACCACTTTCACAAACTGGCCGCCGCCCAGGCGCTGCAGCCCGAAGCGGCGCGCCGCCCAGGCGCACAAGAAGATGAGGCCCAGCACCACGAACATGCCGAAGCCCGCCTGCAGCAGGCCGGAAGCACCGACGGCAGGGGCCGCTTCCACGGGCGAGGGCACCGTGGGCAATGCCGCGTGTGCAACGTGCGCGCCGAGGCTGCTTGCCGCAGCCGCAATCGACACAGCAGCGCGCCGCAACCGGCTGGCAAGCAAGCTCATGACCGGCCGAGCTTCTGCATGCGCTCGGAGGGCGTCACGATGTCGGTCAGGCGAATGCCGTACTTCTCGTTGACGACGACCACTTCGCCTTGCGCAATCAGGTAGCCGTTGATCAGCACGTCCAGCGGCTGGCCGGCCAGGCCGTCCAGCTCCACCACCGAACCTTGCGACAGCTGCAGCAGGCTCTTGATGGTGATGCGGGTGCGGCCGAGTTCGGCCGTGAGTTGCACCGGCACGTCGAGGATGCGCTCCACGTCCACAGGCGAACCGGACGCGGACGGTGCCGGATGCAGCGGCTGGAAGACGCGGCTGCCTGCCGGGGCGGCGGCAGGAGCGGGCGCAAAGGCAGGTGCCGGGGCCGGCGCAGGTGCCGGGGCGGGTGCGGGAGCGGAGGCCGCGGTCTGCTCGGCCAGCGCGCTGGCCCAGTCGTCCGCATCGCTGGTGGATGGGGTGTTGTCAGTCATGTTCGTTCTTCAGATCGCTGTCTTGGTGGGAGATCATCTGCAGCACGCGCAGGGCATAGCGTTCGTTCGAAACCCCGTAGCCGCACTCCATGACCGGAATGCCGTCGACGCGCGCGGTGATCGATTCGGGTAGTTCAATGGGCAGCACATCGCCCGCCTGCAGCTTGAGGACCTCGCCGATGGTCGAGGGCAAGGTAATGAATTCGGCGCTGAGCTCCACGTCGGCGCTCTGCATCTGCTGCGACATCTGCCGCACCCAGCGCTTGTCGACCTCGATCTCGTCCTGCACCGGGTTGGAGAGCAGGTCGCGGATCGGCTCGATCATCGAATAGGGAATGCACACGTGCAGAAAGCCGCCCACGGGGCCGAACTCGATCTGCAGCGTGGTGTTGATCACCACCTCGTTGGGCGCGACGATATTGGCCAGCTTGCCGTGCATTTCGGCGCGCACGTAGTCGAAGCTCAGCGGGAACACCGGCTGCCATGCATCTGCATAGCACTGCAGCGTTAGGTTCAGCAGGCGCTTGATGATGCGCTGTTCGGTGCGCGTGAAGTCGCGCCCCTCGACACGCACGTGATAGCGCCCGTCGCTGCCAAAGAGGTTGTCGACCACCAGGAACACCAGCTTCGGATCGAACACGAAGAGCGCCGTTCCGCGCAGCGGCTTCATGTGCAGCATGTTGATGTTGGCGGGCACCGGCAGATGCCGCACGAATTCGCCGTACTGCTGGATGTGAACCGGCCCGACCGAGATGTCGGGGCTGCGGCGCATGAAGTTCAGGAGCGAGCTGCGCAGGTGGCGGGCAAAACGCTCGTTGATGACCTCCAGCGTGTGCATGCGGCTGCGCACCACGCGGTCGGGCGCGCCAAGGTCGTACACCGGCAGGCCGTCGGACCTGGGGGCAGCGCCCTCGGTCTGCTCGGGGCTGCCGCCGGTGACGCCCTGCAGCAGCGCGTCGACCTCGTCTTGGGAAAGCACCTGTTCATAGGCCATGAATCGCAGGTCCGGAAAAAATTACTGCACCACGAAGGTGTTGAAGGAAACGCTGCTGATCTCCTGCGCAGGCAGGCCTGCACCCAGGGGACGGCTCAGCTCGAGGCGGATTTCCTCCGCCAGGCGTGCCTTGTCCTCGGTGGTCACCAGCGACTCGGGCGGGCGGTTCGACAGCAGCAGCAGGAGGCGGCTGCGCACCTCCGGCATGTATTCGACGACGTGCGCCTTGGCCTGCTCGTCGCGCACCTTCAGGGCCATGCCCACATGCAGGAAGCGTGAGCGGCCTTCGGATTGCACGTTCACGGTCAGGGCCTCGAGCGGCACGAAGATCGGCTTCTCGGGTGCGGGCGCCGGCGCGGCCGTTGCCGCCGATGCGGCGGGCGAGCGCTTGCTCATGAAGTAGTAGCCGCCGCCGCCGGCAAGAGCGCAGGCCAGCACGGCGACCGGGATCACGATCTTCAGCTTCGAGGATCGAGGCTCGGCGGCGGGAGGAGCGAGTGCGACAGAAGGACTGGTAGCCATATTTGGAACTGCGAAAACGATGTCTGGTTGGGACTATTCTTTGCCAGGTGCCCGGCAAACGAAGGGCTGATCAAGCGCGGAAAAAGGCCTCAGATCCCGCGTTCGTCTCTTATGCGAAGGTGTCCACGCCGGCGCTGGACGCGCGCGGCGTGGCACGCGGCTGGCTGCTGTGCAGCGGCTCGGCAAGGGCGGCAGCCTCGGCGCGGCCGGGGGCCGGGTAATCCGGCTGGCGGGCCGATCCCTGCTGCTGGGGCTGCTGGCCGAAGGCGCCGCCCTGGCCGGCAAAACGATGCGCTTCCGCACCCACCGACGCCTGGCCCAGGCTGATGCCCTGTTCCGCAAGGCTTGCGCGCAGTTGCGGCAGCGCGGCCTCCACGGCCTTGCGCACGCTTTCGTGGGCCGATACGAACATCGCCTGGGCCTGGTTGTCGCCCATGGAGAGCGTGACCTTCAGCGGGCCGAGACCGGCCGGGTTCAGGTTCAGTTCTGCAACCTGGGCGCCCGCCGCGTTCATGCGCAGCATCTGGTGGCCCACGGCCGGGCCCCATTCGTCGGAGCCCACGGGCGGCGCCACGTTGAGTACGGGCACCTGGCTGGCATTGGAGGGCTGGTTCGCACGGTCGGCTGCGGCGGTTGCAAAGGTCATCGCCTGCGGCATGAGGGACGGTTCCGCCGCGTCGGATGCGGCCGAAGCAAGGTCGAGCTTGTCGCCCGCGCCCGCGCCCGCGGCCATGGAGGCTGCCGGTGCCTTTTGGGCTTCGCCTGCAAGCACGGAGGCTCCTGCACCCTTCGCCTGTTCGCCAGCCGCGGAGGGCACGGTGCCGGCCGTTGCACCGCCGGCCGAAACCGCACCGGCCACCGGCTCGCCGGCTGGGCCTGCAGCGGCGCCTGCCATCGCAGGCATTGCCGATGGCGCCGCCGGCAGCGCAATGGCGGCTTCTGCGCCGTCCTTGTTCTTTGGTTGGGCGGCCTCCGACGCCAGGGCCTGCGCGTCGCGCGGCAGCGTCGCCGGTGCCGGGCCTTCGCCTTCGATATCTTTTACTTCGGCCGCGTCGCCAGGTGCCGCATCCGCGGCAACGCCGGTGGGCAGGGCCGCCACGGCCGCATCGTTCGGCAGCAGGCCCTGGCCGCCTTCGGGCAGGGTGGCCGCCGCGGCTGCGCCGGCTGCAAGCGCCGATGCCGCCGCAGGCGACGAGGCCAATGCAGGCATGGTCGGCGTAAAGAATGCGAGCGGCAGCAGTTCCGCGGGCAGTTCGTCCTTGCGGTCGCCGGCGCGAGAAGATTTGTGCCGTCCCTTGGCTTCAAGCGCGGTGGAGGCGCCTTCTTCCTGCGCCTGCTGCGCCTCTTGCGATTGGCCGGCCCCGCGCGAGCGGGTCAGCACCGCATTGAAGCTGCGGCCGTCGGCTTCGTCCGCGTTGCGGCCGCGGGGGCCGGAGGCGGTTGAAGAAGCCGAAGAGGCGGCTGCGTTCGGCGCGAAGGAAGGAGCGATGAAGGTGGGCATGGCGGTTCTTCAGAAAGACGTCAGGGTGTCGGTTGGGAGGCGCGGTCGAAGAACTTGCGCGCTGCGCGTTCGTCGCTGTCGCGTTGCTCGCGCCGGGCGCCGACCACGAGCTCTTGCCGCCGCATCCGTTCGGCCAGTGCGTCGAAGGAGTTGAGGCGGCGCTTGTGGTGCTGCCATTCGTTGCGGCCAATGTCCAGCCGCGTGGCGGCCTGCGCGACGATGGCCTGCTGCTGCTGGATGGCGCCGTCGAGCGTGCCGAGAAAGTTGCGGTAGTTGTGCCACTGCGCCGAGGGCAGGCCGTTCTGCATCAGCACGTGCAGCTGGTCGCTGTAGTCCTGGCGGTATTGCAGCAGCAGCTCCAGTTTCTGCGCGGCGCTGACCTGCGCGTTCTGCAGCAGGCCGAGCTGCCGCGCGGCATCGTCGGTCTTGTTGCGGGCGAGGTCGGTGAGCGTGTCGAGCGGAAGTTTGTGCGGCATGGCGGCTCCAATAGGGTTGTGGCTCAGGCGGGTTCGAACAGGCTGCCCATGCGGGCGATCGAGGTGGCGTAGTCGCAGCGTTCCTCCATCGACTGCTGCAGGAAGGCCTCGATGCGCGGGTACAGCGCAATGGCCTGGTCGAGCTGCGGATCGTGGCCGGCCGCATACGCGCCGACGCTGATGAGGTCGCGGTTGCGCTGGTAGCGCGAGAGCGCCTGCTTGAAGCGGCGCACGGTGTCGAACTGCGAAGGCTCGATCAGCGCCGTCATGGCGCGGCTGATGGACGCCTCGATGTCGATGGCCGGGTAGTGCCCGGCCTCGGCCAGCGTGCGCGACAGCACCACGTGGCCGTCCAGAATGGCGCGCGCCGAATCGGCAATCGGGTCTTGCTGGTCGTCCCCTTCGGACAGCACCGTATAAAAAGCCGTGATCGAGCCGCCGCGCCCGTTGGCGTCGCGCGAACCGTTGCCGGCCCGTTCGACCAGCGCCGGCAGCTTGGCGAACACCGAGGGCGGATAGCCCTTGGTGGCCGGCGGCTCGCCGACGGCCAGCGCGATTTCGCGCTGCGCCATGGCATAGCGGGTGAGCGAATCCATGATGAGCAGCACGTCGCGGCCCTGGTCGCGAAAGTATTCGGCCAGGCAGGTGGCGTAGGCCGCACCTTGCAGGCGCAGCAGCGGCGAGTTGTCGGCCGGCGCGGCGACCACCACGGCGCGGGCCAGGCCCTCTTCGCCGAGCGTGTTCTCGATGAAATCCTTCACCTCGCGGCCGCGTTCGCCGATCAGGCCGACCACGATGACTTCGGCGCTGGTGTAGCGCGCCATCATGCCCAGCAGCACGCTCTTGCCCACGCCGGAGCCTGCGAACAGGCCCATGCGCTGGCCGCGGCCCACGGTGAGCATGGCGTTGATGGCGCGCACGCCCACGTCGAGCACCGAATCGATCGGCGCGCGCGCAAGCGGGTTCATGGGCGGCGAGCTCAGCGGCACGCGGCGGCTCACGTCGAGCGGGCCGAGTCCGTCGAGCGGCCGCCCGGCGGCATCGACCACGCGGCCGAGCATGCCTTCGCCCACCGGCAACCGCTTGGTATGCGCATCACCGGAACTGCCGCCCGCATTGGCTTGCGCCGGGCCGGGCCGCGCGAAAACGCGGGCGCCGGGCAGCAGGCCGGCCACTTCGCTTTGCGGCATCAGAAACAGTCGGTCACCGGCAAAGCCGACCACTTCGGCTTCTGCATGGCGCTGCGGATAGCCCGGCGGCAGTTCGATCAGGCAGTCGCTGCCGACCGGCAACTGCAGGCCCACGGCTTCCAGCACCAGGCCCACGGCGCGGGTGAGTCGGCCGGAGGTGGCAATGGTCGAGCAAAGGCCGACGTCGTGCCGGGCTTGCGCCAGCGTGCCCAGCCAAGACTTGAGGTGCGGGTTGGCGGCAGACGCGGAAGGCGCTGCGGCTCGTGCTGTAGCGGTCATTGTTTTCAGCCTCCGGCGGCTTCGCTGCCGCTGGGTGAGAACGCATCGATCACGCGCCTCCAGCGGGTTTGCAGGCTGGCGTCGACCTCACCGCTCGCGGAGCGCACGCGGCAGCCGCCGCGGGCCAGGGTGTCGTCGGCGCGCACTTGCCAGCCGGCGGCCTGCAGCTCGTTGCCGAGGCTGTTCTTTACCAGCGCCACGTCTTCGGGGTGCAGCAGCAGGCGCGGCTCGCCTTGCAGGGCGGGCTCTGCGTGCAGCAGGTCTTGCACCAGCGCAAGCACCCATTCGGGTTCGGTGCGCAGCGTGCGGTGAATCACCTGGCGCGCCACGTCGAATGCGAGCGCCATCACGGCATCGGCCAGTTCGCTTTCGGCGCTCCGCAACGCGGCGGGCAGTGATGCGGCCAGCGCGCGCAGCTGCTCGGCATGCGCGCTGGCGCCGGCAAGGCCCGCAGCCAGGCCGGCGGCGTGCCCTTCGGCATGGCCGTGAGCCCAGCCGTCGCGGCGGCCTTCGGCCTCGCCGGCGGCGCGTGCTTCCAGCCGCAGGCGCTTGAGCTCGGCTTCGCGAGCGAGTGCCGCAGGGTCCACGCGCGGAGCCGCTGCCTGTTCAGCAGGGGCGCCCGCTGCGAGCGTGTTTTCGTCGAGCGAACTCATCTCCCAGCGTTGCCAGGCCGAAAGGCGGGGCCTCGCGGGTGCTGGCGGCGTGCTTTGCCGCGCGCGGGACGCAAACGATTGATTGGCCAACGTCATTTCATCGACTCCCCGCGTTGCCGCGCTTGCCGCGGAATGGGATTTGCAACATGGTTTCAGACGAAGTCATCGGTTCCGGGTGTGGAGATGACGACTTCGCCGGCATCGGCCAGGCGGCGCACCACCTGCAGGATGGCCTTCTGTTCGGTCTCGACCTGCGACACCCGCACAGGGCCGCGCAGCTCGATGTCTTCGCGCAGCGTTTCTGCGGCGCGCTGGGACATGTTCTTGAGGAACTTCTCTCGCAGCTCGGGCGCCGAGCCCTTGAGCGCGACGATGAGCGAATCGGATTCGATGTCCTTGAGCAGGCGCTGGATGAAGCGGTCTTCCAGGTCGAGCAGGTTCTCGAACACGAACATCTCGTCGAGGATGCGCTGGGCCAGCGTTTCGTCGTGCTCTCGCACGTGGGCAATGGCGCCTTCTTCCTGCGCGCTGTTCATCAGGTTGACGATTTCCGCCGCCGTGCGCACGCCGCCCAGGCGGCTGCGCTTGAGGCCTTCGCCCGAGAGCATTTCGGTGAGCACGTCGGTCAGCTCTGCCAGCGCAGCGGGCTGCACGCCTCCGAAGGTGGCCACACGCAGAATGACGTCGTGGCGCAGGCGCTCCGGCAGCTTCTCGAGCACTTCCGATGCCTTCTTGCGGTCCAGGTGGATGAGCAGCGTGGCAAGGATCTGCGGGTGCTCGTCGCGGATGAGCTCCACCACTTCGCCGGCTTCCAGGTCGTTGAGCCGCTCGATGCCGCCGTGCGGCTGCTCGGGCTGGAGAATGTCTTCGAGCAGGTTGCTTGCGCGGTCGTCGCCAAGCGCCTTGCGCAGCACGGCGCGTATATAGCTGCCAGAGCCCAGGTGCAGTGCGGACAGCTGCTCGGTCTCCATGCGGAACTCGGCCAGCACGGCCGCCAGCTCGTCCTTGGAAACCTGGCTCAGCTTGGCCATTGCCGCGCCCAGGGCCTGCACTTCGGTAGCAGGCAGGTGGGCCAGCGTGGCCGCTGCGCGGTCCTCGCCAAGGGACATCAGCAGGATCGCGCTCTTACGTGTGCCGGCGTCGCTCATGTGTTCATCCAATGCTTGATCAGCGTGGCCACCAGGCGCGGATCCTGGTCGGCGGTTTCGTGTGCGTAGGCAAGGTCGGCCTTCTGGCGTTCGATCTCGCGTGCCCTTGCGCTGACGCGCGATGCGTTCGCTTCGTCTTCATCGCTCATGCCGTCCGTCTCTGCTGCGGCGCCGGTGCCCGCTGATGCAGCGGCTGCCGGGGGCGCCGGCGGCGCCAGGTGCTTGCGCAGCAGGGGCCGCAGCACGGCAAACCAGGCGAACAGGGCCAGGAAGGCGAGCAGCACGTACTGTCCGATCGTCTTGGCGAGGCCCAGGTTGGCCGGGTCGCGCCAGAAGGGCAGCTCGGGGCCGGTCTTGGCGTCTTCGCCGTCGTGCGTGAAGGCGCTGTTGACCACGTTGAGCGAGTCGCCGCGCTCCTGGCTGAAGCCCATTGCTTCCTTGGCCAGGTTGCGGATCTGCTCGATCTCGGCCGGCGTGAGCGCGCGCTGCACCAGCTTGCCGTTCGCGTCGGGTGCGCTGCGGTGGTTGACCACCACAGCCACCGACAGCCGCTTGACGCCGCCAGCGCCCTGCTGCACATGGCGGATCGAGCGGTCGAGCTCGTAGTTGGTCGTCACGTCCTTGCGTGCGCTGCCCGGCGCCGAGCCGGCCGCTGTTGCCGCTGTCGTTGCGGCAGCTGCACCCGGTGCGCCCGGAGCGCCCGCGGCATTGGGGGCCGCCGGTGCGGTAATGGGCGCGCTCGGCGTCTGCGGCGGCTGGTTGGAGAGCGCGCCCGGTACGCCGCCCGGCGGCGTGGCGCCCTGCTGGGTCGATTCGCTCGACTGCTGGCTGCGGACCGCCGCGTTGCGTGGGTCCTGGTTCGGCTTGTAGCTTTCTTCGGTGCGCTCGACCACGGAAAAGTCGATATCTGCGGCAACCTGCGCCCGCACATTGGTGGCGCCAAGAATCGGCTGCAGGATGGCTTCGATGCGGCGGATATAGCCCTGCTCGATTTCCTGCGCATATTTGAGCTGGCTTACGTCCAGTCCGCGCGCGCCGGCGTTGGCTGCCGACAGCAGGTTGCCGTGCTGGTCGACCACGGTCACGCTCTTGGCATTCAGCTCGGGCACGCTGCTCGAAACCATGTGCACGATGGCGCTGACCTGGCCTTCGTCGATGCTGCGGCCGCGGTGCAGCGTGAGCACCACCGAGGCCGAAGGCTTCTTCTGGTCGCGCACGAAGAGCGACGGCTTGGGCAGCGCCAGGTGGATGCGCGCCGATTCGACCGAGCCGATCGATTCGATGGAGCGCGCGAGCTCGCCTTCGAGCCCGCGCTGGTAGTTGACTTGCTCGGCGAAGTGGCTGGTGCCGAACTTCTGGTTGTCCAGCAGTTCGAAGCCGACGCCGCCGCCCTTGGGCAGGCCCTGGGCCGCGAGCTTCAGGCGCGTTTCGGGCACCTTGTCGCTGGCAATCAGGATCGCGCCGCCGCCTTCGGCGAACTTGTACGGCACGTTCATCTGCTGCAGCGAAGCAATGATGGCGCCGCCGTCGCGGTCGGACACATTGGTATAGAGCACGCCGTAGTCGGGCCCGCGGCTCCAGAGCAGGAACGCGGCCGCAGCGGCAACGATCGCGGCCGCGCCGACGATCAGGGGCAGTTTGGGCTGGGCGCGCAGGCGGTCCGCAAATGCGGAGCCCGGCGACGGCATGGCGCCCGCGGGCGCCGCCGAACTCATTGGAAAACCTCCGCCCTGCGGGCTGCGGTATTCGCCTTGGGAGCGGCCCGGCGGCTCATGCGAGTACCCCGGTCACGGCCAGGAGCACCGGGCGGCGCGGGGTCATGGTGAGGGGCTGGAGGCTTCGATGTTCTGGAGTCATGCCGGTGGGCTGTTGTGTCGTCAGCGGGCTTTGGGATCGGCGTTGATTCTCAGCAGCCGCGCCAGATTCGATTGGTCGAACAACCGGGGTTTTTGCCGTCAGTTGGGGGCATGTCCCAAGGGCTACCCCTGATACGCTGAAAACACGCGGAGGTGCCCCGGTGCCTCCTTGTCCACCCCCGAATTCACACAGAGAGAAAGCATTCCATGTCGATTTCCGCCATCGAGTCCGTTTTGCAGCAGATGCGGGTCACCTCGCTGCAGACGGGCATTGCCCAGCCCGCCGCCGAGGCGGCCGAGCCGGGAGGTTTTGCCGCCGAGCTGCGCCGCTCGCTGGACAACATCAGCACGGCGCAGACCAGGGCCTACGGCCAGGCTGAAGACTTCGAACTCGGCAAGCCGGGCGTTGCGCTGAACGATGTGATGGTCGACCTGCAGAAGGCCAATGTGGCTTTCCAGACCGGCGTGCAGGTGCGCAACCGCCTTGTCAGCGCCTACCAGGAAATCATGAGCATGCAGGCTTGACGGGCCCGGCCACGGCTGCGCGCGCAATATTTTTCGTTCTCGCCCTAAAGGTTTGATGCCCCCTGTCGATAAACAAGCAACGGTGGATTGGGTCTCGCAAGTGGCAGGTCCAGCGTTACGGTCCATTGCATTAAACCTTTCTTCTTTTTACTAGGAGTCGAGAATGGCGCAAGTCATCAACACCAACTACCTCTCGCTGGTTGCCCAAAACAACCTCAACAAGTCCCAGGGTTCGTTGAACTCGGCGATCGAGCGCTTGTCTTCTGGCATGCGCATCAACAGCGCCAAGGACGACGCTGCCGGCCAGGCCATCGCCAACCGCTTCACGGCGAACGTCAAGGGCCTCACCCAGGCAGCCCGCAACGCCAACGACGGCATCTCGCTCGCCCAGACGACCGAAGGCTCGCTGAACGAAATCAACAACAACCTGCAGCGCGTTCGCGAACTGTCGGTGCAAGCTGCCAACGGCACGAACTCGGCCAGCGACCTCTCGTCGATCCAGGCTGAAATCAAGCAGCGCATGGACGAAATCGACCGCGTGTCGGCCCAGACGCAATTCAACGGCGTGAACGTGCTGGCCAAGGACGGCAAGCTGTCGATCCAGGTCGGCGCCAACGACGGCGAAACCATCGACATCGACCTGAAGGAAATCACCTCCAAGACGCTCGGCCTGGGCAACCTGGACATCAGCAAGAAGGGCTTGGACCTGTCGACCGTGGCAACCGCAGCCACGACGACCGTGAAGCCCGCTTCGACCGGTGCAACGACGTCGGTCGACCTGGTGGCCGTGGACACCGCTGCTGCCAGCTCGTACACCGTGTACGTGGACGATGCCGACGCCGACACGCTGTATGTGTCCGACGACGCCGGCACGACCTTCTACGCTGCAACCTACGACAGCGCCTCCGGCACCCTGGCATTCGACGGTTCGACCCCCTTGGGCGCTGCACCGACGGCCACCCTGGCTGCCGCCGGCCAAGAGATCTCCACCGGTAACGGCGCAACTGTCAACGTTGACAACGTCACGGCCGTGAACTCCGACGCTGCTGCTTCGATCGAGATGTACGTCGACCAGAACGGCGACTTCTTCGTGTCCAAGGACAACGGTACGAACGTCATCGCTGCAACCTTCGATGCCGCAACCGGCCAAGTGTCTTACGACAGCGGCGACTTCGCCACGGCAGCTCCGCCGGCCACCGGCATCTCGGACTCGATCACCAGCTACGAAGTTCCGCCGGTCGCGGTGCCTGCAGTTACCGCCAACCTGTCCGGCCTCGCTGCCGACAAGGTCGGCTCGTCGCCCAGCCTGCACAAGGTCACGCTGGAAGACGGCAGCGATGGTGGCTACGTCGTCAAGGGCGAAGCCAACGGCGCCGACGTGTACTACAAGGCCAACGTGGCTGCCGACGGCACCGTCACGCTGGGCGAGCAGTACAACCCGGATCCGCTCAAGGCAATCGACGCGGCCCTGGCCAGCGTTGACGAGCTGCGCAGCAGCCTCGGTGCGGTGCAGAACCGTTTCGAATCGACCATCACGAACCTGAGCAACACGACCAACAACCTGTCGGCCGCCCGCTCGCGTATCGAAGATGCCGACTACGCCGTGGAAGTGTCGAACATGACCCGCGCGCAGATCCTGCAGCAAGCCGGTACCTCGGTGCTGTCGCAGGCCAACCAGACCACCCAAGGCGTCCTCTCGCTCCTGCGTTGATCTTGAGAAGCTAACCAGCGCCCACGCGCATCGGCCGAAAGGCCGGTGCGCATGGCGCAGACGCGAGGCCCGCCGGCCTTGCGGCTGCGCTTTTCTCTGCGGCCTCCACGCCGGAGGCCGCAGAGAAAAGCGAACAACAGGAGTTCAAGTCATGTCCATCCCCGTCGGGCCTGCGGCCGCTCCGGCGTGGAGGCCGCAGAGAAAAGCGAACAACAGGAGTTCAAGTCATGTCCATCCCCGTCGGGCCTGCGGCCGAGAGCATGCGGGCCGCACCAGTGCCCAGCAGCCGCGCCGGCGGTGTGGAGGCCATGGCCGCCTTGGCCGGCGGATCTGCGGGCAAGGCGGAGGACGGCGTTCTTGCGGCGCCCGAGGCGCTGGAGAACGCGATTCGCGAGATCAACGCGTCGATGGCGGACCAGTCGATCGGCGTGCGTTTCGAGGTCGACGAGGACACCGACCGGCTGGTGGTGAAGGTGGTGGACCGCGCGAGCGGCGAACTGATTCGCCAGATTCCCTCCGAAGAGGTGCTGCGCATTGCGAAGCTGCTGGGCAAGGTGCCCGGCGTGCTGATGAGCCAGAACGCCTGATCGACCTACACACCAAAGGAATACACCCATGGCCATCAGCAGCATCGGCGTCGGATCCAATCTTGAACTCGGCACCCTCCTGACCAATCTCGAGACGGCGGAGAGCCAGCCTCTGAAGCTCATCCAGAGCAAGGCAACGAGCTACACCACCAAGCTGTCGGCCTTCTCGCAGGTGCAGGGCGCACTGACCGCGCTCAAGACGGCGAGCGACAAGCTGAACAGCCCGAGCTTCTTCCAGACGGTGAAGGCGGCCGTTTCCGATCCGAAGATTCTCTCGGCGGCCGCCGGCGAAACTGCGGCGGCAGGCAGCTATTCCATCGACGTGACGCAGCTGGCCCAGCCGCAGTCGCTGGTGTCCGCCGGCCAGGCCGGCGCTACCACCGCGATCGGCAGCGGCAAGATAACGGTGAACTTCGGCACCATCAATGGCGGCACGCTCGATCCCGCCACGGGGCAGTACACCGGCGCCGGCTTCAACGCCGACGTGAGCCGTCCGGCCGCGGAAATCACCATCGACGCGAGCAACAATACGCTCGAAGGCATTCGCAACGCCATCAACAAGGCCGACATCGGCGTGACCGCGAGCATCGTGAACGACGGCAGCGGCACGCCGTTCCGCCTGGTGCTGGCCTCCAAGCGCAGCGGCGAGGCCTCCAGCATGCAGATCTCGGTCGCGGGCGACGCGGCGCTGCAGAACCTGGTGGGCTACAACCCGGCCGGCGCGCAGTCCATGCGCCAGACCGCAGTCGCGCAGGACGCCAAGCTCAACGTCAACGGCATCGACATCACCAGCTCGGGCAACACCGTGTCCGAAGCCATCCAGGGCGTCACGCTGACGTTGGCGACGACGGGCAAGACCGACCTCAGGACGACCTCGGACACGGGGACCGTGTCGACCGCGATCACCGCTTTCGTGAACGCCTACAACAGCCTGCAGTCCACGTCGGACAAGCTCACTGCCTACGACGCGGAGACCAAGACGGCCGCGGCGCTCACCGGCGACCAGACGCTGCGCACCATGCTGTCGCGCGTGCGCCAGACGCTCACGACGCCGCAGCCCGGCGGCCCGAAGGACATGAAGGTGCTGTCCGAGATCGGCATCACGCTGCAGAAGGACGGCACGCTCGCAATCGACGATGCCAAGCTCAGCAAGGCGCTGAGCGACAACCTGCCCGGCGTGGCGGCGCTCTTCACCAGCGAAACGTCGGGCACGTCCGGCTTTGCCAAGCAGATGGGCGCGTTGGTCACCGACCTGACGTCGACGGGTGGCGCCCTCAAGGCCGCCACCGACGGCATCGGCTCCACGCTCGACGACCTGACCGACCAATACAACGCCGTGCAGAAGCGCGTGGACGCGACCGTTGCCCGTTATCGCGCGCAGTTCACCCAGCTCGACGTGCTGGTCGCCACCATGAACAACACCATGAGCTATCTCACGCAGCAGTTCGCGGCGATGAGCAACAGTACCAAGTAAAGAAGCGTTCCCGAGAGGCAACCGATGTACACACCCCACAACCATCGTACAGGCGCCGGCGCGTATGCACGGCTCGGCATGGAAACGCGCGCAATGAGCGCGTCTCCGCACCAGCTCATCGTGATGCTGTTCGACGGCGTCATCACGACCATCGGCATGGCTCGCCACCACATGGCGAGCGGCGATGCGATTGCCAGGGGCAACGCAATTTCCAAGGCCATCAGCATCGTCGACAACGGGCTGAAAGCCAGCCTGGACGCCAAGGCGGCAGGCGCCGCGGGTGCCGAGCTGGTGGCCAACCTGTCGGCGTTGTACGACTTCGTGATCCGCCGGCTCCTGTACGCAAACCTGCGCCAGGATGCAAAGGCGCTCGACGAGGCCGAGGCAATTCTCGAAAACATTGCGTCTGCATGGCGCGAAGTCGGTGGCGCAAGTGTCGACAACTGAAACACCGGATTCGCAGGCCGTGCCGGTTCGCGACGAAGTCCTTCGTTGCTATGGCGAACTGGCCTCGACCATGTCGCTCATGGCGGCGCTCGCCCGCACCAAGGAGTGGGAACGGCTGCCTGAACTGGAAGCGCGCTGCGCCGCAGTGGTGGACCGGCTCAAGGCCATCGGCACCGTGTCGCTGGACGCCGCTCAGCTGGAACGGGTGCGCAGCCTGATCGATTGCATTCACTCCGACCAGGAAGAGGTGTGCGAGCTGGTCAAGCCGCAGCTCGAGAGCCTGATGGCCAAGATGGGCCAGTTGCAAAAGCGCAGTGAACTCGGCAAGGCATACGGCACGCCGTATTGACCTGCAAGAAGACAGCACGGCCACGCAATGAACAGATCGATCGGACCTTCCGATGCACCGCTCGCAACGAAGCTCGCTTCCCTGCGGCCGGAGCTCGCGGCGCTGCAGACCGAGGTTGGCACCAGCTTGCCGACCGGGCCCGTGGCCGAGGTCCAGCAGGTCAAGAACGATGTCCGGCTGCCCTCCCACTCGTTGCTCGAGGCCGTGTTGCCGGCCCGGGTGCCTGCTGGCGCGCCGCGCGGCGCTGCCGATGCGCCGGCTTCGGTTGCCACGCAGTGGTCTGCGGCGGCTCGCGCCATCAGCGCGGTGCTGGCAGATCTTCATGCCGAGCCCGAGCCGGTGCGCGGCACGGCACCCGTGTGGCCGTCGGCGCAGACGCCCGCGGCGCCCGTGCTCGCCGGCGCGCTGGCGCAAACATTGAGCGGCAGCGGCATGTTCTACGAATCGCATCTGGCCGAATTTGCCAACGGCCTTCGTACCTTGCAGCAGTTGGCCGAGGAGCCGCAAGTGCGCTTGACGCAGGGCACCACCGCCCCAACGCCAGCCACGCCCGGCCCTGCAGCAGTGGCCCAGCCGCAGCAGGCGGGCCAAGTGGTCGCGGGCCGGCCTCCTGGTGCGGACCCGGTCCTGTCGGTTCCGGCCGCAGGCCAACCGGTTGCTGCTGCTGCTGCGGGCCAGTCTCTTTCCGTTGTGGGCCAAGCCCTGCCGGGCGCGCCTGCACTAGGGCAACCTGTTGCTGTACCGCAAGCTGCGCCGACGCAGGTGCCGCAAGCATCCGTGTACACCAGCCAGGGTGTTCCGGTGGTTTCGGCACCGGCGTTCCCGGTTGACCTGGGCGTGGTTTCCAACGAACGCACCCTCGGCCGCGACCTTGGCGAAAACGGCACGTCCGCTTCTTCGGCGCGCACGGCGGCTCCGGCTGCCGCACCGGCTGAAATGATTCATCCGCAAACCGTGGCGCTGGTGCATCAGCAGCTCGATCTTTTGGCGACATCGGTTTTCCGCTGGAGCGGCCAGGCATGGCCGAACGTTCCGATGGAGTGGTCGATCCACGAAGAGGCCGATGAAGGCGCAGATGCATCCGGAGACCAGCGCAGCGAAGAGCGCAATGAGCGCCCGCGCCGCTGGTCGACCACCGTATCGTTGGCTTTGCCGAAGCTGGGCGCCGTCGATCTTCGGCTCAGCCTGACGGGCGAACTCGTTCAGGCGCGCTTGGCCGCGAGCGAAACCGCAACGCTCGCGCGCCTGCGCAGCGACAGCGGAGAGCTTGCCCCGCGCCTCGAAGCCGCCGGATTGCGCTTGCAAGACTTGCAAATTACCGCGATGAGCCCGCTGGAGCATGCCGAATGACTGCTTCACCGGATATGCGCCCGAGCGCGGTGGCCCTGTCTTATGCCGACCAGGCAAGGGCGCCGGTCGTCGTGGCCAAGGGCTACGGCGTCACCGCGGAATCGATCTTGCGGCAGGCGCGGGAGAACGGCGTGTATGTGCACGCCTCGGCAGACCTGATCGGGTTGTTGATGCAGGTGGACCTCGACCGGCAGATCCCGCCGCAGCTTTATTTGGCCGTTGCGGAGGTCATGGCGTGGGTCCATGGCATCGAGGCCGGCGATGGCGCTGCAGGGCTCGAAAAAGTTAATGCTTTGTCATTAACTTCAGGAAATAAATGAGAACTAATTTCATCGGGGGAAACCCAGTAACGCGGTTGCAACAAAAGCTTACATGTACTTGTAGCTCGCTTTACAGTTTGGCCGTGATGGAAAGTTACAAAGTGTTAAATAGTTGGAATAATTCACTCAAGACATGACTGAACGGAGTGCATTTTGGAAACGGATATTGTGATGAACGTGGCCAACGGCGAGATCTCCCGGGAGATCGGCGACATCAATCTCGCCTACATGTTGCTGGCGCAGAAGCTGGTCAAGCAAGACCGTGTGGCTGCGATGTTCCGCCTTGGCGTGAGCCGTGAACTGGCCGACATGCTGGCCAATATGTCGCTGGCGCAGATCCTCAAGCTCGCGGCTTCGAACTTCCTGCTGTGCAGTTTCCGCCTCGACGAGCATGCCTCCATGTCGGCGGTAGTTGGCGAAGGTAAGGACACGATGCTGCAACAAGCGCACATGTCGATCCTGATGTCGGCACGAAGCCTGCAGTCCCAAAAAGAAACCGCATCGGTATGAGCACCAAGAGCGTCCTTGGCGAAGTGCGCGAAGTGCAGCTGGCCATCCAGCTGATCCACCTCGGCGCCCGCCTGCAGTTCCTCGAGTCCGAAGTGGGCTTGAGCCGCGAGCGGCTGATCCGGCTCTACAAGGAAATCAAGGGCGTTTCACCGCCCAAGGGGCTGCTCCCTTTTTCGACCGATTGGTATATGACATGGCTGGCGAATATCCATTCGTCAATGTTTTACAACATGTATCAATTCATGAAAACCCATTCCGATGAGGAAAAGGTTTGGGTATTGATTAAAAGCTACAAATTGTATTTGCAGCAAATTGAAGCGCAAGAAAGCGAACCAATTCTGGATTTCACGCGTGCATACACGATGGTTCGCTTCTTCGACAGCGACATGCTGCAACTGAGCACCTGCTGCCGCTGCGCGGGCCAGTTCGTGGCGCATGCGCACGACCACAAGAGCGGCTATGTCTGCGTGCTGTGCCGTCCGCCATCGCGTGCGGGCAAGGCGCGTGGCTCGAAGCGCGCCGCTGGCGGCGAAATCGCGGTGCCCGGCATGGAAAGCATCGGCCTGGCCGTGGAATCGGCACTCGACGGTGGTGGACTTCATTGAAAAAAGCGGACCTTGCCCCCGCGGGCAGGGCTTTTGAATCGACGCCTCAAGGGCAGTAGGGGAAGCGCGTGCTCCTTTTGGTTGGTTATCTGGTGGTGATAGGCGCCGTGTTCGGCGGCTACGCGCTCATGGGCGGGCATTTTGGGGTGCTGTTCCAGCCGGTCGAGCTGCTGATGATCGGCGGCTCCGCGCTGGGCGCCTTCATTGCGGGCAACAACGGCAAGACGATCAAGTCCACGCTCAAGGAGCTGCCGCTCCTGCTGCGCTCGTCCAAGCACAACCGGCAGCTCTACCTGGACCTGCTGGCGCTGCTCTATGAATTGCTGGCCAAGGCGCGCAAGGAAGGAATGATGAAGCTGGAGTCCGACGTGGAGGACCCGGCCAAGAGCGAGATCTTTGCCCGCTATCCCAACATCCTGGCCGACGCACCTGTGATGGAGTTCCTGTGCGACTACCTGCGGCTGGTGATCAGCGGCAATACGGATGCATTCGAGATCGAAGCCCTGATGGACCACGAGATCGAGACCATCAAGCACGAAGCCGAAGTGCCCATGCACAGCCTTTCGCGCGTGGGCGACGCGCTGCCCGCGCTGGGCATTGTTGCGGCCGTGATGGGCGTGGTGCACGCGCTGGCATCGGCCGATTTGCCGCCGTCCGAAATGGGCGCGCTCATTGCGCACGCCATGGTGGGTACGTTTTTGGGCGTGCTGATGGCCTACGGCTTTGTATCGCCGCTGGCTTCGCTCATCGAGCAGAAGGTGGCCGAGGGCATGAAGCTGTACCAGTGCACCAAGGTCACGCTGCTCGCAAGCCTGAACGGCTATGCGCCGCAGCTGGCGGTGGAATTCGGCCGCAAGGTGCTGTTCTCTACCGAGCGGCCCAGCTTCACCGAACTGGACACCCACGTGCGTGAGGTCAAGGCCCGCTGATCCCCGGCCTGAACATTGCCATGAGCGCGGAAAAACACAGGGTCGTCGTCAAGCGCGTTGCCTCGCACGGAGGCGGCGGGCACGGCGGCGGCTGGAAGATCGCCTATGCCGACTTCATGACGGCCATGATGGCGTTCTTTCTGGTGATGTGGCTCTTGTCCAATGCCTCTCCCAAGCAGCGCGAAGGCATTGCCGAGCACTTTCGCATGCCGCTGAAGGTGGCCATCAACGGTGGCGAGAAGAGCAGCACCAGCGAAAGCGTGATTCCGGGCGGCGGCATGGACCCGAGCACGCGGATCGACGGCGAGGTCCAGCGCGCCGACGCCGAAGAAGACGCCGATGCCGAGCGCCTGGCCAGCATGAAAGACCGGCTCGACAAGCTCATCGAGAACAGCCCGGTCTTCAAGCAGTTCCGCTCGCAGATATTGATCGACATCACCACCGAGGGGCTGCGCCTGCAGATCGTCGACAGCGAGAACCGCCCGATGTTCGACCTGGCCAGCGCGCAGCTGGTGCCGCACATGCGCGCCATCCTGCGCGAGATCGGGCCCACGCTCAATGAACTGCCCAACAGGATCACCTTGTCGGGGCACACGGACGCCATCGTCTATTCCAACGGAGACCGCTCCTACGGCAATTGGGAGCTGTCCGCCGACCGGGCCAACGCCTCGCGCCGCGAACTGGTGGTGGGCGGCATGGCAGAGAACAAGGTGCTGCGCGTGGTCGGGCTGGCCGACAGCATGCACCTGGACCGGAGCAATCCGCGCAATCCGATCAACCGGCGCATCAGCATTATTTTGCTCAACCACCGCACCCAGAACCAGATAGAGCGCGAGAACAGCGGAGGCGGCAAGGCCGCAAGCTGGCCCGCCAAGTTACAGCCGTCGCCTTCGCCGCTGCTTCCCGCCCAGAGCGTCAAGGTAACGGCCAGGGGGAGCGCCGGCGGCGGCGCTTCTGCAGAGCACCCATAGACATTGATGCCGGCACCAACAACAAGCCGGTTCGGAGCAACGATGGATCTCAGTCAGTTCACACAGGCATTTTTTGTCGAAGCCGTCGAGCTTCTGGCGCAGATGGAGCAGCTGCTTCTCGAGCTGGATGCCGACGCGCCCGACAGCGAGCAGCTCAACGCCATCTTTCGTGCGGCGCACTCCATCAAGGGCGGCGCGGCCACGTTCGGCTTTGTCGCCCTGACCGATACGACGCATTTGCTTGAAACCCTGCTCGACCGCGCGCGCCACGGCCAACTGGACCTGAGCCGCTCGATGATCGATGCATTTCTGGAAACGAAGGACGCCTTGCAAGAACAACTGATTGCCTATCAGGCCGAGAACGAACCCGATCCCGAAATGGTCGCCCACATCTGCGGAGTGCTCCGGCAACTCGCGCTCGAGACCGAGGGCGGCGCAACCGCCGCTCCGGCAGCGGCCCCCGCCCCGGCGCCTGTGGTGGTTGCCGCCCCCGTTGTTGCCGCTGCGGCGGCCGCACCGGGGCACGACGCGCTGCGCATCAGGTTCTCGCGCCTTTCCGACAGCGAATGCGACCTGCTGGCCGATGAGCTCGGGAACCTCGGCAAGCTCTTGTCGCGCACGCGCAGCAACGACCAGCTGACGGTCGTGCTCGAGACCACCTGCTCGCCGGACGACATCATCGCCGTGTGCTGCTTTGTCATCGACGAATCGCAGATCGAGATCACCGCGGAATCCGCCAGCTCTGCAGGCGCCGAAACGGCGGCGACCGCGGCGAATGCGCCCGCCGCCGCGGCCGTGCCTGCCGCTGCCGCTGCACCGGCTGCCCCCGCAGCAACCCGGCCCGTCGCCGCACCCGCCAGTGCGGCCGCCAAGCCTTCAGCCGCGGGCGCGGCAACGGCAGCAAAAGATTCGAGTTCGATCCGCGTGGACGTGGAAAAGGTCGACCAGCTCATCAACCTGGTCGGCGAACTGGTCATCACGCAATCGATGCTGACGCAGGCCGCCACCATGCTCGACCCGGTGGAGTGCGAGCGCTTCCTGAGCGGCCTGGGGCACCTGGAGCGCAACGCGCGCGACCTGCAGGAGTCGGTCATGTCGATCCGCATGATGCCGATGGACTACGTGTTCAGCCGCTTCCCGCGCGTGATTCGCGACGTGAGTGCCAAGCTCGGCAAGGAGGTGCGCCTGGACACCTTCGGCAAGGAAACCGAACTCGACAAGGGCCTGATCGAACGCATCATCGACCCGCTGACCCACCTGGTACGCAACAGCCTGGACCACGGCATCGAAACGCCGTCGCAGCGCATTGCCAAGGGCAAGGAGGCCGAAGGGCAGCTGTTGCTGTCGGCGCAGCACCACGGCGGCAACATCGTGATCGAGGTGAGCGACGACGGCGCCGGCCTCAACCGCGAAAAGATCCTGGCCAAGGCCATGCAGCAGGGGTTGCCGGTTTCCGAGACGATGCCCGACGACGAGGTGTGGCAGCTGATCTTTGCGCCGGGTTTCTCCACGGCCGAGCAGGTGACCGATATTTCGGGCCGCGGCGTGGGCATGGACGTGGTCAAGCGCAACATCCAGGAGATGGGCGGGCACGTGGAGATCAGCTCGCGCGAGGGCTGGGGCACCACCACCCGCATCGTGCTGCCGCTCACGCTGGCCATCCTGAACGGCATGTCCGTCAAGGTGGGCACCGAGGCCTACATATTGCCGCTGAGCTATGTGATCGAGTCGCTGCAGCCGCGGCCCGAGCACCTGCACTCCATTACCAGCGACGGCCACGTGATCAAGGTGCGCGGCGAATACCTGCCGCTCATCGAGCTGCACAGCGTGTTCGACGTGTCGGGTGCGCAAACCGATCCGACGCAGGGCATTCTGGTGATCGTGCAGGCGGGCGAGTCTCGCTTTGCGCTCCTGGTCGATGAACTGCTTGGCCAGCACCAGGTGGTGGTGAAGAACCTGGAAACCAACTACCGCAAGGTTCCGGGCATTTCGGCCGCAACGATCCTGGGCGACGGCAGCGTGGCCTTCATCATCGACGTGGACGCCATGCCCCGCATCCAGCGCGCGCACGCAACGCGCACCTCCGCCCTGGCCCATGCGGCCCGGCTGGACCCGGTTGCCGCCTGACAACGATGACCATACGGAGACGATGCAATGCGTTTTGATTTTTTCCGGCGCTCCAACGCCGAAGAAACCGCGGCAGCCGGGCAGTCGAAAGACCTGACGGCCTTGCGCAATGCAGACGGCTATGTGGCCTACAACCTGCTGCTCGATGCGCAAAAGCGCGTGGCAGGCTACAAGCTCAGCTGGCGCCCGGCGGCCCCGCCCGAACAAGCGCCGGACGCGCTCACGCAGTTCAAGGCCCTTGTGGCCTGCGTGACCGAGCACCTCAATCCGCCCGATACCCCCTGGCAACTGGGGCGCAGCGAATTGTTCTTCGATGTGAATGCGGAATCGCTCGCGCACGGCGCGCTGCAATCGCTCCCACCCGAGTACACGGTTTTTTGCGTGGAGCTTGCCGATCTTGCCAATGAGGAGTTGCGGCCGGTGCTCCTGTTCCTGCGCGAGCAGGGGTTCAGCTTCATGCTGCGCGGCGCCACGTCGCTGCCCGAAGACCACGAGCTGCTTGGCATGGTGACCCACTTCGACGTGGGCGACGGAGACCCCTTGCTCGTTGCGGCCGCGCGCCGCGGCGAGCAGCCCGACCACATGCCCGTGCAGCCGATTGCAACGCGCATGGCTTCATGGAAAGACTTCGAGGCCTGCGCCGCGCGCCGCATCGACGTGTTCGCCGATCCGAGGTGCGGCCTGCCGCCGCCCGTGGCAAAAACCGGCAGCGACGCGCTGGAGCCCGAATCGATCCTGATCATGCGGCTGCTGCAGATGATCCAGCGCAACGAAGACCTGCGCGAGATCGAGGCCGCGCTCAAGCGCGACGCGGCGCTCACCTACAGGCTGCTGCGCCACATGAATTCGCCCGCCGTGGGAGCGGGTGTCGAGATTCACTCGCTGCACCATGCCGTGACCATGCTCGGCTATTCGCCGCTGTTCCGCTGGCTGTCGATGCTGCTGGCCACCAGCAACCCGACCGGAAGCCCGCCTTTCATGATGAAGAAGGCCATCATGCGCGGCCGCTTTGTCGAGCTGATGGGCGAAATCATGCTGCCGCGGGGCGAGTCGGACAACCTGTTCGTGGTGGGCATGTTCTCGCTCATCGACCAGCTGCTCGGCGTTCCGATGGAAGAGGTGCTCAACAAGGTGCAGCTCTCCGATTCGGTGCAGCAGGCCATCCTCACGCGCGGCGGCGTGTATGGACCCTTCCTTTCGTTGGCCGAGGCCTGCGAACTGAACACCGGCGATGCGGCGCGCCTTTCGGAAGCGCTGCTGCTGAGCGCCGACCAGGTCAACGCCGCACACCTTTCCGCGCTGGCCTGGTCGCAGGACGCGGTGCCCATTGACGGCCATTGATGGCATTGAGCATGACGTCCGAATTTCTTTTTACCGACAGCGACTTCTCACGGATTCGCACGCTCATTCACCGCCGCGCCGGCATCGCCCTGGGCGAGCACAAGCGGCAGATGGTGTACAGCCGGCTTTCGCGCCGCCTGCGGGACCTGGGGCTGCCCCAGTTCGCCACCTACCTGAACATGCTGGAAGACAGCCGCGACGGCGACGAGTGGCAGCTGTTCATCAATTCGCTGACGACCAACCTGACGTCGTTCTTTCGCGAGGCGCACCACTTTCCGGTGCTTGCGGATCTGGCGCGCAAGGCAACCCAGCCCGTCACCGTGTGGTGCGCGGCAGCGTCGACCGGCGAAGAGCCCTATTCGATTGCGATCACGCTGATGGAAGCACTGGGCGAGCGCGCGAGCAGCGCCCGCGTGATTGCCACCGACATCGACACCTCGGTGCTCGCCAGGGCCTCGGCCGGCGTGTTCACGATGGAACAGGTCAACCGGCTCTCTCCGGAGCGCCTGCGGCGTTTCTTCAACAAGGGCACCGGTGCGAACGCGGGCAAGGTGAGGGTGCGCCCCGAAGTGACCGCCATGGTCAAGTTCTCGCGCCTCAACCTGCTGGACGCGGGGTGGCCGGTGAAAGAGCCCGTGGACGCGATCTTCTGCCGCAACGTGATGATCTACTTCGACAAGCCCACGCAAAAGAAGCTGCTGGACCGCTTCGTGCCGCTGCTCAAGCCCAACGGCTTGCTGTTTGCCGGGCATTCCGAAAACGCGTCGCTGGTCAACCAGACATTCAAGACGGTGGGGCAGACGGTGTACACGCTGAGCAAGGCGCGCGCATGAACCCAAGCCTCCTTCAGGAGCGCGGTTCCAGGCCGCCGGCCGTGCCCGGCTCGGTGGCTACGCACCACTACTTCGACCGCGACTTCGATTGCACCGCGGTCAAGCTGCTGCCGGCGGAGTACTACGTGACCGATGCCGGTATCTTGCTGACGACGGTGCTGGGCTCCTGCGTGGCGGCCTGCATTACCGACGTGGAATCCGGCGTTGCGGGCATGAACCACTTCATGCTGCCGGACGATGCCGAGGCCGATGCTCGCGACCAGGTCGAGTCGATGCGCTATGGCGCCTATGCCATGGACGTGCTCATTGCCGAAATGCTGCGCGCGGGCGCCAGGCGCGAGCGCCTGCGGGCCAAGGTGTTCGGCGGTGCCGCGGTGCTCGCCAACATGACGATGCTCAACATCGGCGGTCGCAACGCCGACTTCGTGCTGCGCTACCTCGAGAAGCAGCGCATCACCATTGCCGCGCAAGATTTGCGCGGCCTGCACGCGCGCCGGGTGTGCCTGCTGCCCACCGGCAAGGCGGTGGTGCGCAAGCTGCGCGCGCAAGTCGATATTCAGGCGGTCCAGCACGACGAAGGCGAGCTGCTGCGCAAATGGTCTGCCACGTATGGCAAAGGAAGTTGGGTCGCATGAAGAAGATCAAGGTAGTTTGCGTCGACGATTCGGCGCTGATCCGCAGCGTGATGACGGAGATCATCAACAGCCAGGCCGACATGACGGTGGTCGGCACCGCGGCCGATCCGCTGCAGGCGCGCGACCTCATCAAGGTGACCAACCCCGACGTGCTCACGCTCGACGTCGAGATGCCGCGCATGGACGGGCTGGAATTTCTTGAAAAGCTGATGCGCCTGCGCCCGATGCCGGTGGTCATGGTGTCGTCGCTGACCGAGCGCGGCTCGGAAATTGCGCTTCGCGCATTGGAGCTGGGCGCCATCGACTTCGTGACCAAGCCGCGCCTCGGCGTGCGCGACGGCCTCATGCAGTACACCGAGATCATCGCGGGCAAGATCCGCACGGCCGCCGCGGCGCGGCTGCTGCCGAGCCGTCACGCCGCCTCGGCGAAGGGTGCGCCGGACAGCCCGCAAGAACCGATGCTGCGCAGCCCGCTGCTGAGCACCGAAAAGCTCATCATCATCGGCGCCTCCACGGGCGGAACGGAAGCCATCCGCGAGGTGCTGCTGCCGCTGCCGCCGGATTCGCCGGCTGTGCTCATCGCACAGCACATGCCGGCCGGCTTCACGCGGTCTTTTGCGCAGCGGCTGAACGGCCTGTGCCGCATTACCGTGAAAGAGGCCGAGCATGGCGAGCGCGTGCTGCCGGGCTATGCCTACATTGCGCCGGGCGGCTTTCACCTTTCGCTCAGCCGCAGCGGCGCCAACTACGTGGCCCAGCTGAACGAGGAGCCGCCGGTCAACCGCCATCGTCCTTCCATCGACGTGCTCTTCGACTCGGCTGCGCGGCACGCCGGCAAGAACGCGATCGGAATGATCTTGACGGGTATGGGAAAAGACGGTGCCGAAGGGCTGCTGCGCATGAAGCAGGCAGGCGCCTACACCTTCGCGCAGGACGAGGCCAGCTGCGTGGTCTTCGGCATGCCGCGCGAGGCCATTGCATTGGGTGCCGTTGACGACGTGGCGCCGCTGGGCGAGATGGGGCGCCGCGTGCTGGCCCATCTGCGCACCTTCGGCGAACGTGCGAACCGGGTTTGAAAACGAACTGTTGGAGTTGGAAAAAATCGTGATCGATAAGAGCATCAAAATCTTGGTTGTGGACGACTTCCCGACCATGCGCCGCATTGTGCGCAACCTGTTGAAGGAACTCGAATTCCTGAACGTCGACGAGGCCGAGGACGGCGCTGCCGGCATCGAGAAGCTGCGCGGCGGAAACTTCGGCTTTGTGGTGTCGGACTGGAACATGCCCAACATGGACGGCCTGACCATGCTGCAGACCATCCGCGCCGACCCCGAGCTCGGCAAGCTGCCGGTGCTCATGGTCACGGCCGAAGCCAAGAAGGAAAACATCATTGCGGCGGCGCAGGCCGGTGCCAACGGCTATGTGGTCAAGCCCTTCACGGCGGCCACGCTCGAAGAGAAGATCAACAAGATCTTCGAGAAGCTCCAGAAAGAGGCGGCCTGAAATGACACACGCTGCGCTCGAACCCGCAGAGCACGGGAACACGGCCGAAGAGTTGCTCGGGCGCATCGGGCAGCTGACCCGGCAATTGCGCGAAGGCCTGCGCGAGCTGGGGCTCGACAAGCAGGTGGCCAAGGCCGCGCAAGCCATTCCGGATGCGCGCGACCGGCTGGGCTACATCGCATCGATGACCGAGCGGGCGGCGCACCGCGCGCTCAATGCCATCGACCTTGCGCAGCCGCTGCAGGAAGACCTTGCAAGCAATGCCAAGGGGCTGAGCAAGCGGTGGGACGAATGGTTTGCGCACCCGGTCGAACTGGACCATGCGCGCCAGCTGGTCATGGACACGCGCGGCTACCTTCAGGAAGTGCCGCAGAAAGCCGGCGCCATCAACACGCAGCTGATCGAAATCCTGATGGCGCAAGACTTCCAGGACCTGACCGGCCAGGTCATCAAGAAGATGATGGAAGTGGTCAACGACGTGGAGACCCAACTGCTCCAGGTGCTGATCGACAACTCGCACATCGAGAAGCACCTTGAAAAGCGCCACGAGGCGGAGGCCAACAGCCTGCAGAACGGTCCGCAGGTGGTGGCCGGCAACCCGGATGCGGTGACCGGCCAGGCCCAGGTGGACGACCTGCTGGAGAGCCTCGGGTTCTAAAGGCGTGCCCAAGACCCCGAAACCGGGGCAGTTCGAGCCAAGGCCGCGGTCTACTTTCTCCTGCGATTTGACGCAGACGGCGCCGAAGTCGACGAGGGCGCCGCTCCGCCATCCACGCCCAGGCGCCCGCCGCCGCCGAGCCCCTGGCCGCGCACCGTCTGCGCCTTGTAGTTGCGCAGCGAGCGAACCATCTGGTTGAAGGAGTCCATGAACGCAGCGGCAATCACCTTGCCCTGCGGAGTGCGCGTGTAGCCGCCGATGCCCCCGGCTGCGGAGACGCCGCTCAGACCGGCAAAGCCCGCGAAGTCGGTCTTGGAAGCGCTGCCTTCGGCCGCCGCCACCTGCACGCCCGAGCGGTTGTCGATAAGGGTCAACAGCGCGCTGGCTTCCTTGGTTTGCAAGCTCGCGCCCAGCTTGGCGATGGCGAGGCCTCGTCCGCCGCCCACCAATCCGCCCAGCGCACCGCCAAGGCCACCCGCGTCGTTGTTGCTGAACACGATCTCGGGCGAAAGGCCGTAGTCGGAGGCCACCATCTGGCCGCGTCCGAAGTTGCTGCCGCCGCGCATTTCGCCCGACTGCATGAGCGCGCGCTCGCGGTTCATGGCGTTCATGCCGGCCGCGCCGCGCTCGACCACCACGAAGCAGTTCGACTGCTGCACCAGGAGGCGCAGCAGGTTGGCCGTGGGCGGCAGGCGGTATTCGCCGGTGAGCACGGTGTACCAGCCGGCATTGACGTTTTCGATCAGCGAGACGGTGCCCAGCGGCGAGTCGCAGCGCTCGAGCTGGCTGCTTTCGCCGGCGGTTGCCGAACCGGCGGCGCTTCCGGTAGCCACCGTCTTGGCGGATGGGCTGCCCATCTGCATGTCGAGAGCGGGCATGTTCTGGCAGCCCGCCAGAGCCATGAGCGCCGCCGCCGCCGTGGCCATGGCCGATCTTGAAAGCGCGAGCCGGCGTGGCTTGCCCCTGGACTTCTTCATTCGATCCTCCCCGTTTGTTGCGAAAGGGCCGAGATCAGGCCCCGCGCAAATTTAGGGGGAAGGAACGATTGGCCCCAGTGTCTAAAGTCACTTTGTTGCACGGACGCCAATTCCCGTGAAAGCCGAACGGTACGCGGTGCGGCAGTCGGGCGACCGCAACCGGCCCTGCGGGCAGGCGCATGGCATCGAACACGAGCAGGTCGCTGCGGTGTTCCTTTTCGCGCCAGGCTACGGCAAGCAGCCAGCCGTCGCCCTCGGCCGCATCCGCCGCGCGCGGCACGAACACCGGTTCGGACACCACGTCTCCCTGCGGCAGTGTGTACAGGCTGCGCGTGGAGCTCTCGAAGTCGAACTGGGCCAGGCTGTCGTAGAGCACGCTTTCAGAGTCGTCCCGCGCGCGTGGTGTCGAATGGCAGGTGTAGAAGCCGTAGCGGTTGCGACGGCCGGTGTAGCGCTCGTCGATGCGCGGGAACTCCGCCGCCAGGTCGTCCAGGTATTCGCGCTGGAAGCCGCTGCTCTTGCCGGCCAGGTCGAAGGTCCACCGGCACAGCCGCGCGGCCATGGCGTGCGGGTCGCCGGCGCGGCCTTCGGCATCGGGCAGGCCGGGCGCGGTTTCCGACTGCATCACATGGGCCACGATGGTGTTGCCGTCGTCCCATGCGTTCATCACGTGGAACACATGGCAGGCGTCGGTGTCGAACCAGCGCAGGGTGTCGGCCGCGCTGCCGCGGCGCATCACCCCCGACGTGGGTGCGCTTGGTTGCGTCCCACGCCAGCAGCGGCTTGCCTTGCATCGCGCGCTCGACGCTGAGCGTCAGCGGCGTGACGGGAAAGAGCACATGCCCGCGCGTCAGCATGAAGTCGTGTGCCATGCTGGCGTGCGGCGCGGTGAACGACTGCATTTGCGTGACTTCGCAGTGCGGGTCCATCACGCCGTAGAGCATGGTCGGCGAGCAAGGGCCGTCGGGCGAGTACGCGAAGAAATGCAGCTCGCCGGTCTCGGGGTCGATCTTCGGGTGCGCGGTGCAGCGCGAGGCCACGCGCCCGCCGAAGCTCTGGTGCCCCTTGGAAGCCAGTGTGAACGCATCGAGCTCGAAAGGCTGGTGTGATTCTTCAAGCGCGAACAGGCGGTTGCCATGCCACAGCATGCTTGTGTTGGCGGTGCCGCCGTTCTGGCCATGCGCAATCGGATCGCTGGTGGCGGGGTTGCCGAAGGTGCCGAAGAGCGCGCGCCCGGCGTCGTGTTCGAGCTGCCATTTCGGCGTGCGCGCCCAGCGGTTGCTGTACGACACCTTGCCGTTGCCGAGATGGAAGGCGTGCACCATGCCGTCTCCCGAGAACCAGTGATAGCTGTCGTCGCGCGGTGCGAACTGCGGGTTCGGGCCGACGCGGTACAGGCTGCCGGAGAGCCCGGGTGGCAGGGCGCCTTCGATCTCGAGCGCGGCAATGTCGTGCTCTTCGGTCAGGGGCGCGTAGTTGCCGGTAAAGAAGTGAGGGTTCTTCTGCGCTGCTGCGTTCACTGGGTGCCTTCGGGTTTGGTCATGAGGGGCGGTGTGCCGTCGAGCTGCGCGATGGCTTGCCCGACGTAGGCCGCCAACGCCTCGTCGATGCCCGAGCCGGCCCGCAGCGCCGCGTCTTGTCGAAACGCCTGCTGCAGCTTTGCATGCAGTGCCGCGTCACCGCCGGCCTTGGCGAGCGACAGCGCCTGCCAGCGCAACGCCAGCGCCCGCATGGCGGGCCCGTGGGGCGGGGCGTTGGCCATCAACTGCTGCCGGACTTCCGCGATGAGCGGCGGCCACGCATCGGTCTGCGCAACGTAGTGCCGGCGCAGCGTGGCCATGTCCTCCTTGCTGCAGTAGGGCGCATAGAGCTGCAGGCGCGCAAACGCCATGGCGTGCGAGATGTACCGGATGCCCGCGCGGTCGACCCCGGTGAGCGCACGCAGCGACGGCTCGTTCCAGTGCATGGCGTAGAGCTTCATGAGCAGGCCCTCGTCGCCGCCGGCTTCTTCGAGCAGCAATGCAATCCAGCGCTGCGCCAGGGCTTGCGCCTGCGGACTCTCGGGCGGCGTGCCGGCGGCCACCAGGCTGCGCAGCAACTCCGACAATTCGGCGCGTGCGGGTGCCATGGCATCGGCGGCGCCGCCGCGCTGCGCCTTGAGTATGCGCTGCTCGTCGTCGCTGAAGTACTTGGTGCCCGCGACCATGCTCTCGAGGGCCAGCAGCCAGTCGTCGATGCCGGGCTCCTCGTCGGCCTGCAACTGGCCCTGCACCGCAAGAAGGTGGGTGCGCAGCGCCGATGCCTGGAGGATTTCGCGATCGAGCTGCGCCACCTGCCGGGCCACGACCTCCGAGAGCCCACCGGCCTCGTTGTCGAGAAGTGCTTGGATGTCTGCAAGCGGCAGGTCGAGCCGCCGCAGTGCCTGGATGCGATAGAGCCGGGCGACGTCCTTGCGGCCGTACAGGCGGTAGCCGCCGCCGGACCTTTCGGACGGCACGAGCAGTGCGATGTCGTCGTAGTGGCGCAATGCGCGAACTGTCAGCCCGGTGCGCCGGGCGAGTTCGCCGATCTTCAAGAACATGCCTTCCCTCTCAAGTTGAGGGCATCGTAGACCCTGCCGCCACGAGAGGGTCAAGCGGCTTAGAGCAAATCTTTCAGCTTGGCGCGCAGGCGGGCGATGGCCTGGCTGTGCAGTTGGCACACGCGCGACTGGGTCACTTCCAGGATGGCGCCGATCTCGCGCAGGTTCAGTTCTTCTTCGTAGTACAGGTTCAGCAGCAGCTGGTCGCGCTCGGGCAGGGCGGAGATGGCGTCGACCAGCTCATGGCGAAAACCTGCTTCGAGCAGCTGTGCCAGCGGGTCGTCGTCGGCGGCGGGGCGGGCGCCGCGCGCCTGGCGGTCGAGCCACGGGTTGTCCGACTCGCCCTCTTGCGCAAAGTCTTCGACATACAGCAACTGGCAACCCTGGATCTCCTGCAGCAGCGACTGATAGTCGTCCAGGTCCATCTTCAGTTCCTTGGCGATCTCCCCTTCGGTGGCGGGCCGGCCCAGCCGGTGCTCAAGCGCCTGGATGGCCTGCTCGACCTTGCGGGCCTGCTGGCGCAGGTTGCGCGAACCCCAGTCGCTGGCGCGCAGTTCGTCGAGCATTGCCCCGCGGATGCGCTGGCTTGCAAAGGTTTCAAACTGGGCGCCGCGGTTGTCCTCGTAGCGGGTGGAAGCGTCCAGCAGTCCGATCATGCCGGCCTGTATCAGGTCGTCGAGTTCGACGCTGGCGGGCAGCTTGGCCAGCATCTGGAGCGCCATGCGGCGCACCATGGGCTGGTGCTGCTTCAGCAGGTGAGACTTCTCAATGTTGCCCTTGGCGGTGTACACGGCCTTCCCCCTCCTCATGTGCTAGTTGCGGCGCCAGCGGCTCGGGCAGCCATGGCGTTGGCTCCGCGTTTCGCGCGCGGGCGGCCGGGCGCCACGGCCACTGCGCAACGTCGGCGCCGATGACGCGAAAGTCCACCGCCGCCGGGCTGGCCGGAAACGCCTCCACCACGGTCCGGCGCAGGCGCCTCGCATCGCTCAGGTGCGGATCGGCGCGCACCCAGCCTGCGGCATGCATTGAGATCGCCAGGTAGCGGTTGCCCGTGTCGATCAGGTTGGCCATGAGCCGCCGGGCTGCTTCGGGATCGGCAACGCCGTTGACCAGCAGCCGAAGCTGATGCAGCGCGTGCGCGTAGTGCAGGCGCTTGATGCCCGAGTACGCGGCGGTGATCGACGCGGGGTTGGGCTGCAGCACCACCACCAGGTCGTCCGCCAGCCGCGCCAGCGGCGACAGGTGGCCGGCGCCGTCGAGTGCGGCGTCGATCAGCACCACGTCGCCGTCCCAGAAAAGACGCGGGTCGACATGGGCGGGCTGGGCGCCGGGGAGCGCCGGCAGCACATTGACGCCGCATTCGGTGCGCGCGGCGGCGCCTTCGCAGGTGAGCCGCCTGGTGGCGACATCGGCCAGCGTTCCGAGCGGGTCGACGGCCCACGCGCCACGGGTTGAATTGGCGCTGGCCTTGTGTTCGTCCAGCAGCAGCACGTCCTTGCCCATGTGGGCCAGGGCCGCGCCCAGGTTCATCGCTGCCGTGGTGGCGCCCTGGCGGCGTTCCATGCCCGCAATGGCAATGAGCCGCACGGACGACTGCGCGAGCAGCCGCCGCAGTCCGTCGGCTTGATCCGGCACCAGCTTGCTCACGTGTCCAGCGCCTCCAGCAGGAAGAACAGCTTGCCCATGCCTGCATACAACACGTTGCCCGACAGTGGGCGGCCGGGGCGCACCGGGCGCCCGGTCAACTGGCCCAGCAATGCGCGCGTGCGCACCGCCCAGTCGCCGTCGGCCTGCAGCAGCCGCCACACGGTGGTGGTGACCTGGCCTGCGATGAGCAGGCGCTTCATCATGTGCGGATCGCCCGCTTCGCCGAGCCCGCCGATGACCGAGAGGCCTTGGCGCAGCAGGCGGAAGCAGGGCTCCGCCTCGGCGGCCCAAGCCTGCCATTGCGCAAGCTGCCGCACCGAAACCTCCTGGCCGACGTTGGACAGCGCATAGGTCTGCGCCAGCACTTTGCGGCTGCGCGGATCGGTGATGCGTGTCACGACGCAGCGCAGGCCGGGCGGGCCGCCATCGGTGCGCAGCGTGATGCTGGCCTGCGCTTCCGATTGCAGCGCGGGGCGGCCCTTGAAAGTCACCGGCCGCTCTTCGCCGAACGAGAAGTCCAGGCCGGTGAGGGTGGCGTATTCGCCGGTGCGCGGATCGATCACCGCAGTGGAGCCGGGTGCGCGCGCGAGCCATTGCTGGCGCTGCACTTTCCACTGCAGCATGAGCTCGGCTGCGGGCAGCCGCGACAGCATGTGCACCACGGTCTTGCCGAAGTCCTGCTGGCGCAGCCATTGCACTTGCCGAACGCCGGGCCTGCGCGCCGGATCTGCCGGGTTGCGGGCCGTGCCGGTGGAGAGCCACTGGTTGGGCGCGGCAAGGGGCATGCCGGTGCGGTCGGACAGCAGCAGGCTGCCGTGGCATTGGTAGGCATCGCCGCCTTCGTCGGACTTGAGTCCGACCTGGCTCGACAGCGCAAGCAGATGGGTGTCGCAGCCGGTGGCGATGTCGCTGGTGGCGTTCATCATCAGCGCCTGCAGCACCGCCTTGTGGCCGACGTTTTCGTCGGCGGCCTGGCGCCAGAGCGCGCGCGACTGCTCGAAGCCGAGCGGAGCATTGGCGAGCGCGGTTGCGGCAGAGGCCACTTCCTGCGCATCGTGTGCCATGGCGCGAATCAGTTGGCGGTACCGCAGCCGCTGCCGTTCGGCCTCGGCCTGGGCGGCGGACGCATCGGCGTTGGCGGCAGATCCGTCCTGCATGTCGCTTTCACCGGGAACGAAGAGCGCACTGCGGCTGTTGGCCTGGAACACGCTGTCCACCAGCTGTGCGCGGTCGGCGCGCATCAGGTTCTCGGGCACCTTCTGTCCGCTGGACACGTAGTGCACCGGCAGGCGATGGCGAATCACGGTGTCGATCAGTGCGCCGGGGTGCGTTGCCTCGTCGACCTTGGTGAAGATGCAGCCGGCCAGTTCGTTGCCGCCGCCGTGCCGGTAGGCGTGCACCACTTCGTTGAGCGTGTCGCCGTGGCTTGCCGCGTTGAGCAGCAGCAGCCGCTTCACTGGCCGCTGGCTGTTGCAGAACATCGCGATCTGGTCTGAAACGGCGCGGTCGCGCTGGCTCATGCCGACCGTGTCGATCAGCACCATGTGTTTGTCGCGCAAGTCTTGCAGCACCAGGTGCAGGTCGGCTGCGTCCTTCACCGCGTACACCGGCACGTTGAGAATCTGGCCGTAGATGCGCAGCTGCTCGTAGGCGCCGATCCGGTAGCTGTCGGTGGTAACCAGCGCGAGCTTCTCGGCGCCGAAGCGCATGACGCAGCGCGCAGCAAGCTTGGCGGTGGTGGTGGTCTTGCCCACGCCGGTGGGGCCCATCAGCGCGTACACGCCGCCTTGCGCCAGCAGCGCGTCTTCGTCTTCATGCACCGGAAGGGTCCGGATGAGCTCGGAGCGCACGAAGGCCATGCCCTGGGCGTAGCTCTGGCCGGTGGGCAGGTGTTCCAGCATGGCCTTGGACAGGCGTGCGCTGAAGCCGGCGCCGAGCAGCGTGCGCAGCAGGCGGCCGCGCATCGGGTCGCGCCGCTGCTTGTCGTTCCACACCACGCCGGCAAGCTGCTCTTCGATCATGCAGCGCATGGAGTGCAGCTCTCCGAGCACGCTTTCGACTGCAACCGGTGCAGCGGCGGGTGCAGGGGCAGGCGCGGGGGTGAGCATGAAGGCGGACGCTGGGGCCACTGCAGGAGCTGCAACTGGAGCTGCAGCAGGAGCTGTCTCAAGAGCGGCCATGGTGGGTTGCGCTGCAGCTTGCGCCGCAGGTGCGCTCGCTCGCACTTCTTCCACTTCGTCGGGGGCCATGGCGACGATCTCGACTCCTTCGGCAACCACGCGATTGGTCAGCACCATCGCTTCGGCGCCGAGTGCTTCGCGCGCAAGGCGCAGGGCTTCCCGGCTGGTGGGGGCGACGAACTTGCGTGCGCTGGTCCGCACGTCGGTCTGGGTGTTCAAACTCTTCCTCCAATGGTGGCGGTGATCTTGATGTTGCGGGTGTCAGGTATCTCGGCGTGCGAGAGAACCTTGAGTTGACGGAAGCTGCGGCGCAAGAAGCGCGAGAGCAGGACGCGCAGCGAGTGCTGGACGACCAGCACCGGCGCAAGGCCCATCTGCTCCTGGCGCGCAATTGCGGCGCGGGTCTGTTGCATCAGGCTGTTGGCAAGGCCCGGCTCAATGCCGTTGTTGTTGGCGAGCGCCTGCTGCAGCACGTTGTCGAGCGCGCCGTCCAGGCCGATCACCTGCAGTTCGGAATCGCCCGGGAACAGCTGCTGCGTGATGGCACGGCCAAGCGCCAGGCGCGTGAGCGAGGTGAGCTCGGCCGCGTCTTTCACGGTGGGCGCGTGCTCGGCCATCACGTCGAGAATGGTGCGCATGTCGCGGATCGGCACCTCCTCGTCGAGCAGGTTCTGCAGCACCTTGTGCAGCGTGCTCAGCGAGATGATCTTGGGCACCAGGTCTTCGGTGAGCTTGGGTGCGGTCTTGCCGATCTGGTCGAGCAGTTGCTGCACTTCCTGGCGGCCCAGCAGCTCGGCGGCGTGGGTGTGGATGAGGTGGTTCAGGTGCGTGGCCATCACCGTGCAGGCATCGACCACCGTGTAGCCGAGCACCTGCGCCTCCTGGCGAAGGTTGGCGTCGATCCACACCGCGGGCAAATGGAAGGCCGGGTCTTGCGTCGGCGTGCCGGGCAGCGTGCCGGTCACCTGGCCGGGGTTGATGGCCATCCACTGGTTGGGGAAGGCTTCGCCGCGGCCGATCTCGACGCCCTTCAGGCTGATGACATAAGTGTTAGGCGCAATCTCGAGGTTGTCGCGAATGTGCACCACCGGCGCCAGAAAGCCGATTTCCTGCGCGGTCTTCTTGCGGATGCTCTTGATGCGGCCCAGCAGTTCGCCGTTCTGGGTCTGGTCGACCAGCGGAATCAGGCGGTAGCCGACTTCCATGCCGAGCGGATCGACCAGCGCCACGTCATCCCACGTGGCCTCGGGTGCTTCCACTGCCGGTGCGGCGGCGGCCCGCGCAGCGGCGACTTGCTCGGCAGCGACTTGCGGAGCGCGCTTGAGAATGCGCCGGCCCAGCCACACCAGGCTGCCTGCGATCAGCAGGAACGCCAGGTTGGGCATGCCCGGGATCATGCCCATCAGGCCGATGATGCCTGCCGTGAGAAAGAGCACCTGCGGATTGGAGAACAGCTGGCCCGTCAGCTGGCTGCCCACGTCTTCGTCGGTGGTGACGCGCGACACGATGACACCGGCGGCGGTGGAGATCACCAGCGCCGGAATCTGCGCCACGAGGCCGTCGCCGATCGCCAGCAGCGTGTAGGTCTTGCCGGCGCTGCTGAAGTCGAGCCCGTGCTGCACCATGCCCACCACCAGGCCGCCGATGATGTTGATCACCATGATCAGGAGGCCGGCCACCGCGTCGCCGCGCACGAACTTGCTGGCACCGTCCATCGAGCCGTAGAAGTCGGCTTCCTGCGCAACTTCCTGGCGGCGCTTGCGTGCCACGTCTTCGCCGATCAGGCCGGCGTTCAGGTCGGCGTCGATGGCCATCTGCTTGCCGGGCATGGCGTCGAGCATGAAGCGCGCACCCACCTCGGCAATGCGCCCGGCGCCCTTGGTGATCACCATGAAATTGATGAGCACCAGGATGATGAACACCATCACGCCGACAGCGAAGTTGCCGCCCACCAGGAAGTGGCCGAAGGCCTCGATCACCTTGCCAGCTGCATCGGGACCCGTGTGGCCGTGGATCAGCACCACGCGGGTGGAGGCCACGTTGAGCGACAGCCGCAGCAGCGTGGAGAACAGCAGCACGGCGGGAAAGGCCGCAAAGTCGAGCGCCTTCATGGTGTACATGCTCACCAGCAGCACCATCACCGACATCGCGATGTTGAAGGTGAACAGCAGGTCGAGCAGGAACGCCGGCAGCGGCAGCACCATCATGCTCAGAATGAGCACGATCAGCACCGGGCCGGCAAGGCCCTTCCACTGGGCGCCGGAGAACAGTTGCGCCTGAAGGCGGGTCAGCGTGGCGTTCATGCGGCGTCCAGCGAGTATTCGAGCGATTCGGGAATGGGCAGGTCGACCGGCGTGCGCGGCGCTTCGCCGCCTTCGCTCTTCCAGCGCTTGAGCTGGTAGACCCAGGCCAGCACCTCGGCCACGGCCGTGTAGAGGCCGGCCGGGATTTCGTCACCCAGCCGGGTGTGTTTGAACAGCGCACGCGTGAGCGGCGGCGCTTCGAGAATGGCCACGTTGTTCTCGCGCGCAAGCTCGCGAATGCGTGCGGCGACGAGGTCGCTTCCCTTGGCCACCACGCGCGGTGCGCGCATGTCATGGTCCACGTACTTGAGCGCCACCGCAAAGTGCGTGGGGTTGGTCACCACGATGTCGGCCTTGGGTACCTCGGACATCATGCGGCGGCGCGCCATCTGCTGTTGCTGGCGGCGAATCTGCGCCTTGATGTGCGGGTCGCCCTCGCTTTCCTTGTGCTCCTGGCGCAGGTCTTCGCGCGACATGCGAAGCTTGCGGTAGTAGCTCCAGAGCTGGTAGGGCACGTCGATGAGGGCCACCAGCAGCAGCGCGGACGCAATCAGGGCGCAGTTGCGCGCCACCAGGGCAATCATCTGCGGCAGCGCGGCGCGCTCCGACTGCGCCATGAGCGCATTGACCTCGTCGATGTTGCCCATGATCACCAGCCAGGCCACCCAGCCGATCAGCAGCGACTTGGCCAGCGCCTTGATCAGCTCCGACAGGGCCTGCGTCGAGAACATGCGGCCGATGCCGGCAATCGGGTCGAGCTTGCTGAACTTGGGGCCGATCGCCTTGGCCGAAAACAGCCAGCCGCCGAGCATCATGGGGGCGACGACCGCGGCAACAATCATCATTCCGAACAGCGGCGCCAGCGCGATCAGCGCCTCGTACGCCATGATCCCGGCGCGCGTCATCATGTAGGTGGGGTCGAATGCGGCAGAGCGGTCGAAGTGCATGCCCTGCGCCAGCGCGCCGCGCAAGGTGCCCCCGAGCGAGCCCGCCGTGAGCCACAGGCCGGCAACCGCCGTGGCCAGCATCACAAAGGTGACAAGCTCCCGCGATCGGGCAACGTCCCCTTCCTCGCGCGCCTTTTCAAGGCGCTGCGGTGAGGCGGGTTCCGTTTTTTCGAGGTCGCTTTCTTCAGCCATTCATGCTCCGGGCGAGCCTTGGCGAGAGATCGCCTGCTCATGGCTGTAGATTGTTCGTTTTCAGGGCTCCGGACAATTGATCGATCAGGACGGGCATTTGCCCGCTGCTTGGGTGATCGGGATGTAACAGGCGGCTAGGCTGCGGTCGGCGCGGTGCCGTCCGAAGCGGCAACCGGCGGCGCCACGGCCGCATAGGGCACCAGCTCGATCCGCTCCGCGCGCATGCGCTCCAGAATGGTGAACAGCAGGTCGCTGCGCACGCCGCCCGCCAGGCGCGGGCTGGGCACATAGGCAATGGCCTGGAAGATGAGCAGGCCGCCCTCGATGCCCTCGAGCGTGAGCGAAGGCGCGGGGGTTTCCAGCACGCCCTCGTGTGCGCGGCAGGCCTCCAGGATGAGATCGCGCACGCGTTGGGCGTCGGTGGTCAGCGGCATCGGCAGGCGAATGAGCACCCGGCCTTCCGCATTGGCCAGCGTCATGTTGCGGACGGTCTTTGTGATGAACTCGGAGTTGGGCACGATCACGGTCGAGCGGTCTCCGAGCTGGATTTCCGTCGCTCGCACGTTGATGCGCCGCACGTCGCCCTCGGTGGTGCCCAGCACCACCCAGTCGCCCACCTTCACCGGCTGCTCGGCCAGCAGGATGAGGCCCGAGATGAAGTTCTGCACGATGGCCTGCAGGCCGAAGCCGATGCCCACCGACAGCGCGCTGGCCACCCACGCAATGCGCTCGATGCCGATGCCCAGCGCCGAGAGCGAGAACGCCACCACCAGGATGCCGCCGACATAGCCGAGCAGTGTGGTGATCGAGCTTTGCATGCCCGGTTCGAACTGGGTGCTGGGCAGGTAGCTGCGCGCCAGCCAGCGCTTGAACACCCGCAGCACGATGAAGCCCACCAGCGCCACGGCAATGGCGCTGAAGATGGCGCCGGGCACCAGCTGGAACTCGCCCACCTTCACGCCAGTGCCGAACTTGCCGCTGCGCTGGAACACTTCGCCGGGCCCGGTGCCCAACGGCGCCGCCAGGGCGATCAGCATGTAGAAGAAAAGCGCCACGCGGCTCAGGCCCGAGAGCACCGTGGCCACTTGGTCGAGCGTTTGCGGCGCAAGGCCAAAGCTTTTTTGCAGGCGCTGGCCGAAGGTGCTGCGCGAGGACACGCCGGCCATGAAAACGTCGTCGGCAAACTTGAACAGCACGTAGAAGGCGGCCGCGACGATGCCGCTCCAGGTGAGCTGCGAAGCCAGAAAGCTCGCAAGCGCCACATAGCCCACGGCAACCAGCACCCAGATGGCGACGATGAGCACGCCGATGCATGCCACCAGCAGGCCCACCCACATCGGGCGCTCGGGCAGGCCGGCCTCGGGGGCGTCGGCGCGCAGCGGCTTCAGGCGATAGAGCACCGCGCCGACCAGTGCCGTGAGCACCAGCGCAGTGAGCACATGCGTGGCCACCACCGCCGCAAAGCTGGCGTTCACCAACTGGTTGATCTCGGCGGGTGTCCAGGCCAGCGCGGCCACCAATGCCACCAGCCACGGCAGCGCCGCCAGGCGCGTTGCCATGGCGTCGGGAATGGGCGGCAGCCGCCAGCTGGGGCGCGCGGTGGCGAGCAGTGCGCGGCCCAGCCCGATCACGAAGGCCATGAACACCAGCGCCTGCGCCATCGAGCGCATGGCCTTGCGTGCCTGCGGCTGCCAGGTGGCGTATTGCTCCAGCACCCACACGAAGCCGTGCGCCGCGACGGCAACGAGCAGTACATGGCTCGCCACGATGGCAATGACGAGCAGCGAACGCCGCAGCCGGCCGGCCGGCAGCAGCCGCGCGGCGATGCGTGTCAGCAGGTGCTCGGCCACCCAGTTGCCGAGTATGGCGAGCAGCACCGCCAAGACCAATGCCCAGAGCACCGCCATTCGTGGTCCCTGCTGCAGGGCCTGCGAAAGCCCGTCTTGCAGGCCGGACGCCAGCGCGCTCAGGCGTTCGAGATCGCTGGGCCATGCCTCTTGCAGGTCGTTCCAGAACTCGCCGCCAAGCGGCGAGGGCGCGCGCTCGGTGATCTGCGCCTCGAAGAGTGCGCGGCGCTGGGTAAGCAGCTCGGCGCCGCGCTGTCGCACGTCGATGGCCAGGAGCCGCGCGAGCCTGATGTCCGCATCCAGCGCATTGCGTTCCTTGGTCAGGCGGGCGCGCTGGCGCGTGATGTCGGGGTCTTCGGTCGCGCCCGCGGCCGGCGGGTTGCCAAGCTCGCCGAGCCGGGCGTTCAGGTCGGCCAGTTCGCCGGTGCGGGCGGCAACGAACTTGTCGGCCTGGGTGCCGATGTCGTTGATCTGCGCGACGAGCTTGCGCACGTCGGCGCCGGTGTCGGAATCGGCCGAGGCGGTAATCTTTGAGAGCTGCTCGCGCAGGTCGGCCACGGTGGGTTCGGGCGCGAGCGCCGCGGCTGCGGCGGCGCTGTTGGCGCCGGTGCCGGCGTCCGGCTGCGCCACTGCGGCACCGCAAGACAGCAGGGCCGCCAGCCAAAAGGCCATCAGGCGTGGGATGAAACTCATGGCTGCCATCATAGAAGGCGCCATTTACGGGCCCGGCGCGGCTCGTGACAGCGTGTGTCGAGCCGCCCGGCCGGCGGCGGGGCCTGTGTCAGGCCGCCGGACTGAACAGGTCGACGCGGTCGGTGATGATGCCGTCGGTGCCCAGGTCGATCAGCCGTTGCGCGGCCTGTTCGTCGTTGACGGTGTAGCTCAGCGCGCGCATGCCGGCATCGTGCACTTGCGCGACCGTGGTTGCGTCCCAAAGCTTGTGGTTGCACACGACGGCACTGCATTCCAGCCCGGTTGCCGCCGCCAGCCAGCCGCTCCAGAGCTCGTCGAGCAGGAGCCCGCGCGGCAGTTCGGGGGCGACCGCCTGTGCGCCCTTGAGCGACTCGACCTGGAAGGACGTGAGCAGTGGCGGAATGGTTGCACCCTGCCACAGCCGGGCGGCTTGCTGCGCCACCGCTTCGCCGGTTTCACGCTCGGTACCGGGCGTGGGCTTGATCTCGATGTTGAGCAGGTGGTTGCTGGCCAGGCAGAAGCGGGCCAGGTTTTCGAGCGTGGCGAGCGGTTCGCCCGCAAATGCGCGCGAATGCCAGCCGCCCGCATCGAGCTGCGAGAGCGCGCTCCAGGGCTGCTCGCCGCCGATGCCGCGGCCGCTGGTGGTGCGGTCCAGCTTGGCGTCGTGCATGAGAAAGGCCACGCCGTCGGCGCTGAGCTTGGCATCGCACTCGAACATGCGGTAGCCGTGCGCCGCGCCGAGCCGAAACGCGGCCAGGGTGTTCTCGGGTGCCAGCTTGCCGGCGCCGCGGTGCGCGACCCAGCGGGGATAAGGCCAGGGTTTCAATGCCGGCATCGTTCAGTCTGCCCGCTTGCCGGAGCCGGCGTCGAACCAGTGCAGCTTGTCTTCGCGCGCGGCAATCTTCACCGTGTCGCCTGCAACCGGCGGATGGTCGCCTTCGTCGGTGCGCATGATGATCTGCTCGTCGCCAATGCGGCCGTACACCAGCCGCTCGGCGCCCAGCAGCTCGACCGACTCGACCTGCACGGACCAGCCGCTTTCGTCGAGCTTCATGTGCTCGGGGCGGATGCCGAGAATCTGGCCCGGCCGCACGCCGGGCGCATGCTGCAGCAGGTTCATGGGCGGCGAGCCGATGAAGCTGGCCACGAAGGTGGTGGCGGGCCGGTTGTAGACCTCTTCGGGCGTTGCAAACTGGTCCATCACGCCGCCGTTCATCACGATGATGCGCTGCGCGAGCGTCATGGCCTCGACCTGGTCGTGCGTGACGAACAGCGAGGTAATGCCCAGCTCGCGGTGCAGCTTCTGGATTTCGAGGCGGGTCTGCGCGCGCAGCTTGGCGTCCAGGTTGGACAGCGGTTCGTCGAACAGAAACACCTGCGGCTGCCGCACGATGGCGCGGCCCATGGCCACGCGCTGGCGCTGGCCGCCCGAAAGCTCGCGCGGCTTGCGCTCGAGCAGGTGGCCCAGTTCAAGGATCTTGGCCGCCTTGTCGACGCGCGTCTTGATCTCGGGCTCGGGCACCTTGGCAATCTTCAGCCCGTAGGCCATGTTCTTGAACACGCTCATGTGCGGATAGAGCGCGTAGTTCTGGAACACCATGGCAATGTCGCGCTCGGAAGGTTCGAGCTGGTTCACCACGCGCCCGCCGATGGCGATGTCGCCGGCAGAAATATCTTCGAGGCCGGCCACCATGCGCAGCAGCGTGGACTTGCCGCAGCCCGAAGGCCCGACGATGACGACGAATTCGCCCTTGTTCACCTCGGCCGACACGCCGTGGATGACCTGGTTGGCCTTGGCACCCTTGCCGTAGCGCTTGATGACGTTGCGAAAGGAAATGGCTGACATGTTGTGTGTTTTGAATATCAGGTTGTGGCTGGCGCGCCAGGGCTCATTTTTCAGTGTCGACAAGGCCCTTGACGAACCAGCGCTGCATCAGTACCACGACGATGGCCGGCGGAATCATCGCCAGCATGGCGGTGGCCATGACAAGGTTCCAGTCGACCGCGGCGTCGCCCGAGGCGATCATTCGCTTGATGCCGATGACCACGGGGTACATATCTTCGGTGGTGGTGGCCAGCAGTGGCCAGAGGTACTGGTTCCAGCCGTAGATGAACTGGATCACGAAGAGCGCGGCAATCGAGGTCTGCGACAGCGGCACCAGGATGTCCTTGAAGAAGCGCATCGGCCCCGCGCCGTCTATTCGCGCGGCTTCGACCAGTTCGTCGGGCACCGAGAGAAAGAACTGCCGGAACAGGAAGGTCGCCGTGGCCGAGGCAATCAGCGGGACGGTCAGGCCCGCGTAGGTGTTGAGCATGTTCAGATCTGCCAGCACCTTGTAGGTGGGCAGGATGCGCACCTCCACCGGCAGCATGAGCGTGACGAAGATCATCCAGAAGACGATCTTCTTGAACGGGAAGCGGAAATACACGATGGCAAAGGCCGAGAGCAGCGAGATCGCGATCTTGCCGATGCTGATGACCAGCGCCGTGACCAGGCTGATCCACATCATGCGGCCCACCACCACGCGCGCGCCCTGCGTCTCGGTGCCAAGAAGGGCCGCGGTGTAGTTTTCGACCATGTGCGCGCCGGGCACAAGCGGCATGGGTACGCGCAGGATCTCGTCGCGCGTGTGGGTCGACGCAACGAAGGCCAGGTAGATGGGAAAGGCCACGATGGCGATGCCCAGGAGCAGCACCACGTGCGACAGGACGGTAAGGCCGGGCCGGCGTTCAATCATGGCGAGTGCTCCGGATGAAGAAAGCAAAAGGGAAAGGATGCGCCATCAGTACTGGACCTTCTTTTCGACATAGCGGAACTGGATGACCGTGAGCACGACGACGATCACCATCAGCACCACGGACTGCGCGGCCGAGCCGCCCAGGTCGAGCGCCCGGAAGCCGTCGTGCCAGACCTTGTAGACCAGGATGGCGGTGTCGCGGCCGGGGCCGCCTTCGGTGGTGGCATGCACGATCGCGAAGGTGTCGAAGAATGCGTACACCACGTTGATCACCAGCAGGAAGAAGGTGGTGGGCGACAGCAGCGGAAACTGGATGGTCAAAAAGCGGCGCAGCGGACCGGCGCCGTCGATGGCCGCGGCCTCGATGAGCGCCTTGGGAATGGACTGCAGCCCGGCCAGGAAGAAAAGGAAGTTGTAGGAAATCTGCTTCCAGATGGCGGCCACGACAATGAGCGACAGCGCCTGGTTGGAATTGAGCAGGTGGTTCCAGTCCATGCCCATCTTGCGCAGGCCGTAGCTCACCACGCCGATGCTCGGCGAGAACATGAACACCCACAGCACGCCCGCGATGGCCGGTGCCACCGCGTACGGAATGATCAGGAAGGTCTTGTAGAACAGCGAGCCGCGCAGGATGCGGTCGGCAAAGATTGCCAGCAGGAGCGACACGGCAATGCCGATGCCGGCCACCAGCACCGAGAACAGCGCCGTGACCTTGAACGACTCGATATAGGCCGGGTCGTCGAACAGGGTCTTGAAGTTCTCCAGGCCCACGAAGACGGTGGAGGTGCCGAAGGCGTCTTCGGTCTGCATCGACTGCCAGATCGCCTGGCTGGCGGGCCAGAAGAAGAACACCAGGATGACCGCCATCTGCGGCGCGATCAGCAGCCATGGCAGCCATGCCGATCGGAATAGAACGCGTTTTTCCATAGCCCCTCGAATCCCTCAAAAAACGAAACGCCCGCCCACGGCTTTTGCAGTGGCGGGCGGGCGAGTCTACTTCGGCGCCGGGCCGAACCTGGGCGTCAGCCCTTGTTTGCTTTCTCGAAGCGTTCGAGCTGCTCGTTACCGCGCTTGACGGCGGCATCGAGGGCTTCCTTGGCAGTGCGCTTGCCGTTCCAGATCTGCTCGGTTTCCTCGTCGATGATGGTCCGGATCTGCACGAAGCTGCCCAGGCGCACGCCGCGCGACTTGTCGGTGGTCTTGCGGATCATCTGCGTCACGGCCACGTCGGTGCCGGGGTTCTCCTTGTAGAAGCCCGAGGCATCGGTCAGCTTGTAGGCCGCGGTGGTGATGGGCAGGTAGCCCGTGCGCTTGTGACTCTCGGACTGAACCTTGGTGTCGGACAGGAAGGTGAAGAAGTTGGCCACGCCCTTGTAGTGGTCGGCCGGCTTGCCGGACATGACCCAGAGGCTGGCGCCGCCGATGACGGTGTTTTGCGGCGCGCCCTTCACGTCGGGGTAGTAGGGCAGGGTGGAGATGCCGTACTTGAACTTGGCGTCCTTGGCCACGCGTGCGTACAGGCCCGAGGAGCCGGTCATCATTGCGCATTCGCCCGACGGGAACGCTGCGTCGGCCGTGTTGTTGCGGCCCTTGTAGACGAAGGTGCCGTCCTTGGACATCTTGGCCAGGTTCTCGAAGTGCTTCACCTGCAGCGGCGAGTTGAAGGCCAGGCGCGCCGAGGTGCCGCCAAAGCCGTTGTTCTGCGTTGCGTACAGCGTGTTGTGCCAGGCCGAGAAGCTCTCGAGCTGGGTCCAGCTCATCCAGCTGGTGGTAAACGGGCACTTGTGGCCGCTGGCCTTGAGCTTGTCGGCCGCGGCAATCACTTCGGGCCAGGTGGTGGGCGCCTTCTCGGGGTCGAGGCCGGCTGCCTTGAAGGCGTCCTTGTTGTAATAGAAGATGGTGGTGGAGCTGTTGAACGGGAAGCTCAGCATCTGGCCGTTGGGCGCGGTGTAGTAGCCCGACACGGCGGGCACGTACACGCTGGGGTCGAACTTGGCGCCGCCGGAGTTCATGACTTCGCCCACGGGCTTGATGGCGCCCTTGGAGGCCATCATGGTGGCGGTGCCAACCTCGAACACCTGCAGGATGTCCGGCGCATTGCCGGCACGGAAGGCCGCAATTGCGGCGGTCATCGATTCGTCGTATTGGCCCTTGTAGGTGGGCACGACCTTGAATTCCTTCTGGCTGGCGTTGTATTGCTTGGCGAGGTCGTTGACCCATTCGCCGAGCGGCCCGCTCATGGAATGCCACCACTGGATTTCGGTTTGGGCATGGGCCACATTGAACAGCGTGGTGGCGGCCAGCGCCGATGCCAGCGCGAGCGTCTTGAATCGCATGAAGACTCCTGATGGGAAATGAAAGCGCGGATGCTAGGCCATATGGATGACATGGCCGCGTCACATTGGCGCACGGACTGTTGTCATTTTCCAATCGGGAAAACCCCTTTGGCGCAAGGCTTCCCGCAGGGTGCGGCCCCTCGTGTTGCGCCGCAGCATGCTAGCATCGACTTCCCTTTTTTCGGCCTAGCCTGTTGCCGTGGCCGGGGCTTCCGCGAGTACGTCATGAGCAGCAAAACCTCCCTCGAAAAAAGCAGGATCAAGTTCCTTTTGCTCGAAGGCATCCACCCCTCCGCCGTGGAGGTCCTGCATGCCGCCGGCTACACCAATGTCGAGTCGCTGCCGGGCGCGCTCCCCGATGCGGAGCTCAAGGCCAAGATTGCCGACGTTCACTTCCTGGGCATCCGTTCGCGCACGCAACTGACGGCCGAGGTTTTTGCGGCCGCCCACAAGCTGGTGGCGGCCGGGTGCTTCTGCATTGGCACCAACCAGGTCGACCTGGAGGCCGCGCGCGAACACGGCGTGGCGGTGTTCAACGCGCCTTATTCCAATACGCGCTCGGTGGCCGAGCTGGTCCTGGCCGAAGCCATTCTTCTCTTGCGCGGCGTGCCTGAAAAGAGCGCAGTGGCGCACCGCGGCGGCTGGCTCAAGTCGGCGGAAAACGCCTTCGAGATTCGCGGCAAGACGTTGGGCATCGTGGGCTACGGCTCCATTGGCGCCCAGTTGTCGGTGCTGGCCGAGGCTCTGGGCATGCACGTGGCTTTTTTCGACGTGGTCACCAAGCTGCCATTGGGCAACGCACGCCAGGTGCGCGAGCTGCACCAGTTGCTGGCCCAGAGCGACATCGTCACCTTGCATGTGCCCGAGACGCAGGCCACCCAGTGGATGATTGGCGCCGCAGAAATTGCCGCCATGAAGCCGGGCTCCATCCTGATCAACGCCTCGCGCGGAACGGTGGTGCAGATCGAGCCGCTGGCCGAGGCCCTGAAGCAGAAAAAGCTGCTGGGCGCCGCGATCGACGTCTTCCCGGTCGAGCCGCGCACCAACAAGGACGAGTTCCAGTCGCCTTTGCGGGGCCTGGACAACGTGATTTTGACCCCCCACATCGGCGGCTCGACCATGGAGGCCCAGGCCAACATCGGCCTCGAAGTGGCTGAAAAGCTGGTCAAGTACAGCGACAACGGCACCTCGACCTCGTCGGTCAACTTTCCCGAGGTGGCGCTGCCGGCGCACCCCGGCAAGCACCGGTTGCTGCACATCCACCGCAACGTGCCCGGCGTGCTGTCGGAAATCAACAAGATCTTCTCGGACAACAACATCAACATCTCCTCGCAGTTCCTGCAGACCAACGAGAAGATCGGCTATGTGGTGATGGACATCGACGCGGCCTACTCCGACCTGGCGCTGGAAAAGCTGGCCAAGGTGAACGGAACGATCCGCAGCCGCGTGCTGTTCTAAGGCCCCTCCGGGCAAACCCGCGGGCGGTGGCCTAAAATCCCCACCCCCGGCTATGGGCGCGCAGCGCCCGGCCGAGGTGCCACCCCGATGAATGCTCCGACCGCGTTGACCACGCTGTTGTCGCAGGCCGCAGAGCCTGTACGACTGCGCGAGATCCCCTATAACTACACCAGCTTTTCCGATCGAGAGATCGTGATCCGCCTGTTGGGCGAGCGCGGCTGGGAACTGCTCCAGACCCTGCGCGCCGAGCGCCGCACCGGCCGGTCGGCGCGCATGCTGTACGAAGTGCTCGGCGACATCTGGGTGGTGCAGCGCAACCCCTACCTCGTCGACGACCTGCTCGACAACCCGCGCCGCCGCGGCCAACTGGTCGATGCGCTCAGGCACCGCCTTGCCGAAGTCCAGAAGCGCCGCACCCCCGATAGCGATCTGCCGCGCGACCAACTCGTGGGTGAACTGACCGCACTTGTCGGCCAGGCCGTTGCGGCCTTCGACACCGCTTTTCGCGACGTGGCGGCCTTGCGCCGCAAGGCCACGCGCGTGCTGGGCCGCCTCACGGCCAAGGACAACATCAAGTTCGACGGCCTCTCGCGCGTGTCGCACGTGACCGACGCCACCGACTGGCGTGTGGAATATCCGTTTGTGGTGCTGTGCCCCGACACCGAGGCCGAGATGGCGCTGCTGGTCAAGGGCTGCATCGAGCTGGGCCTCACCATCATCCCGCGCGGCGGCGGCACGGGCTACACCGGCGGCGCCATTCCGCTCACGTGGAAGAGCGTGGTCATCAACACCGAAAAACTCGAGGCCATGACCGAGGTCGAGATGGTGTCGCTCCCGGGCCTGGAAGCGCCCGTGGCCACCGTCTGGACCGAAGCGGGCGTGGTCACCCAGCGCGTGGCCGACGCGGCCGAGCGCGCGGGCTATGTGTTCGCGGTCGATCCCACCTCTGCCGAAGCCTCGTGCGTCGGCGGCAACGTGGCGATGAACGCGGGCGGCAAGAAGGCCGTGCTCTGGGGCACGGCGCTCGACAACCTGGCCTCGTGGCGCATGGTCACACCGCAGGCCGAATGGCTCGAAGTCACGCGCATCGGCCACAACCTGGGCAAGATCCACGACGCCGAGAGCGCCGTGTTCGAGCTGCAGTATTACGCCGCCGACGGCAAGACCAGGCTGCGCACCGAGCGGCTGGACATTCCCGGCCGCACCTTCCGCAAGGAAGGCCTCGGCAAGGACGTGACCGACAAGTTTCTTTCGGGCCTGCCAGGCATCCAGAAAGAGGGCTGCGACGGCCTCATTACCAGCTGCCGCTGGGTGGTGCACCGCATGCCGGCGCACACGCGTACCGTGTGCCTCGAATTCTTCGGCAACGCGAAAGATGCCGTGCCGAGCATCGTCGAGATCAAGGACTTCATGTTCGCCGAGCAGAAGCGCTCGGGCGTGCTGCTGGCCGGCCTCGAACACCTGGACGACCGCTACCTGAAGGCCGTGGGCTACGCCACCAAGTCGAAGAAACACGGCGGCCTGCCGAAGATGGTGCTGTTCGGCGACATTGCGGGCGACGACGCCGATGCGGTGGCGCGCGTCACCTCCGAAGTGGTGCGCATCGCCAACTCGCGCAGCGGCGAAGGCTTCATTGCCATCAGCCCCGAGGCGCGCAAGAAGTTCTGGCTCGACCGCAAGCGCACCGCGGCCATCAGCAAGCACACCAACGCCTTCAAGATCAACGAAGACGTGGTCATTCCGCTGCCGCGCATGGCCGAGTACAGCGACGGTATCGAGCGCATCAACATCGAGCTCTCGCTGCAGAACAAGCTCGCGCTCACCGACGCGCTCGAAGCCTTCTTGCTGCGCGGCAACCTGCCGCTCGGCAAGACCGACGACGCGCACGAGATTCCGGCGGCCGAGCTGCTGGAAGACCGCGTGGCGCAGGCCGTGGCGCTGGTGCAGGGCGTGCGTGCCCTCTGGGCCGAATGGCTGCGCGATGTCGACACGCTGTTTTCGCAGCTGCAAGACCATACGCTGCGCGCCAGCTGGAAGACCCAGCTGCGCCAGCCGCTGCAGGAGATTTTCAGCGGCGCCGAATTCGCGCCCATCCTGGCCGAGTGCACGGCCATTCACAAGCAGGTGCTCAAGGGCCGCGTGTGGGTTGCGCTGCACATGCACGCGGGTGACGGCAATGTGCACACCAACATTCCCGTCAATAGCGACAACTACGACATGCTGCAGACCGCGCATGCGGCGGTGGTGCGCATCATGGCGCTGGCGCGCAGCCTTGACGGCGTGATTTCGGGCGAGCACGGCATCGGCATTACCAAGCTCGAATTCCTGAGCGACGAAGAGCTGAAGCCCTTCATGGACTACAAGCAGCGCGTTGACCCCGAAGGCCGCTTCAACAAGGGCAAGCTGCTGCGCGCGCCTGCCGGCGAAAGCATCGAGCTGCATGCCGACCTGACCAACGCCTACACGCCGAGCTTCGGCCTCATGGGGCATGAGTCGCTGATCATGCAGCAGAGCGATATCGGCGCCATTGCCGACAGCGTGAAAGACTGCCTGCGCTGCGGCAAGTGCAAGCCGGTGTGCGCCACCCACGTGCCGCGCGCCAATCTGCTGTACAGCCCGCGCAACAAGATCCTGGCGACCTCGCTGCTGGTGGAGGCCTTCCTCTACGAGGAGCAGACCCGGCGCGGAATCAGCATCAAGCACTGGGAAGAGTTCGAGGACGTGGCCGACCACTGCACCGTGTGCCACAAGTGCCTCACGCCGTGCCCGGTCAAGATCGACTTTGGCGACGTGTCGATGAACATGCGCAACCTGCTGCGCAAGATGGGACAGAAGAGCTTCCGCCCCGGCAATGCGGCCGCAATGTTCTTCCTCAACGCCACCAATCCGCAGACCATCAAGGCGGTGCGCGCGGGCATGGTGGGCATCGGCTTCAAGGCGCAGCGGCTGGCCAACGACCTGCTGCGCGGGCTTGCCCGCAAGCAGACCGCCGCACCGCCGGCCACGCTGGGCCCGGCGCCGGTGAAAGAGCAGGTGATCCACTTCATCAACAAGAAGATGCCGGGCAACTTGCCGAAGAAGACGGCGCGCGCGCTGCTCGACATCGAGGATGCCGACTACGTGCCGATCATCCGCAACCCGAAGGCGACCACGTCGGAAACCGAGGCGGTCTTCTACTTTCCGGGCTGCGGTTCGGAGCGGCTCTTCTCGCAGGTGGGCCTGGCCACGCAGGCCATGCTCTGGCATGCGGGCGTGCAGACCGTGCTGCCGCCGGGCTATTTGTGCTGCGGCTATCCGCAGCGCGGCAGCGGCCAGTTCGACAAGGCCGAGAAGATGATCACGGACAACCGCGTGCTCTTCCACCGGGTGGCCAACACGCTCAACTACCTGGACATCAAGACGGTGGTGGTGAGCTGCGGCACCTGCTACGACCAGCTGCAGGGCTATCAGTTCGACAAGATCTTTCCGGGCTGCCGGATCATCGATATCCACGAGTACCTGCTCGAGAAGGGCATCACACTGGCCGATGCGAACGGCGGTGGCTACCTGTACCACGACCCCTGCCACAGCCCCATGAAGCTGCAGGACCCGATGAAGACGGTGAAGGCGCTGGTCGGCGACAACGTGCTCAAGAACGATCGCTGCTGCGGCGAGTCGGGCACGCTGGGCGTGTCGCGGCCCGACATTTCCACGCAGATCCGCTTCCGCAAGGAAGAAGAGCTCAAGAAGGGAGAAGCCGCCTTGCGTGCGAACGGCCAGGTCGGCGAAAAAGACAACGTCAAGATCCTGACCAGCTGCCCGAGCTGCCTGCAAGGCCTCTCGCGCTACGGCAACGACCTGAACAATGGCTTGCTCGAAGCCGACTACATCGTGGTCGAAATGGCCAACAAGATTCTCGGCAAGGACTGGATGCCCGAATACGTGGCCGCCGCCAACCATGGCGGGATCGAGCGGGTGCTCGTATGACCAGGCAGCAGGGTTGTCCGTTCTGCGAAGGCCCCGGCGGCCGCGTCGTGTTCGAAGGCGCGAAGCTTCGCGTCATCCATGCCGAAGAGGCCGGCTTCCCGGCCTTCTACCGCGTGATCTGGCGCGAGCATGCGGCGGAGTTTTCCGACCTCGATGCCGCCGACCGCGTGCTGTGCATGGAGGCCGTCGTGGTGGTCGAGCAGTGCCTGCGCGAGCATCTGGCGCCTACCAAGATCAACCTTGCGGCGCTCGGCAACATGGTGCCGCATCTGCATTGGCATGTGATTGCGCGGTTTGCGGGCGACACGCATTTTCCCGGCTCCGTCTGGGCGCCGGTGCAGCGCGAGGCGAATGCGGCACAAGAGGCCGCCGTGGCCGCGCGCCTGCCTGCGCTCGAGAGTGCGATGATCGCCCGACTGGGCACAAGGAGCTTTTGATGGCAGGTTTGCAAGCCGGCGCACCGACGCCGCAATCGATCACCGTGCACGGCCAGTCGCGCATGCTCGAGGTCGGTTTTTCCGACGGCGCCACGTTTCGCATTCCGTTCGAGCTGATGCGCATCTATTCGCCATCCGCCGAAGTGCAGGGCCACGGCCCAGGCCAGGAAGTGCTGCAGACCGGCAAGCGCGAGGTCGAGCTGGTCGACCTGAAGCCGGTGGGCAACTACGCCGTGCAGCCGGTCTTCAGCGACGGGCACGACACGGGCATCTTCTCGTGGAACCTGCTGTATGAACTCGGCGCCAAGCAGGCCGAGCTCTGGGCCGAATACGAACGCCGGCTTGCTGCCGCGGGTGTCGACCGCGATGCGCCGATGCTCGACAAGGGCGGCTCCGCCTGCGGCAGCCACTGACGTCCAAACGTCCTTCGCTACCGAAAAGATAGCCGCGCAGGCAGGCGCGGCGCGCCCTGCAGCGCCCCGCTATTTGAAGAAAAAGCAACAAATGCCCGGCGTCTTCGCAGGGTCGCCATCTTGAGGTGTGTGCTTCCGGCCTAATATCAGGCGCATGAGCACCACCCACTTCGGCTTCGAGAAAGTCGACGAAAGCGAGAAAGCGCAACGTGTTCGCGGCGTCTTCGACTCCGTCGCCACGCGTTACGACCTCATGAACGACCTGATGTCGATGGGGCTGCACCGCGCCTGGAAGGCCTACACCGTGATGGTGGCCAACGTGGGCGAAGGCTCGCGTGTGCTCGACATCGCGGGCGGCACCGGCGACCTCGCACTGGCTTTCTCCAAGAAGGTCGGCGCCAGCGGGCAAGTGGTTCACACCGACATCAACGAAGCCATGCTTCGCACCGGCCGCGACCGCCTGCTGGATGCCGGCGTGGCGCTGCCCACGCTGGTGTGCGACGCGGAAAAACTGCCCTTTCCGAGCGACCATTTCGACGTGGTGACCGTGGCCTTCGGCCTGCGCAACATGACGCACAAGGACATCGCCCTGAAGGAAATGAACCGCGTGCTCAAGCCGCGCGGCAAGCTCCTGGTGCTCGAGTTCTCGAAGGTCGCCAAGCCGCTCGCAAAGGCCTACGACTGGTATTCGTTCAATGTGCTGCCGCGCCTGGGCAAGCTGGTGGCGGGTGACGACGCGAGCTACCGCTACCTGGCGGAATCGATCCGGATGCATCCCGCGCAGGACGAACTCAAGACCCTCATGAAAGAGGGCGGTTTCGGGCATGTGGACTATCACAACATGACGGGTGGCGTGGTCGCCCTTCATGTTGGAATCAAGTGTTGATGACGCGAATTCTTTCGCTCTAAAGAGGAGACGACATGAAAAGTTTGAGTTCTTTGTTTTTGGCTTGCGTGCTGGCCCTGGTCAGCGTGCAGGCCGATGCGGCTCGCATCGGCGGCGGCAAATCGGTCGGCCGCCAGTCGTCCAATGTGACGCAGCGTGAAGCCACATCGCCCAGCTCGCCCGCGCAGCAAAACGCGACCAATGCAGCGCCGCGGCCCGCAACGCCGTCGCCTGCTGCTGCGGCGCCCAAGCGCCCATGGGGTGCAATGCTTGGCGGCCTGGCCGCCGGCCTGGGCCTGGCCTGGCTCGCGAATTCGCTCGGCCTTGGTGCCGGCTTTGCCAACATCCTGCTGATCGGCCTGCTCGTCATGGCCGGCCTCTTTGTGTGGCGCATGTTCAAGGCGCGTTCGGCCGCATCGGCGGGCGCCAACCGCCAGGGCGGCTTCGCCTTCCAGGGTGCAGGCAATCCAGCCAACGCCAGCGCGCCTGCGCAGTACAGCCCCGCCAACGTCGGCAACGACGCCTCGGCACGGCCGTGGGAGCGCAACGCAACCGCCTTTGACGCCTCGCCCGCACACACGGACGAGCGGCATGGCAGCAGCCTTTCCGCGGCCGGTGCTGCGGCCGGCGGCAGCATGATCGGCTCGGCCCTCTCGGGCTCGCAGTCCTGGGGCATTCCAGTCGGCTTCGACGTGGACGGCTTCCTCGGTGCGGCCAAGCGCAACTTCGTGACGCTGCAAGACGCCTGGGACCGTGCAGACGTCGGCACCCTGCGGTCGATGATGACCGACAGCATGGTCGACGAGATCCGCACCCAGCTGGCCGACCGTGCCAGCCATACCGGCGGTGCGCCGAACAAGACCGACGTGGTGATGCTCGACGCCAAGCTGCTCGGCATCGAGGAACTGGCCGACGCCTACATGGCCAGCGTGGAGTTCTCCGGCATGATCCGCGAAGACGACTCGGCCGGCCCCGGCCCGTTCCGCGAAGTCTGGAACATGACCAAGCCCGTCAGCGGCAACAGCGGCTGGCTGGTGGCAGGCGTGCAAGCACTGCAGTAAGCGCATTCCGGCGGCCATGAGGCCGCTTACAGAACCGATAATGGGGACATGGCCACACCATCGTCCCCATTTTCTTTTCTCGACGACCTGTTCAATCGCATCGGCGAACGGCTGCAGCCGCCCGCCTGGGCGGTGCACGAGATCCAGCACCGCGCGGTGCTGTTTCTCAACCATGTGCTGCAGCAGGAGCCCGAAGCCCAGCAGCGGCTGCTGCGGCAGCAGGGGCGGGTGGTGCGTTTCCAGTGGCGCTTCGTCACCATGCAGCTGGTGGCCACGCCCGCCGGCCTGCTCGACCTGGCCCCGCCGGGCTCCGTGCCCGAACTCACGCTCACCGTCACGGATGAGTCTCCCTTCGACTTGGCGCGCGCCACGCTGCGCGGCGACAAGCCGTCGGTACAGATCATCGGCGACGTGCAGCTTGCGGCCGAGGTCAACTGGCTGGTCGACCATGTGCGCTGGGACGTTGAAGACGACCTCGCGCGCCTGATCGGCGACGTGCCGGCGCACACCATTGCCAACGGCGCTCGCAAGGTTGCGGGCGCGCTGCGCCAGTTTGTCGGCGGCAAGGCCGGCGGTTCGGCGGCCGGCCCGGCGAGCACGGCCGAATGAGGCGCTTCTACCGCGGCGTCTTCATCGTCTGGGTCGCACTGCGCTACGGCCTGGACGAGCTCGTGCTCACGAGCTTCCAGAAACCCTGGCTGCGCGTGGTGGCGCGGGTCGTCTCCATCGGTCGCAACCTCGACGCCCCGCGCGGCCAGCGCCTGCGCGAGGCGCTCGAGCGGCTGGGCCCCATCTTCGTGAAGTTCGGCCAGGTGCTCTCTACCCGGCGCGACCTGCTGCCGCCCGACATTGCCGACGAACTTGCCTTCTTGCAGGACCGCGTGCCGCCGTTCCCGTCGTCGGTGGCCATTGCCACCATCGAGCGGGCTTTCCGCCGTCCGGTGGGCGACGTGTTCGTGCAGTTCGACGAGACGCCGATTGCCAGCGCGTCCATCGCCCAGGTCCACTTTGCGACCATTCGCACCAACCTGGGCGAGGTGCGGGAGGTTGCCGTCAAGGTTCTGCGCCCCAGCATGCGCGGCGTGATCGAGAAGGACCTTGCCCTCATGGCCATGATGGCCGGCTGGGTCGAGCGGCTCTCGCCCGACGGCAAGCGCCTGAAGCCGCGCGAGGTGGTCGGCGAGTTCGACAAATACCTGCACGACGAGCTCGACCTGGTGCGGGAGGCCGCCAACGCAGCCCAACTGCGCCGCAACATGGCCGAGCTCGACCTGGTGCTGATCCCCGAGATGTTCTGGGACTTCTGCCACCCCGAGGTGATCGTGATGGAGCGCATGAACGGCGTGCCCATTGCGCAGCTCGACCGCCTGCGCGCGGCTGGCGTCGACATTCCCAAGCTCGCCCGCGACGGCGTCACGATCTTCTTCACCCAGGTGTTCCGCGACGGCTTCTTTCATGCCGACATGCACCCGGGCAACATCCAGGTGAGTCTTGCTCCGGAGACCTTCGGCCGCTACATCTCGCTCGATTTCGGGATCATCGGCACGCTGACCGAGTCGGACAAGGAATACCTCGCGCAGAACTTCGTGGCCTTCTTCCGGCGCGACTACAAGCGCGTGGCCGAGCTGCACCTGGAAAGCGGCTGGGTGCCCGAAGGCACCCGCATCGACGAGCTGGAGGCGGCAATCCGCACCGTGTGCGAGCCGTATTTCGACCGGCCGCTGAAGGAAATTTCGCTCGGCATGGTGCTGATGCGGTTGTTCCAGACCTCGCGCCGCTTTCACGTCGAGATCCAGCCGCAGCTGGTGCTGCTGCAAAAGACCCTGCTCAACATCGAGGGCCTGGGCCGCCAGCTCGACCCCGAGCTCGACCTCTGGCACACCGCCAAGCCCTTCCTCGAGAAGTGGATGGTCGACCAGATCGGGCCCAAGAAGCTGTTCCAGCAGCTCAAGGCCGAGGCGCCGCGCTACGCGAAACTGCTGCCGCAACTGCCCCGCCTGCTGCACGATTTCCTTGAAAATCGGCCGGCCGACAATCGCCGCGAGCTGCTTGAATTGCTGGCCGCGCAAAAGCGCACCAACCGGTTGCTGCAGACCATCATCTATGGTGGCATAGGATTTGTATTGGGTTTGCTCGCCATGCAACTGCTGGTGCGCGTGAAGTTGTTCTAGAGGAGATTTCCCCGTGTTGCTGACGCTGGTTGTCGTTTATCTGCTGGTCACCATCGCGATCGGCCTCTACGCCGCCAAGCGGGTCAAGAACACCACCGACTTCGCCATTGCGGGGCGGCACCTGCCGCTCTTCATGATCGTGACGACCACCTTTGCCACCTGGTTCGGCTCCGAAACGGTGCTCGGCATTCCGGCCAAGTTCATCGAAAACGGATTGAGCGGCGTGGTCGAAGACCCATTCGGTGCGGGCACCTGCCTCATCCTGGTCGGGCTGTTTTTCGCGGGCAAGCTCTACCGCATGACGCTCCTGACCATCAGCGACTACTACCGCGAGCGCTACGGCCGCGGTGTCGAGGTGGCCTGCTCGCTCATCATCATGCTGAGCTACCTGGGCTGGGTTTCGGCGCAGGTTACCGCGCTGGGGCTGGTGTTCAACGTGCTTTCCATTGGAGCCATCAGCATTCCGGTGGGCATGGTGATCGGGGTGGTTTCCATCCTGGCGTACACGCTCTTCGGCGGCATGTGGTCGGTGGCGGTGACCGACTTCATCCAGATGATCATCCTTGTCGCGGGGCTTGCCGTCATTGCCGTGTTCGCCGGCAACATGGCTGGCGGCGCCGACAAGGTGGTCGCCTTTGCGGTCAGCAAGGACCTCTTCAAGTTCTGGCCCGAGCCCAACTGGCACGACATGGTGTTCTTCTTTGCCGCGGCCATCACGATGATGCTGGGCTCCATTCCGCAGCAGGACGTGTTCCAGCGCGTCATGTCGGCCAACAGCGTGAAGGCGGCAACGCGCGGGCCGGTCATCGGCGGCGTGGCGTACATCCTGTTCGCCTTCGTGCCGATGTTCCTCGTGGCCAGTGCGCTGTTGATCATGCCCGAGCAGACCGCCACGCTCCTGAAGGAAGACCCGCAAAAGGTGCTGCCGACCCTGGTGCTCGAGAAGATGCCCTTCGTGATGCAGGTGCTGTTCTTCGGTGCGCTGCTGTCGGCGATCAAGTCGACCGCCTCGGCCACCTTGCTGGCGCCCAGCGTTACCTTCACCGAGAACATCTGGCGCCAATTCCGTCCGTCGGGCACCGACCGCGAGAACCTCATGACCATGCGCATCACCGTGCTGGTCTTCAGCGCGGCCGTGTTGGCCTATGCCATCCGCATGCAGGGCACGCCCATCTACGAACTGGTGTCGGGCGCCTACCAGGTGCCGCTGGTGGGCGCTTTCGTGCCGCTGGTGTGCGGCCTTTACTGGCGCCGCGCCACCACGCAGGGAGCCCTCGCTTCGATCCTGTTCGGCATCGGCACCTGGCTGCTGTTCCTGTCGATGCCCTGGGGCGCCGCGTTTCCGGCCCAGTTGGCCGGTGTGCTCGCCTCTTTCGGCGGCATGGTGGCCGGATCGCTGGTGCCGCAGTGGGTCACCAACACCCGCACGCCGCACCGGATGCTCGCAGCCTAGGAACGCCCCCCGAAGCGCCTTTGGCGCCTCCCCCCACTGGGGGGCGCACCCGGCGGCCCGGCAGAGCCGGTTCCACGGGTGCACTGGCCGGGCCATGCGGGTTCATGCCTGCAGGGGCACCCTTATAATCGAGGGCTTTGCGAGCGGCCTCTGCTCGGTTTTCGCGCCGCTTTTTCATTCAATTCCATGCCCATTTACGCCTACAAGTGCAGCGCCTGCGGCTTTGCCAAGGACGCCCTGCAAAAAATGTCCGATGCGCCGCTCACGGTGTGTCCGGCGTGCGGCGCGAGTGCCTTCGAAAAGCAGGTCACCGCCGCCGGTTTCCAGCTCAAGGGTTCCGGCTGGTACGTGACCGACTTCCGCGACGGCGGCGGCAAGAAGGCCGAAACAGCCACCGCTGCACCCGCGACCAGTGGCGACAGCGCTGCCGCGCCGGCCGCCAAGACCGCGGAGGCTTCCAGCTCCGCGCCGGCACCCGCCCCCGCGCCCAGCCCTGCGCCGGCGCCAGCCGCTGCAGCCAAGAGCGACTGACGCGCGACTGAGAACAACACACCATGCTCGCCCTGCGCAAATGGCTGTTTTCCGGCTTGCTGGTCATCGTTCCGCTGTTCATCACCCTGGCGGTGCTGAAGTGGATCATCGACACGCTGGACCAGACGCTCTGGGTGTTGCCGGTGGTCTGGCAACGATGGCTGCACGACAACAACGTGCGCGGGCTGGGCGTGCTGCTCACGTTGGCCATATTGCTGGGCGTGGGCGCCATTGCAAGCAATTTCGTGGGCAAGCGCCTGCTCGGCTGGGGCGACGCGGTGGTGCGGCGCATTCCGGTGGTGCGCTCGATCTACTCCAGCGTCAAGCAGGTGTCCGACACGCTTTTTTCCGAGAACGGCAATGCCTTCCGGACGGCGGTGCTGGTGCAATGGCCCCGCGAGGGCGTCTGGACCATCGCCTTCGTGACCGGCGCGCCGGGTAGCGACGTGGTCGAGCACCTGGGCGGCGGCGACTACCTCAGCGTCTATGTACCCACAACGCCAAATCCCACGGGCGGTTATTTCGTGATGCTCAAGCGCAGCGACTGCATCGAACTCAAGATGAGCGTGGACGAAGCGCTCAAATACATCGTCTCGATGGGCGTGGTCGTTCCCGGCGGCCCCTCGACCCTCGCGAACAAGTAAGAAACGCGCCTTTGCGGCGCTGGAAATCAAGATATGGCCATGCGTACTCACTATTGCGGTCTTGTGACCGAAGCCCTGATGGGCCAAACCGTCACCCTGTGCGGCTGGGTCAACCGCCGCCGCGACCATGGCGGCGTGATCTTCATCGACGTGCGCGACCGCGAAGGCTACGTGCAAGTGGTGTGCGACCCCGATCGCGCCTCGACCTTTGCCGTGGCCGAAAACCTGCGCAACGAGTTCTGCGTTCAGATCACCGGCCTGGTGCGCGCGCGCCCCGAGGGCACCACCAACGACCAGCTCAAGAGCGGCAAGATCGAAGTGCTGTGCCATGAGCTCAAGGTGCTGAACCCCTCGGTCACGCCGCCGTTCCTGCTCGACGACGACAACCTGTCGGAAACCACCCGCCTCACGCACCGCGTGCTCGACCTGCGCCGCCCGGCCATGCAGCGCAACATGATGCTGCGCTACAAGGTGACGATGGAAACGCGCAAGTTTCTCGACGCCAACGGCTTCATCGACATCGAGACGCCGATGCTCGGCAAGTCCACGCCCGAAGGCGCGCGCGACTACCTCGTGCCAAGCCGCGTGCACGACGGCAGCTTCTTTGCGCTGCCGCAGTCGCCCCAGCTCTTCAAGCAGCTGCTGATGGTGGCCGGCTACGACCGCTACTACCAGATCGTGAAGTGCTTCCGCGACGAAGACCTGCGCGCCGACCGCCAGCCCGAATTCACGCAGATCGACATCGAGACCTCGTTCCTCGCCGAAGAAGAAATCCGCGAAATGTTCGAGGGCATGATCCGCAACGTGTTCCGCAATGCCGCGGGCATCGACCTGCCGGTGTTCCCGACCATGACGTATGCGGACGCCATGTTCAAGTACGGCTCCGACAAGCCCGACCTGCGCGTGAAGCTCGAGTTCACCGAACTCACCGAACTCATGAAGCGCGTTGAATTCAAGGTGTTCTCGAACGCCGCCACCATGCAGGGCGGCCGCGTGGTCGCGCTGCGTGTGCCGGGCGGCGGTGCCGAGGGCGGCCTCTCGCGCGGCGAAATCGACGCGTACCAGGAGTTCGTCAAGATCTACGGCGCCAAGGGCCTGGCCTACATCAAGGTCAACGACGCAGCCGCGGGCCGCGACGGCCTGCAAAGCCCGATCGTCAAGAACCTCGACGACGCCTCGCTGGCCGAGATCATCGCCCGCACGGGCGCGCGCAACGGCGACATCCTCTTCTTCGGCGCCGACAAGGAAAAGATCGTCAACGACGCCATCGGCGCGCTGCGCGTGAAGATCGGCCACAGCGCCTTCGGCAAGAAGGCCGGCCTGTTCGACGACCGCTGGGCGCCGCTGTGGGTGGTCGACTTCCCGATGTTCGAGTTCGACGAGGAAGGCCAGCGCTGGAGCGCCGTGCACCACCCGTTCACCGCACCGAAGGACGGCCATGAAGACCTCATGGACACCGCGCCCGAGAAGTGCATTGCCAAGGCCTACGACATGGTGCTCAACGGCATCGAGATGGGCGGCGGCTCGGTGCGTATCCACCGCGAGGAAGTGCAGAGCAAGGTGTTCCGCGCGCTCAAGATCAGCGCCGAGGACGCCCAGCTCAAGTTCGGCTTCCTGCTCGACGCGCTGCAATACGGCGCACCGCCGCACGGCGGCATCGCCATCGGCCTCGACCGCCTGGTCATGCTGATGACCGGCGCCGAGTCGATCCGCGACGTGATCGCCTTCCCCAAGACCCAGCGCGCGCAAGACCTGCTCACGCAGGCGCCGAGCCCGGTCGACGAGAAGCAGCTGCGCGAACTGCACATCAAGCTGCGCAACACGCCCCAAACCGCCTGATGCGCCCATGACGACGAGCACCCGGCCCTGGAAGATCCCGGAGTCGGTGCTGGTCGTCATTCATACCCCGGCGCTCGACGTGCTGCTGATCCGGCGTGCCGATGCCAACGACTTCTGGCAATCGGTCACCGGCAGCAAGGACCTGGCCGACGAGCCGCTCATGCTCACCGCGGCGCGCGAGGTGGCGGAGGAAACCGGCATCCAGTGCGGGGAGGGCACGCCCCTGGCCCCGCGGCTGGTCGACTGGCAGCTGAGCAACGTCTACGAAATCTACCCGGGCTGGCGCACCCGCTACGAACCGGGCGTGACGCACAACACCGAGCACCTGTTCGGCCTGTGCGTGCCCGAGCGGCTGGTGCCCGTGCTGGCGCCCCGCGAGCACACCGACTGGAAGTGGCTTCCCTACCGCGAGGCGGCCGACGCGTGCTTTTCTCCGTCGAACGCCGAAGCCATTCTGTTGCTGCCAGAATTTGCCAGATGAACCTGCCGGCACACACCCTTCGGGTCGCAACCTACAACATCCACAAGGGTGTGCAGGGCATCGGCCCGGCACGGCGCCTGGAGATCCACAACCTGGGGCATGCCATCGAGCAGCTCGACGCCGACATCGTCTGCCTGCAGGAGGTTCGCAAGATGAACCGGCAGGCCGCGCTTCGCTTCGAGCGCTGGCCCGAGCTTCCCCAGGCCGACTTCCTGGCGCCCGAGGGCTACACCGCCGTCTATGAAACCAATGCCATCACGCGCCATGGCGAGCATGGCAATGCGCTGCTCACCCGCTGGCCGGTGATCCGTACCGGCCACCAGGACATTTCCGACCACCGCTTCGAACAGCGCGGGCTGCTGCACGTCGTCATCGAGGTGGAGGGCCGGCCCGTGCATGCCATCGTCGTGCACCTGGGGCTCATCAAGGGCAGCCGCGTGCGGCAGGTCGCCCGGCTGAGGGAGTTCATCGAACGCGAAGTGCCCGCCGGCGAAGCGGTGGTCGTCGCGGGAGATTTCAACGACTGGGGCGCGCGCATGCGCTACGCCATGAACGCCATGGGCCTGCGCGACACCAGCGACCTGCGCGGGTCGCGAACCCTCACCTATCCCTCGCGCCTGCCTGTGGCGCAGCTCGACTTCGTCTATGGGCGCCAGCTGGAGCCGGTCGCCTGCACGGTGCCGCGCGGGCCGATCTGGGCGCGCATGTCGGACCACTTGCCGCTGGTGGCCGATTTTGTGCTGGCATGAGCCCCGGCTTTGCCGGCTTCTCCCTGCGGAGCCTCCAAAATGCGTTCGCTGATACCATGCGCGGATGCTGAGGAAAACCGACGTGGAACCGCGCCCTGACGGAAACAACGACGACGAGGGCACCCCCGTCTCGGTGAAGATCCGCGAACGCCTGACTGCCGCGCGCAGGCGCTTCAACGCCAACGACAACATCGCCGAGTTCATCGAACCCGGCGAGCTCGAGTCGCTGCTCGATGAAGTCGAAGTGAGGATGAAGGGCGTGCTCGAAAGCCTGGTGATCGACCTCGAGAACGATCACAACACCGGCAACACTGCACGCCGCGTGGCCAAGATGTACCTCAACGAAGTGTTCCGGGGCCGCTACGTGGCGCCGCCTTCGCTCACCGAGTTTCCCAACGCCGAGCACCTGAACGAGCTGATGATCGTCGGCCCGATCACCGTGCGCAGCGCCTGCTCGCACCACTTCTGCCCGATCATCGGCAAGCTGTGGATCGGCATCATGCCCAACGAGCACACCAATGTGATCGGCCTGTCGAAGTACGCGCGCCTTGCCGAATGGGTCATGGGCCGGCCCCAGATCCAGGAAGAGGCCGTGGTGCAACTGGCCGACCTGATCCAGGAAAAGACCCAGCCCGACGGCCTGGCGCTCGTCATGGAAGCCGAGCACTTCTGCATGGCCTGGCGCGGCGTGAAGGAAATGGACAGCAAGATGATCAATTCCGTGATGCGCGGCGTGTTTCTCAAAGACCCGAGCCTGCGCCGCGAATTTCTTTCCCTGCTGCCCCGAAAGAGCTGAACATGCTGGTCCGACTTCTCTACGCGAGCCGCGCCGTCGACACCAGCCCCGAGGCCATCGACGCCATCCTCGCGCAATCGCGCACGCACAACCCCTCCTGCGGTATCACGGGCATTCTTTGCTACGGTGCCGGTACCTTCCTGCAGGCCATCGAAGGCGGCCGGATGGCCGTCAGCGAGCTCTACGGCCACATCCAGCGCGATGCGCGCCACAAGGACGTGGTGCTGTTGCACTATGAAGAAATCTCCGAGCGCCGCTTCGGCGGCTGGACCATGGGGCAGGTCAACCTCTCCAAGCTCAACGCCTCGACGCTGCTCAAGTACTCGGAAAAGCCTGAGCTGAATCCGTATGCGGTGTCGGGCAAGGTCTCGCTGGCGCTGCTCGAAGAACTGATGGCCACCGCGGCCATCGTCGGACGCCACTGAGGCAGTGGCCCCCACGCCCGTTCGCTAGCGCGTTTCCCCGGGGTGCCGCTCTCCGCCTTTGCTCTGATCCTGCTCGCCGGGATCATTCATGCCAGCTGGAACATCGCCGCCAAGAAGGCGAACGGCGACGCGCGCTTTGCGTTGCAGAGCGGCGTGTTCATGGCCGTTGTGTGGGCCCCCGTAGGTCTGACGCTGGGCTGGAACGTGGTGCCTGCCTGGGGCCTCACGGAGTGGGGCTTCATTGCGCTGAGCGGCGTGCTGCACGTCTTCTACTACGTCATCCTGCTGCGCGGCTACCGCAAGTCCGATCTCACGGTGGTCTATCCGTTGGCGCGGGGCTCGGGCCCATTGCTGTCTTCCCTGGTCGCCATCCTGTTTCTTGGCGAGCGCATCAGCTTCATCGGCCTTGCGGGCATCGCGGGCGTGGTGCTGGGTGTTTTTCTGGTGGCTGGCGGGCCGGGACTCTGGCGCAAGAAGCATGACCCGGCCCAGCGCGCGCGGGTGCACAAGGGCATTCGCTACGGCGTGCTGACGGGCGCCTTCATCGCGGCCTACACCGTGGCCGACAGCTACGCGGTGAAGTTCCTGGCCATGTCGCCGATCCTGCTCGACTACTTCGGCAACTTCGTGCGCGTGGCCCTGCTGTTGCCGGCGGGGCTGCAAGACCGTGCCGAAACGGCGCGGATGTGGCGCGCGCAGTGGAAGTACGCGCTGCTGGTGGCGGCAATCAGCCCGGTTTCCTATGTGCTTGTGTTGTATGCGGTGCAGCAGGCGCCCATTTCCCATGTTGCCCCGGCGCGCGAGGTCTCGATGCTCTTTGCCGCGCTGATCGGCGGCCATCTGCTGCGCGAGGGCGACCGCTTGCTGCGGCTGCTGGGTGCCGCCTTCATTGCCGCCGGCGTGGTGGCGCTCGCGCTGGGGTAAGGATGCGCCCGGCGCTGCTGTTCGGATGCGATTTTTCTTGCGCACCCACGTCGCGCAAGCCGATCGTCATTGCCACCGGGCGCACCAGCCAGACCGACGAACTGGTGCTGACCGGTCTTCAACGCTTCACCACGCTCGATGCCTGGGCCGACTGGCTGCAGAGCGAACACGCGTGGATCGGCGGCTTCGATTTTCCGTTCGGCCTTCCGCGCGAGTTGGTCGAGCATCTGGACTGGCCGCGGGAATGGAACGCCCTCATGGACCACTATGCAAGCCTGAGCCGCGCGGAGATACGCAGCACCTTCGCAGATTTTTGTGCGGCGCGCCCGGTGGGCGGCAAGTTCGCTCACCGCGCGACCGATGCGCCCGCGGGTTCGAGCACCTCGATGAAGTGGGTCAACCCGCCCGTGGCCTTCATGCTCCATGCGGGCGTGCCGCCGCTGCTGGCCGCCGGCGCAAGCCTTCCGGGGCTGCATGTCGGCAGCAACAACAACCGCGTGGCTCTGGAGGCCTACCCCGGACTGCTGGCGCGCGAACTGATAGGCCGCCGCAGCTACAAGAGCGACGAGACGGTCAAGCAGACGCCCGAGCGGCTTGCGGCGCGCACCAGCCTCGTCGCCGCGCTTGAGGCGGGCACCACGCGCCTGGGCATTCGGCTCGTGCTCACCGATGCGCAACGTGCCGAACTGCTTGGCGATGCGCGCGGCGATCACGTCGACGCGGTGCTTTGCCTGCTGCAAGCGGGGTGGAGCGCGCAGCGCGCCTCCACGCCGGGGCCGGGCTTCGGCTTGCCCGAGCGTTTCGATTCCATCGAAGGATGGATCGTCACGGCCTGAGCCTCCTTGTCCTACAGGGTTTCGCGGCAGCAGGGCCTCCCGCGTCCTCGTCCCAAAAGCTAGATTGACCAAGCGACCCGGTCCTGTCCGGGGCAGCCTGCGCGCAACCTGCGCGCGTTACCCGCTCCTTGGAGCGAATGGAGGATTTCAATGAAAAGAACCCGTCAAATTACTGCCATGCCTTTTTCGCGCGCATGGCTCACCGTGCTGCTGATGGCCGGCGCGGCATTGTCGCTGGCCGCCTGCGACAGTTCGGACAACCGCACCGCGGGAGAAAAGCTCGACAGCGCGATTGCGAAGACAGAGAAGGCGGCCGAAACCGCCGCTGCCAAGACAGGGGAGGCCGTGAGAGACGCCAAGGCCAAGGTTGATGCGTCCGGCACCACCGCCGAGGTGAAGGACGGTGTGGCCAACATGGCGGACGCCGCAAAGAGAGCCGGCGCGGCCGCAAGTGCAACGGCGGACGATGCAGCCATCACCGCATCGGTTTCGGCGGGCCTTGCCAAGGACCCGGACCTGAGCGCGATCAAGATCGACGTCGACACGAAGGCTGGCGCCGTCAGCCTGAAGGGGCCCGCGCCCACGGCCGCCGCCAAGGCGCGCGCCGAAGAAATCGCCAAGGGCGTGCAGGGAGTAACCTCGGTCGACAACCAGCTCGAGGTGAAGGGCTGAGCGTGCCTTCTTTGGCGCAAAAAAAAGCCCGGTTAGTCCGGGCTTTTTCTTGGTTCGGGCGATCAAGGCGGAAGTCAGTGGCCCAGCCAGTCCTTGAGCTCGTCCGCATGCTCTTCCTCGTCGGAAAGAATGTCTTCCAGCATGCGGCGGGTGGTCGGGTCCTTGTCGCCGATCAGCGCGATCATCTGCCGGTACGTTTCCACGGCAATGCGCTCGGCCACGAGGTTGGCGCGCACCATGGCTTGCAGGTCGGTCGATTCGTCGTAGCCGGCGTGGCTGCGTTCGAGCAGGTGCGTCGGGGCAAAGTCGGGCTCGCCGCCGAGCTGCACGATGCGTTCGGCAATGCGGTCGGCGTGCGCGGATTCTTCGTTCGCGTGCACCAGGAATTCTTCTGCGATTGCAGGCGATGACACGCCGCTGGCGGTGAAGTAGTGGCGCTTGTAGCGCAGCACGCACACCAGCTCGGTGGCCAGTGCATCGTTCAGCAGCTTCACGACGTCGTCGCGCCAGGGGCCGTAGCTTGGCGTGACCGCACCTTCATCGAGGCTGTTCGCTGCGGCTTCGATGGCCTTTTCGTCGAGCACCAGGTGCTCGTGCCTTGCCGGGTTGGTGCCCGGGGAATTCGCATTCATGGAGTGTCCTTTCGTGGGCTGGTGTTTTTCTGCTGCATCAGCGTGTTGACGACGTCTGCCACGTCGGATGTCTTGAGCACCGCCGCCAGCACCGCAGTAAAGGAGAGCAGGCGCCAAGGCTTGATCAGCACAATGGCCGCGCCGGTGGTGGCAGCAATGGCCATGAGCTTGGCCGGCTCCTTGCGCGCATAGTGTTCGAGCAAAGGGCGTGCGAGCTGGCCCATTGCATGGGCGGGATGCCGGCGCCACCAGCGCTCGGTCATGCTGCGCGCCATCGACGTCCACCGGTGGCGGCTGCCGCGCGGAGAAGCCTCTTGTTCGGCGCCATCTGTGGCGTACATGCCGGGATGATCTTCTTGCGCCGTGTAGCGTCTGCCGCGGCCGCTGTCCCGCGGCTCGTAGTCTTCTCCGTTCAGATGCCGAACGAGTGCGCGGCGCGAAAGCGCAAGGCGCTCCTGCGGCGTGAGCGGGCTGCGGTCAGTGCCGTTCATGGCGGGCTCCTGCTTCGTGCAACGCCTGCAGGTCTGCGTCGACCTGCGCGCGAAGATCGTCGAACGCGTAACCGGGGAACGGGCGGCTGGCCACCCAGGCGCAAATGCCGGCCATGACCAGCGCAACGCCGGGTACCGCCACCAGCACCCAGTGGAAGCTGCCGTGCAGCACGCCTATCAATACCGCGACCCCGATGAGGCCGAGCGCGAGCATGGCGCTCGCCGCCGCGACCACGCCCGCAACGATGCGGGCGACGAGCCCGCGCCCCGCCTCGGAGGCTTCCTGCCTCACGAGGGCGGCGTAGTTGGCTGCGTGTTCGGCGATGAGTTCCGGATGCCCGAGCACCGTGGAAAAAATCGGATGAAGCATGGTGCGCGGAATCGGTGGAACGGGACGTCAGCGGATCAGTATTCGTCCCGGCGGCTGCGGCTGGCCAGCACGATGAGTGCGGTAATGGCGGCGCCGGCCGCGGCCGCGATCAGCACAGAGCGCACCGGCTGGTCGGAGATGTAGCGGCCGGTGACGTCGGCTGCCTGCTCCAGGCGGCGCTGTGCGCGTGCGCTGGTGGTCGAGGCCGCATCGAGGCCGCGCTGCACGGCTTGCTGCACTCGCGCTGCCAGTTGCTCGACTGCCGGCTCTGCGTCGCGGCGCAGTTCGCGGACCTTCTCGCCGGCCGCATTCACCGCGTTCTGTGCGTAGGCGCGAGTGGATTCGACAGCCTCGTTGGCGGTCTGGCGTGCGTCGTCGGCGAGTTGCGAGGGAGTCTTGGTCGTCGTGTTCATGAGAATTTCCTTTCCGGGGAGATGAATTGCGGGAGCCTGTTGATCGTAACTACGCTACTTGCGTCGTAGCAAGCCGGCCAGGAAACTGGCGATGGCAAGTACGGCGAAGATCACGAAAAGGATCTTCGCGATTCCTACCGCGCTGGCGGCAATGCCGCCGAAGCCGAACACAGCGGCAATCAGCGCAATGACCAGAAACACCACCGTGTAATGCAACATGTGGACTCCTTCGAGGCTTTGCTCGTTGTTGTGGGACTGCGCGTTCAAGAGTGAATGAACGGCACAGGAGCAACCTTAAGTGGCGCCCCCGCGAGGCCCTGTCAGCGGCTGGGCGCGGGGGACGTAGGAGACGACCGAGTTCCCCCTGGGGCCGGCCGCGCATGAGGGCCGCGCGCCGGCGATGAAGCCGGCGTCACTTCAGAGCGCTCAGACCGGCTTGACCACGGGCAGCATCGCACTCAGGCGGGTGCCACGGCCCGGCGTCGACGAGATCGTGAGCTTGCCGCGCGCGGCCTCCACCCGATGCCGCATGCCTGCAAGGCCGTGCGTCGAAGGATGGATGCGCCGCGGGTCGAAGCCCTTGCCGTTGTCGGCAACCTCCACGATCACGTGGTTCTCGTAGTTCTTCAGCACGATCGTCGCCTCGCTGGCTTCGGCGTACTTGCCGATATTGGTGAGGCTTTCCTGCACCATGCGGTAGATGGTGAGCTGGCGCGACTCGTCCATGGTCACGGGCTCGAGTGCCATCTGCACCTGGATGCCCGAGCGTTCCGCGAATTCGCGCCCGAGGATTTCCAGCGACGCCACCAGCCCGAGGTTCGACAGCGACGACGGCCGGAGGTCCTCGATGATCCGCCGCTTGAGCGCGATGCCGCTGTTGAGCAGTTCGGTCAGGTGCTGCAGCCGCTGGGTTGCGTCCGGCGCCTCCAGCAGCCTCGACTTGAGGCGGGCGACGTCCAGCTTGGCCGCTGTGAGCAGCGAGCCGAGCTCGTCGTGCAGCTCGCGTGCGAGATAGCCGCGCTCGGTTTCACGCACGTCCTGCAGGTGGGTGGCGAGCTCGGCCAGCGAGGCCGTGCGTTCGCGCACCTCGTCTTCGAGTGCGTTGCGCTCGCGCTGAAGCGTTTCCTGCTGGCGCTCGCCGATGGAGCGCAGTGCATGCGTCTGCCGCAGGTACAGGAAGAACGCGATGAGGGCGGCGAGCGCCACGATGGCGGTGCCGATTCGCGCAAGCCGCAGCGACTTCATCACCTGCGACTGGCTTTCCTGCAGGGTCTTGTTGCTCACTGCCACAAGGTCGTGGGCGCTCTTGCGGATGGCGTCCATCTCTTCCCGCCCCACGTCGGTAGTGATGACGAACTTCCAGGCGTCCTCCTTGCCGTCCTGCCGCAGGCGCACGCTCATGTCCATTTCGGCTATCTTGCGCAGCACATGCTTGGAGAGCTCCGCCAATTGGGTACGCTCGGCCGGCCGATCAGCGTAAAGTTGGCGCATTGTGGCCAGGTACCCATCAACCTGCTTGACGGCCATGTCGTATGGTTGGCGGTAGCTGGCCTCGCCGGTAAGAAGGTAACCTCGCTGGCCGGTTTCGGCATCGAGCATGCTCTGCAGGATCAGGTTGAGCGTGGCGCGCACTTTTTGCGCCTCGTCGATGTTGGCCAGAGCCTGGGTCGATTGGCGGTAGCCGGCCTCGTTGATGCCGACGAGGGCCAGCGCAGCCAGTGCCGCGAGCAGGAGGCTCACGGCCATTTTTGGAGGAGCTAGCCAGTGCATGAAATTTTCAAAGGTGCTTTCAGCACAAGTTCGTGAATAATTGATAACAACCGGGGATCGGCATGTTGCGGCTTCCTCGGCCGCAACACAACGAAGAAAGTAACAGATGATCAAAATTGGAATTGTGGACGACCACGCTATCGTGCGTTCGGGCCTGCGGCAGTTCTTCTCCGAACACGTCGACTTGCGCGTGGCCGGCGAGGCCGCCAGCGGGCGCGAGGCCATCGAGCTGGTGCGCACCACCGAACTCGACGTGCTGGTGATGGACCTTTCGATGCCGGGGCAAAGCGGCATCGATGCGCTTGCCATGATCCGCGCCAAGGCGCCGGACGTGGGCATTCTCATCCTCAGCGGGTATCCCGAAGAGCACTACGCGATGAACCTCATTCGCCAGGGCGCGAGCGGGTACCTCAACAAGGAGTGCGATCCGATGGAAATCGTCAACGCAATCCGCACCATTTCGCTGGGCCGCCGCTACATCACGCCGGCTGTGGCAGAACTGCTCGCGCGCCAGCTCGACCGCAAGGACGACGCCGCGCCGCACGAGCAGCTCTCGGAGCGCGAATTCCAGGTGTTCCTGAAGCTTGCCAAGGGCGAGACCGCCGGAGACATTGCCAAGACGCTGTCGCTGTCGGTCAAGACCGTGAGCACCTACCGCACGCGCCTCATGGAGAAGATGAACCTCTCTTCCAACAGCGACCTCACGTACTACGCGCTGAAGAACAAGCTGATCGATTGAGCAGAGAAACAGCCGCGGGCTGAAGAAGGAGGCAAAGAGGTCCGGCGCGGCTTCTTCTGCCTCTTTTTCATTCCGTGCCGGTGGCGGGGCGATGGGCCACCGCCTCCAGGATGCAGAAGTCGACCAGCGCGTCGATCTCGTTCGATTTGTCGAACACCGCATCCACGCCGAATTCGGCGCAGCGCCGCCGGATGTCGGGCGTTGCATAGTTGCTGAGCACCACCACCTTCTGGTTCGGCCGGCGCGACGTGCAGGCCTGGAGCACGCCCAGGCCGCTTCCCTGCTTGAGAAAAAGATCGACCACCGCAAGGTCCCACTCGTCGCTGTGGTCCTGCAGCCATTGGCGCGCGTGCGCTTCGGTTTCGGCAAAGCCGACAACCGTCGTGCAGGTGAGTTCTTCCAAGGTACCGATGAGGTTTTCACGGATCGTGAGGTTGTCTTCGACGATGTATGTCTGCAATCTGGTATCCATGCCGAACCGCGCTTCCTCTGTTTGCAGGTGTCTCGCGAACGCCCCTGCTGGCGATTGCCTGCGCATCGAAGATTGAGGCGTCGGCGACTCGCATCATGCAGGGTTCGGAGGACGGGTGTTGTAGGCGGGTTCTGACGAGCGGGCCGCACGCGCGCCTTCCGTAGGCAATGCCGCACGGTTTTTGCGGTTCATTGCCGACCCGGGAAAATGAAAGGCCGGTATATCCAGACTGCATGGCAACGAACGTTCTTCGCGACCGGCCGCTGTGGCTCAAGCTGCTGGCGGCTTTCGTGCTGCTTTTGGCCCTGCTCGCGGTGGTGGTCTCGTTCTTCCCGTGGGACACGTTGAGGGGGCCGATCAACCGCTACGTCAGCGACAAGACCGGCCGGAAGTTCGAGATCACGCGCCGGCTCGACGTCGGTGTGGGGCTGCGCGGCGCCACCGTGAAGTTCGACGGCATCGAGTTTGCCAATCCACCATGGGCGCGCGACCCCTACCTGGTCAAGGCCGAGCGCGCCGAGTTCGACATACGGCTGTGGCCGCTGCTCACGCAGAAGATCGTCATTCCGCGCCTGGCGCTGTTCTCGCCCACGCTGGGGCTTCAGATGGAGCAGGACGGGCGGCGAACATGGGCCTTCGGCAAGGACACGTCCGACCCGGGGACCGTACCCGTCATCGGGCTGATGCAGGTCGACAACGGAACGATCGACTTCCTGGCCAAGCACCTGGGCGTCGATCTGCATGCCGACGTGAGCTACGACACGAGCCGCGGCACGCTGCCGCTCAGCTACCGCATCAAGGGCCGCTACAAAGGCCAACCGCTCACCGCCGAGGGCCGGACCGGCAACGTGCTCCAGCTCAAGTCGGCCGGCCAGGAGCCGTTTCCGATGGAGATCGATGCGGCCGCGGGCCAGACACGCTTCAAGGCCCAGGGCACCGTGACCGACTTTGCCGACCTCGAGGGTATCGATGCCAAGTTCGAGCTCAAGGGCCAGACGCTTGGTGCCTTGTTTCCGCTGCTTGGCATTGCGCTGCCCGAGACTTCGCCCTATGCGCTGAGCGGCGACCTGCGCAAGCGCGCAAAGCTCTGGGAAGTGGCAGGGCTCAAGGGCAGGCTCGGTCTATCGGACATTGCCGGCGACATGCGCTTCGACCAGGCCGGCCAACTGCCGCGCCTTGGGGGCGAGTTGCGCTCCCGCTTGATGGACATGGACGACCTGGGGCCGCTGATCGGCCTGCCGCCCACCGAGCGGTCTGCCAAGGCGGTTGAAGGGGTGGCGCCGCCACCCACCATCAAGCAGGCCAAGCGGGCGGGCGGCAGCAAGGTGCTGCCCACCGCCACGCTCGACTTCGACCGCCTGCGCGCAATGAACGCCGACGTGAAGTACACGGCCGACCGCATCCGCAACGTGCGCGACGTGCCGCTCGATCGCGGCAGCGTGCAGGTCAAGCTGACCGACGGCGTGCTTGCCCTCGACCCGCTCGATCTGGGCGTGGGCGGCGGCAAGCTGGCCGGTGCCATCCGCATCGACGCGACCCAGAACCCGGCGGATATCCGCGCCTCGCTCGACCTTCGCAATGTGCAGCTCAACCGCCTGGTACCGAAGATCGAAACCATGCGCAGCAGCTTCAGCCGGCTCGACGGCCGGCTCAATCTCTCGGGCCGCGGCAACTCGGTGGCCAGCTGGCTTGGCGGCGCCTCGGGCGATGTGGCGGCCCTGACCGGGCGGGGCCGGTTCAGCAACCTGCTGCTCGAGTTCATGGGGCTGGACGGCGCCGAGATCATCAAGTTTCTGCTGCGCGGCGACCAGAACGTCGAACTGCGCTGCGCTGCCATGGCATTCGACGTCAACAAGGGCGTCATGACCAGCCGCAGCGTGGTGCTCGATACCGACGACACTGTTTTTCATGCGACCGGCCAGGCCAACCTGGCAACCGAGAAGCTCGACTTCGTGGTGCGCCCCGAGCCCAAGGACGCGAGCTTCCTGTCGCTGCGGACGCCGCTGGTCATCGGCGGCACCTTCGGCTCGCCCTCTGGTGGGGTTCAAGTCGTTCCGCTCGCGGAGCGCGGGCTGGCAGCGCTGGTGCTGGGGGCGCTCAACCCGCTGCTGGCGCTGGCGGCGACCATCGAGACCGGGCCGGGCGAGGATGCCGATTGCAAGAGCGTGCTGGCGCAGGCCAACAAGCCCGGCACGGGCGCGGCCGCCGCTGGTGCGGCCAAGGCCAAGGGCGCAAAGCAGCGCTGATCCAGAATAGAGAAAAGCGAGGTGCCTTCAGGCGGTGGCCGCGCGTTGCGCGCACACGCTGCAATGCGGGTCGCGCGCAATCTGCAGCGTGTCGAATGCCGTGCGGCGTCCGTCGAACATCAATAGCTTGCCCGCCAGCGACGGCCCGATGCCCGCGAGCAGCTTCAGCGCCTCGCTCGCCTGCAGCGTGCCGATGGTGCCCACCACGGGACCGAACACGCCGAGCACCGCGCAGAGCGTTTCCTCGAAGGCCGCGTCGGGCGGAAAAATGCACGCGTAACAGGGAGAGGCTTCGTCGCGCGTGTCGTAAACGCTCAACTGGCCATCGAACCGGATGGCGGCACCTGCCACCAGCGGCTTGCCATGCGCCACGCAGGCGCGGTTGACTGCATGCCGCGTTGCAAAGTTGTCGCAGCAGTCGATCACCACGTCTGCCGCCTCGACCAGGCGCGACAGCAGCGCCTCGTCGGCGCGGGCGGCGTGCGTCTCGATGGAGATGCCGGGATTGATGTCGCGCATGGCCTGTGCGGCCGATTCGACCTTCAGTGCACCCACTCGCGCGTGGGTGTGGGCCACCTGGCGCTGGAGATTGGTCAGGTCGACCTCGTCGTCGTCCACCAGCGCGACATGCCCGACGCCCGCCGCGGCAAGGTACAGCGCCACCGGAGAGCCCAAGCCGCCCGCACCGATGACCAGCGCGCGGCCGGCGCTCACGCGCGCCTGTCCGTCGATGCCGAATTCTTCGAGGAGGATGTGGCGCGAATAGCGCAGCAGGTCGTCGTCATTCATGGTGGCTCATCCCGGCTTGTGCCAAACGAAAAAATACCGCGGCCCGGCAGTGCCGGTTCCGCGGTATTCCGGATCTGAAAGCGTCTGGCAGCAGATCAGTTCTCTTTTTTCTCTTCCTTGTTGTCGACGATGATCTGCGTCTTGCTGACCAGCACCGGCTGGCCCTTCAGGCGGTTGAGCGCCTGCACCAGCGGAAAGTCCTTGTCGGTGCCGAACTCGGGCACCTTGCGGTCCTGCGGCGGCTTCTTGGCTTCTTCCTCGAGGCGCTTGCGCGCTTCGTCGCGTGCCTTTTCGCGCTCCGGGTCCTTGGTTTCGGGGCCCTGGCCGCTGGCCAGGTGCTTTTCCAGGTCGGCCTCGCGCATGCGCAGGGCGGCGAAGGGGCTGCCCTCGGCGCTTTCGTCGATGAGCACGTTGGGCACGATGCCCTTGGCCTGGATCGAGGTGCCGCTCGGCGTGTAGTAGCGCGCGGTGGTGATCTTCAGGCCCGTGTCCGGTCCGAGGGGGCGCACTGTCTGCACCGAGCCCTTGCCGAAGGTCTGGCTGCCCATGATGGTGGCGCGCTTGTGGTCTTGCAGCGCGCCGGCCACGATTTCGCTTGCCGAGGCCGAGCCTTCGTTCACCAGCACCACCAGCGGCACGGACTTGAGGGCCGCGGGCAGGTTGCGCAGCGGGTCGCTGCCCGAACGGCGCTGATAGAACTCCGGCGCCGCCTTGTAGACCGACTTGCTTTCGGCCAACTGGCCGTCGGTGGAGACCACGGTCACGTTTTCGGGCAGGAAGGCGGCCGAAATGGCAACGGCCGCGTCGAGCAGGCCGCCCGGGTCGTTGCGCAGGTCGAGCACCAGGCCCTTGAGGTTGGGTTCTTCCTTGTAGATGTCCTCGACCTTCTTCACGAAGTCGTCGACCGTGCGTTCCTGGAACTGCGACAGCCGGATCCAGCCGTAGCCCGGCTCCATGACCTTGCCGCGCACCGATTGGGTACGGATTTCTTCCCGCGTGATCGTCACCGGGAAGGTGCGGCTTTCGTCCTTGCGGAAAATGGTCAGCAGCACCTTGGTGTTGGCCTCGCCCCGCATGCGCTTGACGGCTTCGTTGAGGGACAGGCCGCGCACGGCGGTGTCGTCGATCTTGGTGATCAGGTCGTTCGGCTTCAGGCCCGCGCGGAAGGCCGGGGAGCCCTCGATGGGCGACACCACCTTGATGAGGCCGTCCTCCTGCGAGATTTCGATGCCCACGCCGACGAAGCGGCCGGTCGTGCCTTCCCTGAATTCCTTGAAGGACTTCTTGTCGAAGTACTGGGAATGCGGGTCGAGCCCGGCGACCATGCCGGAAATGGCGTCGGAAATGAGCTTCTTCTCATCGACGGGTTCGACATAGTCGCTCTTGACCATGCCGAAAACGGCGGCGAGTTGCTGCAGTTCCTCGAGCGGGAGCGGCGCGAGCGAGCCGCGTGCGACCGTCTGCAGGGAGACGGTGGTCAAGACGCCGGCAACGGCGCCGGCGGCGACCCAGCCGGTAATCTTCAATTTGTGGCCCATCATGAGTGATTGTCCTTGTCGGCTGTCGAAGCAATATACACAGCTTGGAAGCAAATTGCCTGCCGGGGTTCCACGGGGGAGCGCCGCCGAGGGGTTTTAATTCTTCAGGCCTTGCCTTGCGAAGCCACCGCTGCGGCGGCCTTCTCGGCGGCCGCGGCGTCGCCCAGGTAATAGTGCCGCAGCGGCTTCAGGTCGTCGTCGAGTTCGTACACCAGCGGAATGCCGTTCGGAATATTCAGGCCGACGATCGCATCGTCCGAAATACCGTCGAGGTACTTGACCAGCGCCCGGATCGAGTTGCCGTGCGCGGCCACCACCAGCCGGCGGCCGGTGCGGATGGCCGGCGCCATCGATTCGTTCCAGAACGGCAGCACGCGCGCCACCGTGTCCTTCAGGCACTCGGTCAGCGGAATCTGTTCGGGCGAAAGCTTGGCGTAGCGCACGTCGCTGCGTTCGCTGCGCGGATCGTCGGCTTCCAGGGCGGGCGGCGGGGTGCCGTAGCTGCGGCGCCAGACCAGCACCTGCTCGTCGCCGTATTTCTTGGCGGTTTCGGCCTTGTTCAGACCCTGCAGGGCGCCGTAGTGGCGCTCGTTCAGGCGCCAGGAGTGCACCACGGGCAGCCAGGTGCGGTCGAGTTCGTCGAGGGTGTGCCAGAGCGTGCGGGTGGCGCGCTTGAGCACGCTGGTGTAGGCCACGTCGAAGTCGTAGCCCTCGGCCTTGAGCAGCCGGCCGGCCTGCTTGGCCTGCTCGATGCCGGTTTCGGTCAGGTCGACGTCGGTCCAGCCGGTGAAGCGGTTTTCGAGATTCCAGGTCGATTCGCCATGGCGGATCAGTACCAGTTTGTGCATGTTGGGAGGCCTTTGGCAGCGCTTGGGAAAACCAGCATTCTAAAATCCCGGGTTTGCCATCCAAGGAACCCCCGTGAAATTGATCGAATTCGTCACCGCGAACTGGATGCTGATCCTGATCGCACTCAGCTCGGGTGGCATGCTGGCCTGGCCGCTGATTCGCGGCGGCGCCGGTGGCGGCACCCTCACGGCCCAGGCGGCGGTGCACCTCATCAACCGCGAACGCGCGGTGCTGGTCGACGTGCGCGAGCCCGAAGAGTTCGCCACCGGCCACATGATCGGCGCCAAGAACGTGCCGCTGAACCTGCTGGAAGAAAAACTGACCGGCACGGTCAAGAACAAGAACGTGCCGCTGCTGCTGGTGTGCGCCACCGGCGCCCGCGCCCAGCGCGCGGTGGCAATGGCCAAGAAACTCGGTTACGAGCAGGCCCAAGCCGTGTCGGGCGGCCTCAAAGCCTGGAAAGAGGCTAACCTGCCGGTTGAAAAAGCTTGAATCTCCCTGAGATACATCCTATGCAAGCCGTCAAGATGTACACCACCGCGTTCTGCCCGTACTGTGTTCGTGCGAAGCAGTTCCTCAAGTCCAAGGGCGTCGACGAGATCGAAGAAATTCGCATCGACACCGATCCCGAGGCCCGCAGCACCATGATGGAAATCACCCAGCGCCGCACGGTGCCGCAGATTTTCATCGGCGACACCCACGTGGGCGGCTGCGACGACCTGATGGCGCTCGACAGCCGCGGCGGCCTCATGCCTCTGCTGCAAGCCGCCTGAACACCAATCAGCCCGGTGTCACGGAAGCGGTCCGGGCGCCGGGCGATAATCGCCTGCTCATTCATCTGCAGCCCGCTGCGGGAACCTCTCCCCGGCGGGCATTGTTTTGATTCTCGAAAGTTCAGCCATGGCCGACCAGCAAGCCCAAGATCCCATCTTCCAGATCCAGCGCGTCTACCTCAAGGACCTGTCGCTCGAACAGCCCAATTCGCCCGGCATCCTGCTCGAACAAGAGCAGCCCACCGTGGACATCCAGCTTGGCGTGGACGCCCAGCCGGTGGCTGAAGGCATCTTCGAGATCACCGTGTCGGCCACCGTGCAGACCAAGATCCAGGACAAGACCGTGTTCCTGGTCGAAGCCAAGCAAGCCGGCATCTTCGAGATCCGCAACCTGCCCGAAGACCAGATGGGCCCGATCCTCGGCATTGCCTGCCCGCAAATCGTGTACCCGTACCTGCGCGGCAACGTGGCCGACGTGATCCAGCGCGGTGGCTTTCCGCCCGTGCACCTGGCGGAAATCAACTTCCAGGCCATGTACGAGCAGCAGCAGGCACAGGCCGCCGGCCAGCCCGCCCCGACCCTCGCACAGTAAACCGGCACAACGCCGCCAACGCCGATGAAGATCTGCGTTCATGGCGCCGGTGCCTGGGGCACGGCAGTGGCCGTCAATGCGGCCCTGAACACCGCCGTCGGCCACGAGGTCACGCTCTGGGCGCGCGATGCCGCGCAGGCAAATGCCATTTCGAAGGCGCGCGAGAACACCCGCTACCTGCCGGGGCTGGCCTTGCCGGCCTCGCTTGCCGTGCGGGCCGGCGATATCGGCCAGGCGCATGCCGGGGCCGACCTCGTCATCGTGGCCACGCCCATGGCGGCCCTGCGTGAACAGCTCATTGCGCTGCGCGGCTGCACCGTGCCTGTCGCATGGCTCTGCAAGGGCGTGGAGCCCGCGCTCGACGCTTCCTCCCCCGCTTCCTTCGGCCTGCTCGCGCACGAGATCTGGGCCCAGGTTGCTCCAGATTTGATAGCAGGCGTGCTCAGCGGCCCGAGCTTCGCGCAAGAAGTGGCTGAAGGCCGCCCCACCGCGCTGGTGGCCGCGAGTCCGCATGCCACCGTGCGCGATGCGCTGGTCGAGGCATTCCACGGCCCGGCCCTGCGTGTCTATGCCAACGACGACATCGTCGGCGTCGAGGTCGGTGGCGCGGTCAAGAACGTGCTGGCCATTGCGACGGGGCTTTGCGACGGCCTGGCGCTCGGGCTCAATGCGCGCGCCGCGCTCATCACGCGTGGCCTGGCCGAAATGACCCGCTTCGGGCTTGCGCTCGGCGCTCGTGCCGAGACGTTCATGGGCCTTTCCGGCCTTGGCGACCTGGTACTGACTTCGACCGGCGACCTCTCGCGCAACCGCAAGGTGGGTCTGTTGCTGGCGCAGGGGCAGACCCTGGCGCAAGCGGTGGCCTCGCTCGGCCATGTGGCCGAAGGCGTGTATTGCGCGCGCACCGTGGTGCAGCGCGCGCGCGGCCTGGGCGTGGAAATGCCCATCGCCGAAAGCGTGGTGGCGTTGCTCGACGGCCGGGTGAGCCCGCGGGAAGCGGTAGCCTCGCTCACCGGCCGCGATCCGGTGCCCGAAACCGTCCATGCCCAGGGGCCGGGCGGTCCACCCCAACAAGACTGAAGAGACAAAAAGAGCCATGAGCCTTCGCTTTGATTTTTCGGCGCCGGCCGTGGCCGCGCTGGCCCGGGCCGACGCCGCCCGCGCCTTGCAGGAAGACGTGGCCGACGGCGATCTGACCGCATCGTTGGTCGACCCCGGCCGCCGGGCCCGCGCCCGCGTGCTGGCGCGCGAATCGGCCGTGCTGTGCGGTGCGCCCTGGGTCGAAGCGACCGTGCGGCAGCTCGATCCGCAAGCCCGCATCGAGTGGCTGTGCGGCGAGGGCGATCGCTGCGCGGCCGACCAGACCGTGCTCGAGATCGAGGGTTCGGCCCGCGCACTTCTGACGGCCGAGCGCACCGCGCTCAACTTTCTTCAGCTGCTGAGCGCCGTCGCCACCAAGACAGCGCTCTATGCCGATGCCGTCAGCGGCACACGCGCCAGCATCGTCGACACCCGCAAGACCCTGCCGGGCCTGCGCCTGGCGCAGAAGTACGCGGTGCGCACCGGCGGTGGCGTGAACCACCGCATCGGTCTTTACGACGCGGTGCTCATCAAGGAAAACCACATTGCGGCGGCCGGCGGTGTGGCCGCGGCGCTGCGCGCTGTGGCGCCGGTGGCCGATCGCGCTGCCTTTGTCGAAGTCGAGGTCGAAACGCTGGCGCAGCTGCGTGAGGCATTGGATGCAGGTGCACGCATGGTGCTGCTCGACAACATGGACCTGCCCACGCTGCGCGAAGCCGTTCGCATCAACGATGCGGCCGGCAACGAACGCAAGGCCGTGCTCGAAATTTCGGGCGGCGTCACGCTCGAAGGCCTTCGCACATTGGCAGAAACCGGTGTGGACCGCATCTCGGTCGGCGCGCTCACCAAGGACGTGAAGGCCATCGATTTCTCGATGCGCTTCCAGGAAAGCTGAGGGCGACGGCCGTGGCTTCTTCTTTCGTCATCGACGTCGACTACGAACAGCCGGTGGCCAAAGCCGGCTCGGCCTGCGACACCCGCCATGCCTGGGCGCGCGTGCCGCCCGAACCCTCGCCCGACGAACGCATCGTATTGAAGGAGTGCATTCGCCGCCTGCTGCGCGAGCGCAATGCGGTGATGGTGTCGCACTTCTACGTACACCCAGACCTGCAGGACCTGGCCGAGGAAACCGGCGGCATCGTGAGCGACTCGCTCGAAATGGCGCGCTTCGGCCGCGACCACGCAGCCCAGACGCTGGTGGTGTCGGGCGTGCGCTTCATGGGTGAGACGGCCAAGATCCTCTCGCCCGAGAAGCGCGTGCTCATGCCCGACCTGGACGCCAACTGCTCGCTCGATCTCGGCTGCCCGGTCGATGAATTCAGCGCGTTCTGCGACCAGCACCCCGACCGCACCGTGGTCGTCTACGCCAACACCAGTGCGGCCGTGAAAGCGCGCGCCGACTGGCTCGTGACCTCCAGCTGCGCGCTCGACGTGGTGAGCGCGCTGCATGCGCAAGGCCGCAAGATTCTCTGGGGCCCCGACCGCCACCTGGGCGACTACATCCAGCGCCAGACCGGCGCCGACATGGTCAGCTGGAACGGCGCCTGCATCGTGCATGACGAATTCAAGGCACTGGAACTTGAGCTGCTCAAGAAGGCACATCCCGCCGCAAAGGTGCTGGTGCACCCCGAGTCGCCGGCCGACGTGATTGCACTGGCCGATGCGGTCGGTTCGACCTCGGCCATCCTGAATGCGGCGCAGCGTATGGACGCGAAGGAATTCATCGTTGCCACTGACAGCGGCATGCTGCACAAGCTGCGCACGTTGAATCCGGGCAAGACTTTTATCGAGGCACCCACAGCCGGCAATGGGGGCACATGCAAGAGCTGCGCGCATTGCCCCTGGATGGCGATGAACGGGCTGGTGGAGTTGGTGAATGCGCTGGAAACGGGCGCGGGTGAGATTCAGGTTGATCCGGCGCTGGGGTTGCGGGCGCGGGTACCGATCGACCGGATGCTGGCGTTTACTGCGGGCCTGAAGAATGGCCAGGCGCCGGGCAGCCTGATTGCCGGCATCGGCGCCGCCTGACCCCGCATTGCTCCTTCCCCCTCTGGGGGAAGGCTGGGATGGGGGCTCGCGGCGCTGAACGGGCCGACGGCGGTGTGAAGGCCGCTTGCCCCCACCCCAACCCTCCCCCGGAAGGGGAGGGTGTAAAAAAACCTCAAAACTCCAGCGTGCAGCTGTCCCCCAGCGCCTCCCTCCACACGCGCACCCGCGCAAGCGAAGCGCGAAAGTCCGGCAGCGCGTCCGCAATGAACAGGCACAGGTTTTCCAGCGTTGGCGGATGCAGCCCCTCCACGTCGTCCAGCAGATGGTGGTCCAGCAGCTCGCGCACGTCATCGAGCCGGCGGCGCAGCAGCCCCAGGTCGACCACCATGCCCGTGACGGGATCGCGCTGGCCCGCAAGCCACACTTCGGCGTGGTACGTGTGGCCGTGAATACGGCGGCTGCCTTCGACCTCGATGTCGCGCTTCAGCGTGTGGGCGGCATCGAAGAAAAAGCGTTGGCTGATGGTGAATCGCATCTGGAAAATCTCTCCGCGCTCAGCGGATGCCGGTGATCTTGTGGGTCTGCACGCTGAGGCGCCATGCGGGCTGGCGCATGCACTCGGCAATGCACAGTTCGGTGTTGGCCACGCGGTCGGGCCCGTCCATCGGCTGCAGGAAGCGGTGTGTGAACTCGCCGGTGCGCGCCATGGTGTCGAGATCGAATTCGGCCTGCGGCCATACCAGCTTCAGTTCCTGTCCGCGCTGCTGCACCCACGGTGCGCCGGCCTTGGGGCTGATGCAGAGCCAGTCGATCCCTTCGGGCGCGGCGACCGTGCCGTTGCTTTCGACGGCAATGCGAAAGCGCCGCGCATGCAGCGCGTCGACCAGCGCGGCGTCCACCTGCAGCAGCGGCTCGCCGCCGGTGAGCACCACCAGCCGGTGCTCGGCATCGCTGGCCGGCCATTGCGCGGCGACGGTGTCGGCCAGCAGGTCGGCAGTCTTGAACTTGCCGCCCAGCGTGCCGTCGGTACCCACGAAGTCGGTGTCGCAGAAGCGGCAGACGGCCGTGTCGCGATCTTCCTCGCGGCCCGTCCACAGGTTGCAGCCCGCAAAGCGGCAGAACACGGCCGGCATGCCCGCCTGGCCGCCTTCGCCCTGCAGGGTGTAGAAGATTTCCTTGACGCTGTAGGTCATGAAGAAGCCGGGTGCTCGATCTCGAGGTTGTCGATCAGCCGCGTCGCGCCCAACCGCGCCGCGGCCAGCGCCACGAGCGGTTCGCCGGCCAGCCCGAAAGTGGGTGCCTGCAGGTCGGCACGCCGCCTCAGCACAAGATAGTCCGGTTGCCAGCCGCGCTCAGTGAGGGTCTGCATTGCCCGCGCTTCGATTGCGGCCAAATCGCGTTCGCCGGCTTGCACGGCCGCGGCCATGGCCTTCAGCGCCTTCGAGAGCTGCACGGCCTCCGCGCGCTCGGTTTCGCTCAGGTAGCCGTTGCGCGACGACAGCGCCAGGCCGTCGTCGGCGCGGAAGGTCTCGCTGCCGACGATCTCGATGGGCAGCGCGAACTGCCGCACCATGTGGCGGATCATCATGAGCTGCTGGTAGTCCTTCTTGCCGAACACGGCCACGCGCGGCTGCACGCACTGGAAGAGCTTCATCACCACCGTGCACACGCCGATGAAGAAGCCGGGGCGGAAGTGGCCCTCGAGGATGTCGGCCAGCGCCGGGTCCGGGTGCACCTTGCAGGTCTGCGGCTCGGGGTAGAGCGCTTTTTCGTCCGGCGCGAACAGCACGTCGCAGCCGGCCGCGCGCAGCTTCTCGCAGTCGCTGTCCCAGGTGCGCGGATAGGTGTCGAAATCTTCATGCGGCAAGAATTGCAGCCGGTTGACGAAGATGCTGGCTACGGTCACGTCGCCCAGCGGCCTCGCCTGTTCGATCAGCGCCAGGTGGCCGTCGTGCAGGTTGCCCATGGTGGGCACGAAGGCCGGGCGCTTGAAAGCCGAAAGGTGCTCGCGTAGCTCGGCAATGGTGTGTGCGATGTACATGGTCTGTGCTCCTTACCAGGCGTGCAGTCGGTCGTCGGGAAAGCTGCCGTCCTTCACCGCGCGCACATAAGCTTCGAGGGCCTGCGCGATGCTCGAGGAATCGGCCATGAAGTTGCGCACGAACTTCGGCATCTTGCCGAGGTTGATGCCCAGCATGTCGTGCAACACCAGCACCTGGCCGGCGGTGCCCTTGCCCGCGCCGATGCCGATGGTGGCGCAGTGCTTCAGTTCAGCGGTGAGCTCGGCGGCCAGCGCGGCCGGCACCATCTCGAGCACCAGCATCGCGGCGCCCGCGTCCTGCAGTGCGTGCGCATGCTGCTTCAGCAGTGCTCCAGCATCGCCCTTGCCCTGCACGCGGTAACCGCCCAGCGCATGCACGGTCTGCGGCGTGAGGCCAAGGTGGGCGCAGACGGGAATGCCGCGCTCGACCAGAAAGCGCACCGTCTCCGTGGTCCAGCCGCCGCCTTCGAGCTTGACCATGTGTGCGCCCGCCTGCATCAGCACGGTGGCGCTGCGCAAGGCCTGTTCGCGCGATTCCTGGTAGCTGCCGAAGGGCAGGTCGGCAATCAGCCAGGCCGTGCCCTGCACCCGGCGCAGGCCGCGCGAGACGCTGTCTGTGTGATAGCGCATGGTGTCCAGGCTCACGCCCACGGTGCTGTTCAGGCCCTGGCAGACCATGCCGAGCGAATCGCCCACGAGGAGGCAATCGACGCCCGCCGCGTCGGCCATGGCCGCGAAGGTGGCGTCGTAGGCGGTGAGCATCGAGATCTTCTCGCCGCGTGCATGCATGTCGGCCAGGCGCGGCAGGCTCACGGGCTTGCGCGATGCGGGCGGCGATGCCGGTGGCAGCGTGCCGTAGGGCGTGGCGGCTGCCGGCGTTTCGAAAGTGGTTGCTGTGGTGTTCGACATGGTTGGGTTTCTCCCTGCGGGCGTCGGTGGCCGGGCATCCTTGAATGAAGAAAAAGCTAAAGCGGGTGGGGCGGTCAGCGCCCCGGCGGCGTCAGCACCGTCGGTGCGGAGGGCTCGGCAAGCGAAGGATAGTCCCGGCTGAAATGCAGCCCGCGGCTTTCATGGCGGGCCTGCGCCGAGCGCACGATGAGTTCGGCCACCTGCACCAGGTTGCGCAGTTCCAGCAGGTCGCGCGTCACGTGAAAGTGGGCGTAGAACTCGTGGATCTCGGCCTGCAGCAGCGCAATGCGGTGGCTTGCGCGCTCCAGCCGCTTGTTGGTGCGCACGATGCCTACGTAGTCCCACATGAAGCGCCGAAGCTCTTCCCAGTTGTGGGAAATGACCACGGCCTCGTCCGCATCGGTCACGCGGCTGTCGTCCCAGGGCGGCAGATCGACGCTGCTGCGCCCCGGAGCCGCCGCAATGGCGCCAGCCGCGGCGCGCGCAAACACCATGCATTCGACCAGCGAGTTGCTCGCCAGGCGATTCGCGCCGTGCAGGCCCGTGCAGGCGGTTTCGCCAATGGCGTAGAGGCCCGGCACATCGGTGCGCCCGGCCAGATCGCTCAGCACGCCGCCGCAGGTGTAGTGGGCGGCCGGCACCACGGGAATGGGCTCGCGCGTGATGTCGATGCCCAGCTCCGCGCAGCGCGCGAGGATGTTGGGAAAGTGCTCGTTCAGGAAAGCCGGGCTCTGGTGCGAGATGTCCAGGTAAACGCAGTCGAGCCCATGCTTCTTCATCTCGAAGTCGATGGCGCGCGCCACCACGTCGCGCGGCGCAAGCTCGGCGCGCTCGTCGTGCTGGGGCATGAAGCGGGTGCCTCCCGCCGATTCGGGCAGCTTCAGCAGCCCGCCTTCGCCGCGCACTGCTTCGCTGATGAGAAACGACTTGGCATGCGGGTGGTACAGGCACGTGGGGTGGAACTGGATGAACTCCATGTTCGACACCCGGCAGCCCGCGCGCCAGGCCGCGGCAATGCCGTCGCCCGTGGCCGTATCCGGGTTGGTCGTGTAGAGGTAGACCTTGCCCGCACCGCCCGTCGCCAGGATGGTGCGCGGCGCGCGAAAGCTCAGCACCTCGTCGGTCTCGTCGTCGAGCGCGTACAGGCCCAGGCAGGCCGGATCGTCCAGCCCCAGCTTGGGCCCGGTGATCAGGTCGACCAGCGTGTGGTGCTCGAAGAGGGTGATGTTGGACGTGCGGCGCACGCGCTCGATCAGCGTCTGCTGCACGGCCGCGCCGGTGGCGTCCGTCACATGCACGATGCGGCGCTGGCTGTGGCCGCCTTCGCGGGTCAGGTGCAACCCGCCGTCGGCTTCTGCGGAAAACGGCACGCCGAGTTCGCGCAGCCAGTCGATGGCCTCGGGCGCATGCTCGACGACGAAGCGCGTGACTTCGGGGTCGCAAAGCCCGGCGCCGGCCACCAGCGTGTCTTCCACATGCGCATCGAAGCTGTCGCCCGCGGCCAGCACGGCGGCAATGCCGCCCTGCGCCCAGGCGCTCGAACCGTCGTTGAGCGCACGCTTGGTCAGCACCGCCACCCGGTGCGTCGGCGCCAGGTGCAGCGCCGCCGAGAGGCCTGCAAGCCCGCTGCCGACGATGAGGACGTCGAAGTCGCGCACGGCGGAATTCACAGGGGCAAGAGCCGGCAAGGTCAGGCCGGCGAGTACGCCAGCCGGACGTAAATGGGCGCAAAGGCCTCGGCCTGCGTGATGTCGATCAGCGTTTCCTTCGCGAGCTCGAGCATCGCAATGAAGGTCACGATCAGCACAGGCGCACCGCGCGACACGTCGAACAGCTTTTCGAATTCCACGAAGCGCTGCCCCTGCAAGTGCCGCAGCACGATGCTCATGTGCTCGCGCACGTTGAGTTCTTCGCGCGAGATCTTGTGGTGCTGCACGAGCTTGGCGCGCTTCATGATGTCGGCCCACGCATCGCGCAGTTCGACCACGTTCACGTCGGGGAAGCGGGGCTTGAGCGACTGCTCGATGTAGACCTGCCCCTTCCAGAAGTCGCGCCCGTAGGTCGGCATGGCGCTGATGGCGGCGGCCTGCAGCTTGGTCTGCTCGTATTCGAGCAGGCGGCGCACAAGCTCTGCGCGGGGGTCTTCGGCCTCTTCGCCATCAGCCACCTTCTTGGGCGGCAGCAGCATGCGCGACTTGATCTCGATCAGCATCGCGGCCATCAGCAGGTACTCGGCCGCGAGTTCGAGGTTGGTCTGGCGAATCTCGTCGACGTAGCTCAGGTACTGCCGCGTGAGCCCCGCCATCGGGATGTCGAGGATGTTGAAGTTCTGCTTCCTGATGAGGTAGAGCAGCAAGTCCAGCGGGCCTTCGAAGGCCTCCAGAAAAACCTGCAGCGCCTCGGGCGGGATGTACAGGTCCTTCGGCATCGCGAACAACGGCTCGCCATAGAGCCTCGCGAGCGCGACCTGGTCGACCACTTCGGGCATGCTGGCCACGAGCGTGTCGTTGTCCTCGTTGTCCTTCATCGGGTGCTTGCTATCATTTCAATAGCTGCATGCGCGACGGGGACGAACGACGGATGCCGGCTGGGCACCATTACTTGCTTTGGGTCTGGTAGACGTACGGCTGCTGCGGCACGCGGGCTTCGCTGTATTCCTCGAGCAGGCTGCGGTCGAGGTGTTTGTCCCACAGCAGGGCCCGGCCGGCGCGCTGTTCGGCTTCCAGCGTCGGCTTCTTTTCTTTCATCTCCTCGATGAAGCTGGTGATCTCGGAGGTGTAGTGGGGGCGGCGGAAGATGGACATAGACTGGACCTTTGTAGCGCGAATTTTACCGGGGATGGCATGAAGCGACGACAACAGTGGCGGATCGGCACGGCAGCGGCCTTGCTGGCGGTGGTCATGGGGCTTGCGGGATGTGACCCGCAGCGCATCGGCGAACTGGAGGAGGGCGTCTCGACCGAGGCCGATGTGCGGGCCCGGTTCGGCGAGCCCGAGAACATCTGGGACGTGCCGAACGGCCGCGTGCTCGAGTACAACCGCCAGCCGCAGGGCCAGAAAAACTACATGATCACCATCGGCGCCGACCGCAAGATGAGCGCGCTGCGCCAGGTGCTCACGCCCGAGAATTTTGCCAAGGTGCAGCCCGGCATGATGATGGAAGACCTGCGCAAGCTGCTCGGCAAGCCCGCCAAGGTCACGCCCTATGCGCTCAAGCGCGAAACCGAATGGGAATGGCGCTGGGTGCAGCCGCCCAATTCGCCGATGGTGTTTACCGCCACGCTCAACGACGACCAGCGCGTGGTGCGCAGCGGCTCCTCGCCCGACCGGGGCACCGAGGCAAACTGAGAACTAGCCTTCGGCGTCGTGCAGCCGGCCGCTCGTCAGCTCATCGGCAAAGCCCGAGCGCACGATCACCTCGAGCGGCTGCGGCTGCAGCGATTCCAGCCTCAGCAGCCCGTCCCGCGACAGCACCGCGCGGTGCAGCTGCCGCAGCGCGTCGACGCCGGTCGCGTCCAGGTAGATGAGGTGCGTGGCGTCGAGCACCACCGTCATGCCGCGCGGCGCGCTCTCGGCCGCATTCACGGCTTCGTCCAGCTTGGCCGCAGCCCCGAAGAACAGCGCACCATACAGCCGGTAGGTGAGCACCGGCGGCTGCAGGGTGACCAGCTCGACGCTGAAAAGCCCGCTCATGCGCCGGATGAATAGCGCGCAGGCCAGCACGATGCCCACCTGCACCGCCACCGTCAGGTCGAAAACGACGGTGAGAAAGAAGGTGCCGAGCATCAGCAGCCGGTAATGCCGGCTGAAGTGCCGCAGCTGGCCGGGCGTGAACTCGCGCCATTCGCCCATGTTCAGGCCCACGAACACCAGAATGCCCGCCAGCACCGCGAGCGGCACATGGCGCGCCAGCGGCGCCGCCAGCAGCACGACCACCATCAGCGTGACCGCATGCACGATGCCGGCGATAGGCGAATTGCCGCCCGAGCGGATGTTGGTCACGGTGCGCGCGATGGTGCCGGTGGCGGGCATGCCGCCGAAGAACGGCGTCACCAGGTTGGCAATGCCTTGCGCCATCAGTTCCTGGTTCGGGTCGTGGCGCGGCTGTCCGCTGATCTGGTCGGCCACGCGGGCGCACAGCAGCGACTCGATGGCACCCAGCAGCGCGATGGTCAGCGTGGGCGTGACCAGCTGCTTGACCGTTTCCCACGAGAAATCGGGCAGCGCAAAAGTCGGCAAGCCTTCGGGAATGCCACCGAAGCGCGTGCCGATGGTTTCCACCGGCAGGTGGAAACCCCATGACACCAGCGTGAGCGTGACCAGCGCGACGATGGGCCCCGGCATGCGCGCGCCCACCTGCACCGCGCGCGTTCGCGCAATGCGCCCCGCGAGCCGCTGCACCGCATGGCCCACCTTCGACTCACCTTGCAGCAGCAGCGGCCAGACCATCAAGCCGACCACGCAGGCCAGCCCCAGCGCGAAGGCGTAAGGGTTGAAGGTGCCGATCTGCAGCGCCATGGCGTGCAGCTGCGAGAACACGTCCGCCGGCATCTTCTCGACCGTGAGGCCGAGCAAGTCCTTGAGCTGCGACAGCAGAATGAGCACCGCGATGCCGTTGGTGAAGCCGACCACGATCGACAGCGGCACGAAGCGCACCAGCCGGCCGAGCCCGAACAGCCCCGCCGCGAACAGCAGCACGCCGGCGCAGGCGGTCGATATCAGCAGGTTGGCAAGGCCGTAGCGCTCGACGATGCCGTAGACGATCACGATGAAGGCGCCGGCCGGCCCGCCGATCTGCACCGCCGAGCCGCCCAGGAGCGAGATCAGGAAGCCCGCGATGATCGCCGTCCAGATGCCCGCTTCGGGCTTGAGCCCGGAGGCGATGGCAAAGGCCATGGCCAGCGGCAGCGCCACGATGCCGACGGTGGCCCCGGCGCCCAGGTCCTTGAAGAAGCGCCCCCGGTCGTAGCCTGCCATGGCATCCAGCAGACGCGGGCGAAAGCGGGTGATGTTCAGCGGTGACTGCATGGGGCACCCATTGTGTACCCCCGCGCCGGCGTGGCCGGCCCACTGCCAAGCCGTCGGTCAGTCGCTGTCTGGAATCACCGCGTCGGCCGCCGCGCCCACGGCCTTGCCGGTGATGCGCGCAGTGCCGATGGCGGCGTCCGCCGCCAGGCCCACCGCGCTGGCCCCCACGCTCACGGCGGTACCTGCCACGGTCACCACCGCGCAGCCGTTCAGCATGGCCGCGAATGACAACAGAAGGATGGTGCGCTTCAGCATGGTGCGGTCCCTTTGAAAATCAGCGAACCCGCATGCCGGGCGTGGCGCCGGGCCAGGGTTCGAGCACGTGGATGCCCGGGTTGGCCTTTTCGTCGGCATGGCTGGCGGCCAGCACCATGCCTTCGCTGATGCCGAACTTCATCTTGCGCGGTGCCAGGTTGGCGACCAGCACCGTGAGCTTGCCCACGAGCTGCTCGGGCTGGTAGGCCGAGGCGATGCCGCTGAACACGTTGCGCGTCTTTTCTTCGCCCGCGTCGAGCGTCAGACGCAGCAGCTTGGTCGAGCCTTCGACCTTCTCGCAGGCCACGATTTTCGCAATGCGCAGGTCGATCTTCGCGAAGTCGTCGATGGTGATGGTGGGCGCAATGGCCTCGCCGCCGGGCAGCGCACCAGTGGTGGCTTCAACGGCCGCCGCCGCTACCGCCTCGGGCGCATCGAACAGCTTGTCGACCATCTTCGCGTCGGCGCGCTGCATCAGGTGCTTGTATTCGCCGATGGCATGGCCGACGGGCAGCGCCTGCGCGGCATCAGCCCAGCTCAGCGGCTCAATCTGGAGGAAGGCCTCGACGTTGACGGCGAGCGCCGGCAGCACCGGCTTCAGGTACAGCGTGAGCAGGCGGAAGGCCTCGATGCACACGGTGCACACGTCGTGCAGGCGCGCCTCCTGGCCTTCTTTCTTGGCCAGCTCCCAGGGCTTGTTCTGGTCGACGTATTCGTTCACCTTGTCGGCCAGCGCCATCACCTCGCGCAGTGCGCGGGCGTAATCGCGGCCGTCGTACAGCGAATGCAGCTGCGGCGCCGCGTCGCGCAGCGCAAACAGCAGCGCGTCGCCGTCGGCCGAAATTTCGCCCAGCTTGCCGCCGAAGCGCTTGCCGATGAAGCCGGCCGCGCGGCTCGCGATGTTGATGTACTTGCCGACCAGGTCGCTGTTGACGCGCGCCACGAAGTCTTCGGGGTTGAAGTCGATGTCTTCGTTGCGGCCGTTGAGCTTGGCCGCGATGTAGTAGCGCAGCCATTCGGGGTCGAGGCCGATCGAGAGGTACTTGAGCGGGTCGATGCCGGTGCCGCGGCTCTTGCTCATCTTTTCGCCGCTCACCGTCAGGTGGCCGTGCACGTACACCGCGTCGGGCGCCTTGCGGCCGCTGAAATGCAGCATCGCGGGCCAGAAGAGGGTGTGGAAGGTGATGATGTCCTTGCCGATGAAGTGCACCTGCTCCAGGTCGGGGTCGGCCATGTACTCGGTGTACGAGATGCCGTCGCCGCCCAGCTCGATGCAGCGCTTGTCGAGCAGGTTCTTCAGCGAGGCCAGGTAGCCCACGGGCGCGTCGAGCCACACGTAGAAGTACTTGCCCGGCGTATCGGGAATCTCGATGCCGAAGTAGGGCGCGTCGCGGCTGATGTCCCAGTCGCCGAGGCCGCCCTTGCCCTCGTCGTCCTTGTAGAGCCACTCGCGGATCTTGTTCTGCACCTCGGGCTGCACATGGCCGGGGGCCGCCGTCCAGTCCTTCAGGTAGGCCTCGCAGCGCGGGTCCGAGAGCTTGAAGAAGAAGTGGTCCGAGCTGCGCAGCTCCGGCTTGGCGCCCGACAGGGCCGAGTAGGGGTTGATCAGCTCGGTGGGCGCGTACACGGCGCCGCACACCTCGCAGTTGTCGCCGTACTGGTCCTTGGCGTGGCAGTTCGGGCACTCGCCCTTGATGAAGCGGTCGGCCAGGAACATGCCCTTGGCCGGGTCGTAGAACTGCTCGACGCTCTTGGTGCTGATGAAACCATTGGCGCGCAGGTCGCGGTAGATGTCCTGCGCAAGCTGGTGGTTCTCGGGCGCGTCGGTCGAGTGCCAGTTGTCGAACGAGATGTAGTAGCCGTCGAGGTAGGGCTTGCGGCCCGCCGCGATCTCGGCCACGAAGGCCTGCGGCGTCACGCCGGCCTTGTCGGCCGCAATGGTGATGGCTGCGCCGTGCGCATCGTCGGCGCAGACGAAGTTGACCTCGGCGCCATTCATTCGCTGGTTCCGCACCCAGATGTCGGCCTGGATGTATTCCATCATGTGGCCGATATGGAACTTGCCGTTGGCATACGGCAGGGCGGTGGTAACGAAGAGCTTGCGCGGGGCGGACATCGGGGAGGGCGCTTTCGGGAGTGGCGAGAACTTGCTGGGTGCGGCCAGGGGCCGCTTCCGGGAACCGGGCATTTTAGGTGGCTGCTCCGCACCCTGCCGAATGCCCCCGATCCCACCGTCCGCGCTTGCCGGAATTACCTGGTGACCGGGTCTACCGCTTTGCCGGTGCGTGCCGAGTGACCCGAAAGCCGGCGGGGTGTCTCCGGCGCGACGTATGCTCCATGCCGCGCATTTCGCCAACGCTCCCCCTGATATGGCGAAGAGATATACAAGATAGATACACAGAAAGCGAGTTTTTCCGATGACCACCCCCATTCCCGCAACCCTGATCCCCGGCGATGGCATCGGCCCCGAAATCGTCGACGCCACGTTGGCCGCTTTCGATGCGCTGAAGGCCCCGTTCGAGTGGGACCGCCAGATTGCCGGCCTCGGCGGCGTCAAGGCCTCGGGCGATCCGCTGCCCCAGGCCACGCTGGACAGCATCCGCCGCACCCGCCTGGCCCTCAAGGGCCCGCTCGAAACCCCGTCGGGCGGCGGCTACCGCTCGTCGAACGTGCGCCTGCGCGAAGAATTCCAGCTGTATGCCAACCTGCGCCCCGCCCGCACCATTGTTCCGGGCGGCCGTTTCGACAAGATCGACCTGATGGTCGTGCGCGAAAACCTCGAGGGCCTCTACATCGGCCACGAGCACTATGTGCGCATCGACGGAGACCCGCACGCCGTGGGCATGGCCACCGGCATCAATACGCGCCAGGGCTGCCTTCGCCTGCTCGAGTACGCCTTCGAGACCGCCATTGCCACGGGCCGCAAGAAGGTCACGCTGGTCCACAAGGCCAACATCATGAAGGTGCTGACCGGCCTGTTCCTGGAGACGGGCCTCGACCTGTACGAGAGAAAGTACAAGGGCAAGTTCGAGCTCGACTCGATCATCGTCGACGCGTGCGCAATGAAGCTGGTGCTCAACCCGTGGCAGTTCGACATGCTGGTGACCACCAACCTGTTCGGCGACATCCTCTCCGACCTGGTCGCCGGTCTGGTCGGCGGCCTGGGCATGGCACCGGGCGCCAATATCGGCGCCGATGCTGCGATCTTCGAGGCCGTGCACGGCTCCGCGCCCGACATCGCAGGCAAGGGCATTGCCAATCCGACCGCGCTGCTGCTGGCCGCCGCGCTGATGCTCGAGCACGTCAAGCTGCCCGACCTGGCCACGCGCCTGCGCAAGGCCATCGACGACACGCTCAACATCGACAAGGTGCGCACCGGCGACCTCGGCGGCACCGCCAACACGGCGGCGTTCACCAAGGCGCTGGTCAGCCGCATCCAGAACGGCTGAAGCGGAGGCGGCTTCCCATTACTTCATGAGAAAGCTGCTGCTCCTGCTGGCGCTCTGCGCGGCCGGCGTGGCCAGCGCCGCCGGCATGGCCGCCACTGCAGCCGCCGCGGAAGATCCGCCGCGCTACACCGTCGTCAGGGTCGACCTGCGCAAGGAACGGCTCGAGCTGTTCCTGCGCGACGACACCGGCATCGAGTTCAAGAGCCTCGAGCGCCTCGAAGCCTGGCTTGCGGGGCGCAACCGGCAACTGCTGTTCGCGATGAATGCCGGCATGTACCACGCCGACTTTTCGCCCGTCGGCCTGCTGGTGCAGGAGGGACGCGAGATTTCGCCGCTCAACCTGTCGGGGGGCGCGGGCAACTTCTTTCTCAAGCCGAACGGCGTTTTCCTGGTGTCCGATGCCGGGCCGCGCGTGGTCGAATCGTCGGAGTATCCGGCGCTTTCGAAGAGCGGTGTTCGGCTGGCGACCCAATCGGGCCCGCTGCTGCTGCGCCACGGCGTGGTGCATCCGGCCTTCATTCCACATTCGGACTCGCGCAAGATCCGCAACGGCGTGGGTGTGTCGGGCCATACCGCAATTTTCGTGATCAGCGAGCAGCCGGTGAACTTCTACGAGTTCGCGCTCTACTTTCGCGACGTGCTGCATTGCCGCGATGCGCTCTACCTCGACGGCACCGTGTCGGCCCTGTATTCGCTTGCGCTGCGGCGCAGCGATCTCACGCGGGAGCTGGGTCCGATATTCGGCGTGACCGCACCCTGAGCCGGCCTTTGCCGCCAACGTTTTCATTCAGAATTTCCGAGTCATGACCCAGGCCCTACCCATTCTTTCGCTTGTCGAAACCCGCGTGCTCGGCGTGCTGGCCGAAAAGCAACGCACCGTGCCCGACAGCTATCCGCTCACGCTCAATTCGCTGGTTTCGGGCTGCAACCAGAAGACCAGCCGCAACCCTGTGCTCGACCTGAGCGAGGCGCAGGTGCAGGCCGCCATCGACAGCCTGAAGGGCTACAGCCTGGTGGCGGAAACCAGCGGTGGCCGCGCCTTCCGCTACGAGCACAACATCGACCGCGTGCTGCGCATTCCGTCGCAGTCGGTCATTCTGCTCACCGTGCTGATGCTGCGCGGCCCGCAAACGGCCGGCGAGCTGCGCATTGCATGCGACCGCATGCACAACTTTGCCGACATCTCTTCGGTCGAGGGCTTTCTCGACGAACTCGCTGAACGGCCGGCCGGCGCGCTGGTCGTCAAGCTCGCGCGCCTGCCCGGTGCGCGCGAAAGCCGCTGGGCGCATCTGCTGAGCGGTGCGCCGGCGGAAGAGGTCGCCGGACCTGGCGGCGCTTCGGCCGATGGTGCCTACGCGCCGCACGATGCGTCGCTCGGCGAGCTCGCAGCGCTCAAGGCCAATGTGGCGCGGCTCGAGGCCGAGCTTGCGTCGCTGAAGGCGCTGGTGAGGCGGGTGTGCTCGGAGCTCGGGATTTCCGAGGCGGGCTAGCCGGCGAATGGCGTGGCGCCTCGCGGATATCTTTTGTTTTTCGGCCTCGATCGATCCACCGATATGCCTGAACATTCGATTTTTCCGGTAAACGACATGCGCTCCGAAGCGTTCATTCGCGACGGCTTCCTGCGGGTCGACAACGCCTTCTCGCGCGAGCTCGCGGCCGAGGCGCGCGCCATCCTTTGGCGAGACACTGGGTGCGACGCCAACGATCCGTCCACATGGACCAAGCCCGTCATCAGGCTTGGCATGTACCCGCAGCAGCCTTTCGTCGAGGCCGCCAATACACCGCTCCTGCACGAGGCCTTCAACCTGCTCGTCGGCCCCGGCCGGTGGCAGCCGTGCCGCAGCATGGGCACCTTTCCCGTGCGCTTTCCCTCGGCCGAAGATCCGGGCGATGCCGGCTGGCACATCGACGTGAGCTTCGGGTTGGAGAACCCGGACTTCATGTCATGGCGCGCGAACCTTCGCTCCAAGGGGCGGGCGCTGCTGATGCTCTTCCTGTTTTCGGATGTGGGCGAGGACGACGCGCCCACGCGCATTCGCGCCGGTTCGCATGCCGACATCGCCCGAATGCTGATGCCCGCGGGCGAGGAAGGCCTGTCGCTCGGTGAACTGGCGCGCAACGGTTTTGCCGAGTCCGCCGGGCGGCCCGAGGTGCTGGCGACGGGGGCGGCGGGCACCGTGTACCTGTGCCATCCGTTCCTGGTGCATTCGGCCCAGCCGCACCGCGGCACGCGGCCGCGTTTCATGGCCCAGCCGCCGCTGCTGCCCGCGCAACCGTTTGACCTCGAAGCTCCGCCGAAGGTGCGTTGCCCTGTGGAAGAAGCGATCGTGCGGGCGGTGAACGGCTAGCCGGCTTTTTTTTGAGGATGGCGATGACGCGACTGACCTGCCTCAGGCGGCGGCATTCCACCCAAAGAACCGCAGCACTTCATCCTGCTGCCGCATCGCATCGGCCCGCCCGAGCGCCATCAGCTCGCGCGTGTAGGCCGACTCGAACAGCAGGTAGCTCGCAAGCGCGCCGCCCTTCACGTCGGCCGCAACCTTGGAGCCACCGAGCAGGTGGCGCACCGCGCCGGGCAGCGCGTCGACATGGCGCGCCGCAATCACGTCGAGCCGCTCCGACGGAGAAATCACCAGCAGATCGAGCGGGCGCAGCGAGCTCGACTTGCGCGCTTCTTCGGGGATGAGGCCGAGCGTGTGGTTGATGCGCCGCAGCCGTTCGATGTCCACCGCCAGTGCATCCAGAAAGATGCTCGACAGCGCATGGCCCGCGATCTGCGCCATGGTGGGATAGCCGCTGTAGGTATTGGGCGCGTCGGTGTCGCGCGGCTCGTGCATGCGGCCCGCGCCAATCACCAGGATGCGCTGGGCGCCCAGGTGAATTGCAGCGGCAATGGGTGCCGACTGCCGCATCGAGCCGTCGCCGAAATATTCGGTATGCCCCTGCATCGGCAGCGCCGTGGCCGGAAACACGAAGGGAATGGCCGACGAGGCCAGCAGGTGCGCATGGCTGATGCGGTCACGCACGGAAAGCCGTTGCGAGCGCACCCACGGTTCCATCGGCGCGGCGGCTTCGAAGAAGGTGACGTGCTCGCCCGAGCTGTAGCTCGACGCCGTCACGGCCAGCGCGCGCAGGTGGCCTTGCTGCATGAGTTGCGGCAGCCGGTCCAGCGGCACCATGCGGGCCAGCAGGTCGGCCAGCGGCGCGTTGTCGAGCAGGGAGCGAGGCTTGATGCGCATCCAGTTGGCGGCAAATCGCCCCAGCCCGAGCAGCATGCGCCAGCGCGTGCCGCTGCCGAGCACCGAGAGCGAATCGGCCCGGTAGACCTGCCCGGCATGAAAACCGCGCCAGACCTGCGCAATGTGCGCGACCACTCCGTCGAAATCGTCGGCGCCGCAAGCCAGCGCGGCGGCGTTGATGGCGCCGGCCGAAGTGCCGGTGATCACGGGGAAGGGATTGGGCTGGCCTGCGAAACCGGCGGTTCGCCGAATTTCGGAAATGGCTTCGAGCACGCCGACCTGGTAGGCAGCCCGGGCGCCGCCTCCGGTGAGCAGGAGACCGGTGGCGGGGGGTGTCTCGGGCATCTTCTTGTTGCTGTCGTCTGTTGAAAAGGGGCTTGCACTCCGCGTTGTCCCCTGGTGCAGGAAGGCGAAGCCGCACGAAGTGCGCGGAGGCGCCGGGCGAGCCACTAGACTACCCGCCATTCAGGAGTTAGATCAATGGCACTCACCCCAGAAGGGCTCATGGACGCGCTCAAGGCCGTCCAGGACCCGAACACCGGCAAGGACTTCGTGGCGACGCGCTCGCTCAAGAACCTGCAGATATCAGACGGCGACGTGTCGTTCGACCTCGAGCTCGGCTATCCGGCCAAGAGCCAGCACGCAGCGCTGCGCAAGGCGCTGGTGGCGGCGGCCAAGACGGTGCCGGGCGTGAGCAACGTGTCCGTCAACATCGTCACCAAGGTCATCAGCCATGCGGTGCAGCGCGGCGTGCAGCTGATGCCCAACGTCAAGAACATCATTGCGGTGGCGTCCGGCAAGGGCGGCGTGGGCAAGAGCACCACGGCTGCCAACCTGGCGCTGGCGCTGGCGGCCGAAGGCGCCGCCGTGGGCCTGCTCGACGCCGACATCTACGGCCCCAGCCAGCCGATGATGCTGGGCATCGAAGGCCGCCCCGAGAGCGAAGACGGCAAGACCATGGAGCCGCTGGAGAACCACGGCGTGCAGGTCATGTCGATCGGTTTCCTGGTGGACCAGGACGAGGCCATGATCTGGCGCGGCCCCATGGCCACCCAGGCGCTGGAGCAGCTGCTGCGCCAGACCAACTGGAAAGACCTCGACTACCTGATCGTCGACATGCCGCCCGGCACCGGCGACATCCAGCTCACGCTGAGCCAGCGCGTGCCCATGACCGGCGCGGTGATCGTCACCACGCCGCAGGACATCGCACTGCTCGATGCCAAGAAGGGCATCAAGATGTTCGAGAAGGTCGGCGTGCCGATCCTGGGCATCGTGGAAAACATGGCGGTGCACATCTGCTCCAACTGCGGCCATGTCGAGCACATCTTCGGCTCCGAAGGCGGCAAGAAGATGGCCGCGCAGTACGAGATGGAATACCTCGGCGCGTTGCCGCTGGACATCAACATCCGCCTGCAGGCCGACAGCGGCAAGCCCACCGTGGTGGCCGACCCGGACGGCGAAGTGGCTGGCATCTACAAGGCCGTGGCCCGGCAAGTGGCCGTGGGCATTGCCGAGAAGGCCAAGGACTTCTCCTCGAAGTTCCCGACCATCTCGATCAGCAAGAACACCTGACGCATGGTGCGCCCGCCCAGCCTCATTGAACGCGTGCCGGAGCAGGCGAAGTGAATCTGCTGGCTTCGATGCGCTACCTGGTGGCGCTGAGCGAGCACAAGCATTTCGGGCGCGCGGCGCAAGCCTGCCACATCACGCAGCCGGCGCTCTCCAACGCGCTGCGCTCGCTTGAAAGCGAGTTCGGCGTGGTCATCGTGAAGCGGGGTCGCGTGTACGTGGGCCTCACGCACGAAGGCGAGCGGGTGCTGGCCACCGCGCAGCGCATGCTGCGCGACAACGAGGTGCTGCTGCAAGAGTTGCGCAGCGAAGAGGGCCAGCCCCGCGGGCGGCTGCGCATGGCGGCGGTGCCTACTGCCATTCCGATGCTGTCGCGCTTTGCGGCCATGCTGCATGAGCTGCACCCGGGCATCGTGCCGGCCGTGCTGTCGATGAGTTCGCAAGAGCTGGAAACGGGGCTCGAGAGCCTTTCGGTCGATCTCGCGCTCGGCTACACCGAACGCATGCACCTGCCGGGCATCAAGCTCACGGCCTGGCCGCAGAGCGTGGAGCACTACTACCTCTTGCGACGCGCCGAGCGGCCCTCGGCCGACCGGCTGCGCATCGGCCAGCCGATGTCGTGGGCCGATGCCGGCAAGCTGCCGCTGTGCCTGCTTACGCCCGACATGCACAACCGCTCCATCATCGACCAGGCGTTGCGCGAAGCCGACACGGCCGTGGCGCCGGCCATCGAGACCAACTCGGTACTTACCCTTGCCTTGGCCGTGCTCGCGGGCACCGTGAGCAGCGTGCTGCCCGGCGCCATGGTCGCGGCCGTGCGCAGCTACCGCGAGCTGGAGGCCCTGCCGCTCGTGGGGCCGGAGGTGAAAACGCCGCTCGGATTCATGACCCAGACCGGCGTGCGCCCCTCGCGGGCGCTCGATGCCGCCCTGGTTTTCCTGCAAACGCCGGCCTGGCGCGAGCAGGTGCGGCTGCACAGCGGCGCGCTCGGCGAGTAACCGGCCAGCCGGCGCGGGCGCCAGGAGCCCCGCGCACCATTTAGTTATTGAATCGATCGATGCTCCGATCGAATTTGACGGGCCCTGGGCCGCCCCACACACTCGGTCAGCCCTCAAGCATTGGGGGCAGTTCCGAGACATCGAGAAAAGGCCCAGGCAGTGAACAACCACCCAGCCACGACCCGCGCGACAGCCAAGGCGGCCCCGACGCACACCATCGTGCCGCTTGCGACCGCCGACGAAATGCGCGAGCGCATCCGCCGCAAGAGCAAGCTCAAGGGCCGGCAGCCAGACGAAGCGGCGCTGCTCGAAGTGCGCACGCTCATCGGTGCCCGACCCGCAGAGGGCCACCGGCGCGACCTGCTCATCGAGCACCTGCACAAGCTGAACGACGCTTTTCGCTGCCTGCATGACCGCCACCTGGTGGCGCTGGCGCGGGAGATGAACATTCCCATGGCCGAGGTGTACGAGGTCGCGACCTTCTATCACCACTTCGAGGTGGTGCGCGGCGACGAAACGGCACCGGGCCTTACCGTGCGCGTGTGCGACGGCCTGGCCTGCGAACTGGCGGGCGCCAAGGATCTGCTGGCGCGGCTACCCGAACTGCTGGGCGTCGACGGCGACGATGTGCGCGTGATTGCGGCGCCCTGCGTCGGGCGCTGCGAGCAGGCCCCCGCGGTGGTCGTCGACCGCCAGGCCGTGCCGCTCGCGACGACTGCCAAGGTGCTGCAGGCCTTGAAGTCCGACCCCGATGAAGCCACGGTCGCGTATTTCGACGCGGCTGAGTTCGCGCTGAAAAGCGTCTCGCCGCCGCCCGGCGCCATCGAGCGCATGCCGGCGTTCACCGACTACGCCACCTACCGCGCGAACGGTGGTTACGCCCTTGCGTCGGCACTGGTCAACGGAAAGCAGGACGCCGAGGCCATCATCAAGACGATGGAAGACTCGGGCCTGCGCGGCCTGGGCGGCGCGGGCTTTCCGGCCGGGCGCAAGTGGCGCATCGTGCGCGACCAGCCCGCGCCCCGGCTCATGGCGGTGAACATCGACGAGGGCGAACCCGGCACCTTCAAGGACCGCACGTACCTCGAGCGCGATCCGCACCGCTTTCTCGAAGGCCTGGTGGTGGCGGCGCAGATCGTCGGCATCGAGCAGTGCTACATCTACCTGCGCGACGAATACCACGACTGCCGCGCATTGCTCGAAAGAGAGCTGGCCCGGCTTCAGGCCGACCCGCCGTGCGCACTGCCGCGCATCGAGCTTCGGCGCGGCGCGGGTGCTTATATCTGCGGCGAAGAGTCGGCCATGATCGAAAGCATCGAAGGGAAGCGCGGCGAACCGCGCATGCGCCCGCCGTACATCGCGCAGGTGGGCCTCTTCGGCCGTCCGACGCTGGAGCACAACTTCGAAACCCTCTACTGGGTGCGCGACATCGTCGAGAAAGGCGCGGCCTGGTTCAGCGGCTTCGGTCGCAACGGCCGCAAGGGGCTGCGCAGCTTCAGCGTGAGCGGCCGGGTGAAGCACCCGGGCGTCAAGCTCGCCCCGGCGGGCATCACCGTGCAGGAGCTCATCGACGAATACTGCGGCGGCATGCTCGACGGCCACTCGCTGTATGCCTACCTGCCGGGCGGCGCGTCGGGCGGCATTCTGCCGGCGCGAATGAACGACATTCCGCTCGACTTCGACACGCTGCAGCCCTACGGCTGCTTCATCGGATCGGCCGCCGTGATGGTGCTGAGCCAGCATGACCGCGCACGCGATGCCGCGCTGAACGTGATGCGATTCTTCGAGCACGAAAGCTGCGGCCAGTGCACGCCATGCCGCGTCGGCACCGCCAAGGCCGCGGCGCTGATGCAGGCCCCCACGTGGGACAACACCACGCTCGAAGACCTGGCGCAGGTCATGGGCGACGCTTCAATTTGCGGACTCGGACAGGCGGCCCCCAACCCGATTCGCTGCATCCAGCAATATTTCCCGGAGGAAATCGCATGAGCCCCCACGTTCATCACTGCGTGTATTCACTGCCCCCCGTGGGGGCGCAGACCGCCCTTGGGGCGGCCCGGCGGGCGGTCTGACATGAACGCCCCGTCCAAGCTCGCGGAGCTCATGCCGCAAACCATCGAATTCACCCTCGACGGGCAACCGATCCAGGCCTTCGACGGCGAAACCATCTACAAGGCGGCCGAGCGCCACGGCGTGGAGATTCCCCACCTGTGCTTCAAGGACGGCTACCGCCCCGACGGCAATTGCCGCGCCTGCGTGGTCGAGGTGAGGGGCGAGCGAACGCTGGCACCCAGCTGCTGCCGCAACGTGACGGCCGGCATGGAAGTGAAGGCCACCAGCGAGCGCGCACTCAAAAGCCAGAAGATGGTGGTCGAGATGCTGCTGTCCGACATGCCCGACCAGGGCTACAAATGGATTGGCGACGACGCCACCCAGCAGCACGGCGAGCTCAGCGCCTGGGCAAAAAAGCTCGACATTGCGGTGCGGCCCGAACTCAAGGCGCTGCGCCGCGAGCAGCCCAAGACCGACATTTCGCACCCGGCCATGGCCGTCAACCTGGACGCCTGCATCCAGTGCAACCGCTGCGTGCGCGCCTGTCGCGAAGAACAGGTCAACGACGTCATCGGTTACGCGATGCGCGGCGCGGACAGCAAGATCGTGTTCGACCTGGACGACCCGATGGGCGACAGCACCTGCGTGGCCTGCGGCGAATGCGTTCAGGCCTGCCCCACGGGCGCGCTCATGCCCAAGAGCCACATCGGCTCGCAGGAGGTCGATCGCAAGGTCGACTCGGTGTGCCCGTTCTGCGGCGTGGGCTGCCTGGTGACCTACAACGTGAAGGACGAGAAGATCGTCAGCGTCGACGGCCGCGACGGACCGGCCAACCACAACCGCCTGTGCGTGAAGGGCCGCTTCGGCTTCGACTACGCGCACCATCCGCAGCGCCTGACCAAGCCGCTGATCCGCAAGGCCGGTGCGCCGAAGGACTTCGGCGATACGCCGCGTCCGGACGACTGGAGCGAGTATTTCCGCGAGGCCACCTGGGAAGAAGCGCTCGCGCTCACCACCGGCAAGCTCTCGGGCCTGCGCGACACCTACGGTGCCAAGTCGCTCGCGGGCTTTGGCTCGGCCAAGGGCAGCAACGAAGAGGCCTACCTGTTCCAGAAGCTCGTGCGCACCGGCTTTGGCAGCAACAACATCGACCACTGCACGCGCCTGTGCCACGCATCGAGCGTGGCCGCGCTGCTCGAAGGCGTGGGCTCGGGTGCGGTGAGCAACCAGGTCAACGACGTGGAGCATGCGGGGCTGATCTTCGTCATCGGCTCCAACCCCACGGCCAATCATCCGGTGGCCGCCACCTGGATGAAGAACGCCGCGCAGCGCGGCGCGAAGATCGTGCTGGCCGACCCGCGCCGCACCGACATCAGCCGCCATGCCTGGCGCACGCTGCAGTTCAAGGCCGACACCGATGTAGCCATGCTCAACGCGCTCATCCATGCCGTGATCGACGAAGGCCTGGTCGACCAGGAGTTTGTGCGCACGCGCGCCAGCAACTACGAGGCGCTGCGCGAGAACGTGAAGGGCTACAGCCCCGAGGCGATGGCACCCATCTGCGGCGTGCCGGCCGAAACGCTGCGCGAAGTGGCGCGCGCCTTTGCCACCGCCAAGGGCTCGATGATTCTCTGGGGCATGGGCGTGAGCCAGCACGTGCACGGCACCGACAACGCGCGCTGCCTCATTGCGCTGGCCACCGTGACCGGGCAAATCGGCAAGCCGGGCTCGGGCCTGCATCCGCTGCGTGGCCAGAACAACGTGCAGGGCGCGAGCGACGCGGGCCTGATCCCGATGATGTTCCCCAACTACCAGCGCGTCGACAACCCGGCGGTGCATGCGTGGTTCGAGAACTTCTGGGGCACGCCGCTGGACGCAACGCCGGGCTACACCGTGGTCGAGATCATGCACAAGGCGCTCGCGCCCGACACCGATCCGCACAAGGTGCGCGGCATGTACATCATGGGCGAGAACCCGGCCATGAGCGACCCCGACCTGAACCATGCACGCCATGCGCTCGCGAGCCTGGAGCACCTGGTGGTGCAAGACATCTTCATGACCGAGACCGCGTGGCTCGCCGACGTGGTGCTGCCCGCGAGCGCCTGGCCCGAGAAGACCGGCACAGTGAGCAACACCGACCGCATGGTGCAGTTGGGCAAGCGCGCGCTCAACCCGCCGGGCGATGCGCGGTCCGATCTCTGGATCATCCAGCAGATTGCCCAGGGCATGGGCCTGCAATGGAACTACCAGGGCGAAGAGTCCGGCGTGGCCGCGGTCTACGAGGAAATGCGCCAGGCCATGCATGCGGTGATCAGCGGCATCAGCTGGGAGCGGCTGCAGCGCGATTCGAGCGTGACCTACCCCTGCCTGAGCGAGGAAGACCCGGGCCAGCCGACCGTGTTCATCGACGACTTCCCGACCGCCGACGGCCGCGTGAAGCTGGTGCCGGCCGACATCATTCCGGCCAACGAGCGGCCCGATGCCGAATACCCGTTCGTGCTCATCACGGGCCGGCAGCTGGAGCACTGGCACACCGGCAGCATGACGCGCCGCGCCACGGTGCTCGACGCACTGGAGCCCATGGCGACCGCCTCGATGAACCAGGCCGACCTGCTGAAGCTGGGGCTCCAGGCCGGCGACGTGATCACGGTGCAGTCGCGGCGCGGCGAAGTGGCCATCCACGTGCGGCGCGACGACGGCACGCCGAGCGGCGCGGTGTTCGTACCCTTTGCCTACTACGAGGCGGCCGCCAACCTGATGACCAACGCCGCGCTCGACCCGATGGGCAAGATTCCGGAATTCAAGTACTGCGCAGTGCGCATTTCGCGCGGCGGCCAGCCGATGGCGGCGGCCGGGTACGGGACCGGTTCAGGTGTGCTGGCGACGGTGGATTGAAGCGCTCGGGGGCGGAGCGTGGGCATGGTTTAACCTTTGCATTCCACCGCCCTCGCACCGCTCACCACCACCGGCATGAAAACCAGAGTCCAGTTCCGCCTTCGCATCTACAGGGACGACAGCATCGCCTTCGGCCCCGGCAAGATCGACGTGCTGGAAGCCGTGGCGGAGACGGGCTCGATCTCGGCCGCGGCGCGAAAGCTGGGCATGTCGTACCGGCGAGCTTGGATGCTCATCGACGAGATGAACAACGCCCTCAGTTCCCCAGCCGTGAACACCGCGGCCGGCGGCTCGCGCGGCGGCGGCACCGCGCTTACGCCCGTCGGTGAAGAAATCGTCAAGCACTACCGGGCCATCGAGAATGCCGCCCGCCTGGCCACGGCGGCGGACGTCCGCGCACTGACGCGCCTGCTCGCGCCCTGATTCGCTCTCCGGCGCTGTATCCGGAAGGATATCGGCGTCGTCTTCCCATACCCTCAGTAGAGGCCTCGTCGAGGGGGAGGGGCGTTCGTGCAACAATTACGTTGTATCTTCATGAATACGACGAACGCCCTCATCGCCTCGACCGACTGGTTTCCGCTGGTGCTGTCGCTCAAGGTGGCCTCGGTCGCGACCCTGCTGGCGCTCCTCGCCGGCGTGGGGCTCGGCTGGGTGTTCGCGCGCAAGCGTTTTCCGGGCCGCTCGGTGCTCGAAGCCGTGTGCATGCTGCCGCTGGTGCTGCCGCCCACGGTCATCGGCTACGCCATTTTGGTGGCGGCAGGGCGGCGCAGCCCGCTGGGCGGCTGGCTGCGCGAGCACCTGGACTACAGCATCATCTTCAGCTGGCACGGTGCCGTCGTCGCGTCTGCCGTGGTGGCGCTGCCGCTGGTGTTGAAGTCGGCCAGCGCCGCATTTGCGGGCGTGGACCGCTCGCTCGAAGCCGCTGCCAGCACGCTGCGCCAGTCGCCGTTCTCGGTGTTCGTGCGGGTCACGCTACCGCTGGCCTGGCCGGGCATCCTGGCCGGCACGCTGCTCGCATTTGCACGGGCCATGGGTGAATTCGGCGCCTCGCTCATGGTGGCGGGTTCCATTCCCAAGCAGACCCAGACGCTCTCGATGGCCATCTACGACGCCGCGCAGGCCGGCAACGACGACCTTGCATTGCTGCTGGTGGCGGTGACCTCGCTGCTGTCGGTCACGGTGCTGGTGCTGTCGAACCGCTTCTTTTCGCTGCGCTGAGCAGCCCCTTCCCAACCCGGAAACCACATGCGCCCGCTCCGCCTCCTTACCTTTCTCCTGGCCATGGCGTTGCCGTTGGGCGCTGCGGCGCAGCAGATCACCGTTTCCGCCGCCGCCAGCCTGACGGATGCGTTCAAGGAGCTCGGGCTGAAGTTCGAAGCCGCGAGGCCGGGTGCCGCGGTGCGTTTCAACTTTGCGGCTTCGGGTGTGCTGCTGCAGCAGATCGGGCAGGGCGCGCCGGTCGACGTGTTCGCAAGCGCCGATCAGGAAACCATGGACCGCGCTGCCGCGCAGAAGCTCATCGACACGGACACGCGCCGGAACTTCGCGGGCAACAGCCTGGTGTTGGTCGAGCCGCTCAGGGATGCGGCCGGCGTGAAGTCGCTGCAGGACCTCGCCGGCGCGGGTGTCCGCAAGATCGCGGTCGGCAAGACCGCCACCGTGCCGGTCGGCCGCTACACGCGGCAGGTGCTCGAAGGCGCGGGGCTCTGGAGCGTGCTCGAGCCCAAGTTCGTGCAGGCCGACAGCGTGCGCCAGGTGCTCGACTACGTGGCCCGCGGCGAGGTCGAGGCGGGTTTTGTCTACCGCACCGACGCAGCCCTGATGGGCGGCAAGATCAAGGTTGCATTCGCTCCCGCCGGCCACGCGCCCGTGACTTATCCGGCCGCCGTGGTGGCCGACAGCAGGCAGAAGGCCTTGGGCGCGGACTTCATCGCCTTTCTTTCCAGCGATGCCGCGCGCGAAGTCTTCGCGCGCTACGGGTTCACCAGGCCATGATCGACGTCGACCTGAAACTCACGGTCACCGACGGCGCGCGCCGCTTCGACCTGGCGGCGCGCTTTGCGACCGACGTGCCGTTTGCCGCGCTCTACGGTCCCTCGGGCGCGGGCAAGACGCTCACCTTGCAAGCCATTGCAGGCCTGCTGCGGGCTTCCGAAGGCCATGTGCGGCTCGACGGCCGCACGCTCTACGACTCCGCGCGCGGCATCGAGGTGCCCACGCCGGAGCGGCGCATCGGCTACCTGTTCCAGAACTACGCGCTGTTTCCGCACCTGTCGGTGCGCGAGAACGTAGCCTTCGGCCTGACCGCATGGCACCGGCGCAAGCTGCCGCCGCGTGAGGCTGAAATGGTGCAGTCGCTGCTCGAAGGCTTTGGCCTGGCGGCGCTGGCCGACAGCCGTCCGCAGAAGCTTTCGGGCGGGCAGCAGCAGCGCGTGGCGCTGGCCCGCGCGCTGGCCTGCCAGCCGCAGGTGCTGCTGCTCGACGAGCCCTTTGCCGCGCTCAACCCCATGCTGCGCAGCGAACTGCGGAGCGAGTTGGCCCAGGTGCGCCGCCAATGGGGCATTCCGGTGCTGATGATCACGCACGACATCGAAGACGTGCTGGCGCTGGCCGACGTGGCCTTCGTTTACGACAACGGGCGCGTGGTGCGCGAGATCGACCTGCACAATGCCGAAAGCCGCGACATTGCGCTGCGCGAAGCGGGCGGCGTGCCGGCTGCCGAGGCCACGCCCCTGCACCGCAAGCTGCGCGGCCTGCTGATGCAGGGCGCGCCGGGCGTTTGAGCAGGGCAGGGCCGGTGGGCCAGCGCGGATGACCCTCAAACCGGATGCGCCGTGCAGCGGCGCTACGATTGCCGCATGAATCCTTCGATTGACGTTGCCGTCGTGATGCGCCGCGAGCGCATCGACAACCGTTGGCAATCCTGGCGCTGGATTCTTGAAAGCGTCGGGCCCGACCAGCCGGGATTCGGCACCGAGCCGCGCCTGCTCGAAGCAAGCGAGAGCGCGCAGCGCTGGCTGCACCCGGGCTTCAAGACCGAACTGTTCCGCGACGACGTCGAGGGTTACCACCTGAACGCCACCACGCCCGCGCCCTGCTGGTTTGTGCTGTGGCGCATGGAAGAAGAGCCCACCGTTGCCGACGAGCCATTGGCCCGGCCGGTGGTGGTGAGCCTCAGCTACAACGAGGCCGGCCGCTGGCTCGACGCGCAGGAAACCGTGGAGCAGGTACCCGCGCCCGAAGAGGTGATCGAGTGGATGCGCGACTTTGTGCAGGCGCACTACGTGATAGAGCCCAAGCGCCGCAAGCGGCCCGAAAGTTTCCGCCCGTTGGTCGACCGCTTCGGCAATGCGGCCAGTGTGTCGACCGAGAAAAAGCGCGGACGCGGAGCGGGCGATGCCTGAGAATTTCTTCGACCGGTGGTCGCGGCGCAAGAAGGAGGCCCGCGAAGAGGTGCCAGCTCCCGCTGTTGCGCAAGAGGCCGAAAAGCCGGCGGATGCGGTTGCCGGAACCGCCGTGCCCGTGCCCGCCGCGGCCGACGCGGCGGCCGGCCTTCCGGCCGAAAACCCGCCCGAAATCCCCCAGCCCACGCTGGCCGACGCCCAGGCGCTCACGCCCGAGTCCGACTTCCGGCCCTTCGTCGGCAAAAACGTGGCGCCCGAGGTAAAAAACACCGCCTTCAGGAAGCTCTTTGCCGACCCGCAGTTCAATGTGATGGACGGCATGGACACCTATATAGACGACTACTCGGAGTCGACGCCCATTCCGGACAACGTGCTGCGGCAGATGGCCAGCGCCAAGTTCCTGAAACTGTTCGACGACGAGGAGCAAGAAGAAAAGAACGCGCAGGAAGCTGCCGGAAAATCAGCGGAAACCCCGCAAGACGCTGCGCCCACCAACGTGGCACAGTCAGAGCACCCGGGAGACACCCTCCCCAGCCAGCAGGTTGCCGATGTGCAGCCCGCAAGCCAGAAGACCGATGACCACAACGCTGATCTGCGACTGCAACCAGACGATGCCGCTCGAGCCGAAGACGCTCGGCGCGGCGCTGGCTGAGTCGCTGCCCCTTCACTCCACCCTGTGCCGCCGCGAGGCGCCCGCTTTCCAGCGCGCCATCCGTTCGGGCGACGACGTGGTGGTTGCCTGCACGCAAGAGCGCAAGCTGTTTACTGAGCTGGCCGCGCAGACCGAAGGCGCGACCTCGCCGATCCGCTTCGTGAACATCCGCGAAACCGGCGGCTGGAGCCGCGACGCGAAGAACGCCAGCCCCAAGATTACCGCCTTGCTGGCGCTGGCCCACCTGCCCGAACCCGAGCCGGTTTCCACCGTGAGCTACGTGAGCCAGGGCCGCCTGCTCGTCGTCGGCCCGCTCGACCAGGCCGAGAAGGCCGCGGCCCTGGTGGCGGATTCGCTGCAGGTCTCCATCTTTTCCACCGGCCCGGGCGCCGCCGGCGGCGGACAGGAGCGCCGCTGGCCCGTGATGGCAGGGCGCATCGGCTCGCTCACAGGCTGGCTGGGCAAGTTCTCGCTGCGCTGGACGCGGGACAACCCCATCGACCTCGACCTGTGCACGCGCTGCAACGCCTGCCTCGGTGCTTGCCCCGACCAGGCGATCGGGCTCGACTACCAGATTGACATGGCGAAATGCGGCTCGCACCGCGACTGCGAAAAAGCCTGTGCCGTGGCCGGTGCCATCAACTTCAGCCGCGCGCCCGAGGCGCTCGATGCGGATTTCGACCTGGTGCTCGACCTGGGCGCAAATGCATTGATCGACTGGCATGCGCCGCCGCAAGGATATTTCCACCTGGCGGGCGGCCTCGCGCATGCCGAAGGCCTCTCGACCCTGCTGCGCCTGCGCGAAATGGTGGGCGAGTTCGAGAAGCCCAAGTTCTTCGACTACAAGCAGAAGCTCTGCGCCCACAGCCGCAATGAGGTGGTGGGCTGCAACGCGTGCGTCGAAGTGTGCTCGGCGCATGCCATTTCAAGCGACAAGGAACGCCAGCGCATCGTCGTCAATCCGCAGCTTTGCGTGGGATGCGGCGCCTGCACCACCGTGTGCCCGACCGGCGCCCTGGGCTACACCTATCCGCGCACGCCCGACCAGGGCCGAAAGCTTCGCGCGCTGTTGTCCACCTACACCGGGGCCGGCGGCCGCGATGCCGCGGTGCTGCTGCACAACGAAGAGGGTGGGCAGGCACTCGTCGAGCAGCTGGGCCGCGCCGCGCAGCTGGGCCGCGGCAAGCGCGACGGCTTGGCCGGGGTGCCTGCGCATGTGCTGCCCGTGGCGCTGATGCATGTCGCAAGCACCGGCATCGATCTCTGGCTCAGCGCCGTAGCCTTCGGTGCCGCACAGGTGGCGGTGCTTTCCACCGGCGAAGAAGCGCCGCAATACATCGATGCGCTGAAAAGGCAGATGGCCGTTGCGCAGGCGCTGCTCACGGGCCTGGGCTACACCGGAACGCATTTCCACCTCATCGAGGCCGCCACGCCGGCCGCGCTGGACGCGGCCCTGGCCGGCCTGCGCGCCACGCGACAGCGCGTGCCGGGGACCGCAGCACGCTTTGCCGTTGGCGGGGAAAAGCGCGGCACGCTGGAGATGACGCTCGACCACCTGATGGCCGAGGCGCCTGTGCTTTCGGCGCCGTCGAGCGATGCGGCTGCGTCGCTCGCCCCGGCGCTTGAGATTCCGCTGCCCGCCGGTTCTCCCTTTGGCGCGATCACCGTCAACAAGGACACCTGCACGCTCTGCCTGGCCTGCGTAAGCGCCTGCCCTGCCAGCGCGCTGCAAGACAACCAGAACGCACCGCAGCTGCGCTTCATCGAAAAGAACTGCGTGCAGTGCGGCCTGTGCGAAACCACCTGCCCCGAGAACGCGATTGCGCTCGTGCCGCGCCTCTTGGCCGCGCCCGAGCGCAAGCAGCCCGTGGTGCTCAACGAGGCCAAGCCCTGGGCCTGCATCCGCTGCAGCAAACCCTTCGGCACGCAGAAAGCCATCGAAGCGATGCTCGGCAAACTGGCGGGCCACGCCATGTTCCAGGGCGAGGCGCTCGAGCGGCTCAAGATGTGCAGCGACTGCCGGGTCATCGACCTGTACAGCGCGCAGAACGAAATGAAGATCACGCAGCTATGAGCCAGTTTCCCCCCCATGAGCGAAGTGCCGGGCCGCCCCAAACGAGCTCGCACCGCAGTGCGAAGCACGAAGGTTCTCCAATTTCCTCCGCGCTTGACGAGGAGATTGCGCGTGCCGAGGTCTATGGCCTGCTTGCGCGGCTCTGGTATGCGGCGCCCGATGCCGAACTGCTCGGCGCCTTCAGCGTCGCGCCCACCGAGGCGCCGGCCGCCGGCGCTTTTCTCGAGGAGCCCTGGCGCCAGTTGGTCGGCACGGCGCGCGGCACCGATGCCGCCGCGGTGCATGCCGAATACGACGCGCTCTTCGGCGGCATGGGCAAGCCCGAGGTCTACCTGTTCGGCTCGCACTACCTGAGCGGCTTTCTCAACGACAAGCCGCTGGCGCAACTGCGCACCGACCTGGCGCGGCTTGGGCTTGCGCGGGACGAGGCCGTGTCCGAAAGCGAAGACCACGTCGCGTGCCTGTTCGAAGTGATGCGCTACCTGATTGCGGGCGACGACGCGGCGGTGTCCAACCTGGCGCAGCAGCAGGCATTTTTTGCGGCGCACCTGCAGTCATGGCTGCCAACCCTGTGCGACGTGGTCGCGCAGCATCCCAAGGCGCATTTCTATGCTTCGCTCGCCAGCTTTACCCGCGCCTTTGCCGAAGTCGAAGTGCAGGGTTTCGACATGCTCGACTGAGCTCCTGCGCTCCGTAGAAATACGATTGTTAGAAATTAGGGTCTAGACTAGTATCCAGATGTACAACCATCAGTTCACATCTGATTTGCCCACAGCCACTCCTGGAGATCACATGCAGGACAGCCAAGCAGCCGGCATCAAGCCGGCCTCGCGTCGAGGTTTCTTTTTTGGCGCTGCCACGGCAGGCGCCGCGGCCGCCGCAGTCGCGGTGCTCCCCAAGGTGGCCGAGGCCCCCGCAGCCGTCGAAGCTGCCGCTCCCGAGCTGAAGCCCGCGCCTGAAAAAGGCGGCGGCTATTCGCTCAGCGAACACGTCAAGCACTACTACAAGACCGCTTCGGCCTGAAGCGGATACCCACGATGTTGCTGACCAAGAAAACGACCGCCGCGACCAGCACGTCGCGGCAAGGGGAACGCGAGTCTTCTGCGTTCATTCACAGCCTGCGGCGCGGCCTTTCGGGCGCACTGCCCACGATGGACCGGCGCGCCTTCTTGCGCCGTTCCGGGCTTGGCGTAGGCGTCGGGCTGGCCGCAGGCCAGCTCACGCTCATGCGCAAGGCCGAGGCGGCAGGCGATGCCCGGCCCACCGCGGTGGGCGCCGGCAAGGTTGAAATCAAGCGCACCGTGTGCTCCCACTGCTCGGTAGGCTGCGCCTCCGACGCCGTGGTGGAAAACGGCGTATGGGTGCGCCAGGAACCGGTGTTCGATTCGCCGATCAACCTGGGCGCGCACTGCGCCAAGGGTGCTGCGCTGCGTGAGCACGGCCATGGCGAGTACCGCCTGCGCTATCCGATGAAGCTGGTCAACGGCAAGTACGAGCGCATCAGCTGGGACACCGCACTCACCGAGATCACCGCCAGGCTGAAAGACCTGCGCCAGGCCAGCGGCCCCGATTCGGTCTACTGGATCGGTTCGTCCAAGCACAGCAACGAACAGTCTTACCTGCTGCGCAAGTTCGTGAGCTTCTGGGGCAGCAACAACTGCGACCACCAGGCGCGCATCTGCCATTCGACCACCGTTGCCGGCGTTGCGAACACATGGGGCTACGGCGCCATGACCAATTCGTACAACGACATGCGCGGCGCCAAGGTGGCCATGTACATCGGCTCCAACGCGGCCGAGGCCCACCCGGTCAGCATGCTGCACATGCTCCACGCCAAGGAGCACGGCTGCAAGATGATCGTGGTCGACCCCCGCTTCACGCGCACGGCGGCCAAGGCCGACGAGTACGTGCGCATCCGCTCGGGCTCGGACATCGCCTTTCTCTTCGGCATCCTGCACCACATCTTCAAGAACGGCTGGGAAGACAAGAAGTACATCAACGACCGCGTCTTCGGCATGGAAAAAGTGCGCGAGGAAGTGCTGGCCAAGTGGACGCCGGACAAGGTCGAGGAAGCCTGCGGCGTGAAAGAGGCGCAGGTGCTCAAGGTTGCCACCTGGCTGAATGAAAACCGCCCCGGCACCGTGGTGTGGTGCATGGGCCAGACGCAGCACACCATCGGCAATGCGATCGTGCGCGCGTCGTGCATCCTGCAGCTGGCGCTCGGCAACGTGGGCAAGTCGGGCGGCGGCACCAACATCTTCCGCGGCCACGACAACGTGCAGGGCGCCACCGACGTGGGCCCCAACCCCGATTCGCTGCCCGGCTACTACGGCATCGTCGAAGGCTCGTGGAGGCACTTTGCCGCCACCTGGGGCGTCGACTACGACTGGATCAAGGGCCGCTTCGCATCGCCCGCAATGATGACCAAGCCCGGCATCACTGTGTCGCGCTGGATCGACGGCGTGCTCGAGAAGAACGAGTTGATCGACCAGGACTCGAACCTGCGCGGCGTGTTCTATTGGGGCCACGCGCCCAACTCGCAGACCCGCGGTCTCGAGATGAAGCGCGCCATGGACAAGCTCGACCTGCTGGTGGTGGTCGACCCGTACCCGTCGGCAACGGCGGCCATGGCCGCCATGCCCGGCCGGCCGGAAGACCTGAACCCCAACCGCGCCGTCTACCTGCTGCCCGCATGCACGCAGTTCGAGACCAGCGGTTCCGTCACGGCGTCGAACCGCTCGATCCAGTGGCGCGAGAAGGTGATCGAGCCGCTGTGGGAGAGCCGCAGCGACCACATGATCATGCAGCAGTTCGCCGACCGCCTGGGCTTTGGCAAGGAACTGAGCAAGAACTACAAGATGCAGAAGGTCAAGGGCATGGACGAGCCCCTGCCCGACGACATCCTGCGCGAAATCAACAAGACCTGCTGGGCTGTCGGCTACACCGGGCAGAGCCCCGAGCGCCTGCAGGCGCACATGCGCAACATGGGCGCGTTCGACGTGCGCACGCTCAAGGTGAAGGCCGGCGTGAAGGACAAGGTCAACGGCTACGACCTCACGGGCGACTACTTCGGCCTGCCGTGGCCCTGCTACGGCACGCCTGAACTCAAGCACCCGGGTTCGCCCAACCTCTACGACACGTCCAAGCACGTGATGGAAGGCGGCGGCAACTTCCGTGCAAACTTTGGTGTGGAGCGCGACGGCAAGAACCTGCTGGCCGAAGACGGCTCCCATTCGGTGGGCGCCGACATCACCACCGGCTACCCCGAGCTCGACCACGTGCTGCTCAAGAAGCTGGGCTGGTGGGACGAGCTCACCGAGGCCGAGAAGCCGAAGGCCGAAGGCAAGAACTGGAAGACCGACAGCTCGGGCGGCATGATCCGCGTGTTCATGAAGAACCACGGCTGCCATCCGTTCGGCAACGCCAAGGCGCGTGCAGTGGTCTGGAACTTTCCGGATGCGATTCCGCAGCACCGCGAACCGCTGTACGGCAACCGGCCCGACCTCATGGCCAAGTACCCGACGCACGACGACAAGATGGCCTTCTGGCGCCTGCCCACGCTCTACAAGACCGTGCAGCAGAAGAACATCGCGGACAAGGTGCACGAGAAATTCCCGTACATCATGACCTCCGGCCGCCTGGTCGAGTACGAGGGCGGCGGCGAGGAAACCCGTTCGAACCCCTGGCTTGCCGAACTGCAGCAGGAGATGTTCATCGAGATCAACCCGAAGGTCGCGGCAGAAAAGGGCATTCGCAACGGCGAGCGCGCCTGGGTGCACACGCCCACCGGCGCAAAGCTCAATGTGCAGGCCCTGGTCACCGAGCGCGTGGGGCCCGACACGGTCTTCATGCCGTTCCACTTCTCGGGCCGCTGGCAGGGCGCCGACATGCTCGGCTATTACCCGGCCGGCGCTGCGCCGGTGGTACGCGGCGAAGCCATCAACACCGGCACGACTTACGGTTACGACAGCGTGACCATGATGCAAGAGACCAAGACCACGGTCTGCAATGTGGAAAAGGCATAAGGAAGCACCATGGCGCGAATGAAATTTGTGTGTGACTCGGAACGCTGCATCGAATGCAACGGCTGCGTCACTGCCTGCAAGAACGAAAACGAAGTGCCGTGGGGCGTGAACCGCCGCCGCGTGGTCACGCTGAACGACGGGGTGCCGGGCGAAAAGTCGATCTCGGTGGCCTGCATGCATTGCTCCGACGCACCCTGCATGGCCGTGTGCCCGGTGCAATGCTTCTACCGCACCGAAGAAGGCGTGGTGCTGCACGACAAGGACGTGTGCATCGGCTGCGGTTATTGCTCGTACGCCTGCCCGTTCGGCGCACCGCAGTTCCCCTCCCAAGGCACCTTCGGCGTGCGCGGCAAGATGGACAAGTGCACCTTCTGCGCCGGCGGCCCCGAGGCCAATGGCTCCGAAGCCGAATTTGAAAAGTACGGCCGCAACCGCCTGGCCGAAGGCAAGCTTCCGGCCTGCGCCGAGATGTGCTCGACCAAGGCTCTGTTGGCCGGCGACGGCGACGTGGTGGCCGACATCTTCCGCACCCGAGTCGTCCAGCGCGGCAAGGGCGCCGAAGTGTGGGGCTGGGGCACCGCCTACGGCTCCCAGCAGGCCGGCACGCCGCCGGTGAACGGGGTGCAGAAGTGAAGCGGCAGGGCCTCGCCATCCTGGGCGTTGCGCTGGCCGCAACCTGCCTGGCGGCCTGCGGCGAAAAGCCGCAGACCAATGCGCAGGGCGTGAAGCATGACGCCGTTCCCTGGAGCGGCACCGGCACCAAGGAGAACGCCGGCACGGTGTTCACCGCGCCCGACTGGAAGGTCGGCGACAAGACCGCCTGGCAGCAGCAGCTCAAGACCCGCGCGCAAAACGGGCAGAACGAATACAACAAAGAGAACTGAACGGAGAGCCCATGAAGCAAGCGCTGACCGCTCTCGTTCTTTCCGCCGCGCTGGGTTCGGCGTTTGCGCAGGCGCAGCCGCCGGCCGCGCCGGGAACGACGGCCGCACCTCCGGCACCTGCTGCTACCGCCGCACCGGCGCCCGCCGCAGGCGGCATCCGCAGCCAGAACATCTTCGAGGTCAAGCCCGAAGCGAGTGCCGACCCCAACTACCCGAACCAGACCAACGGCGAGCGCATGAAGGTGCAGCCCGGCAACAACGCGCCCATGTGGCGCCAGGTGGGGCAGGGCGTTACCGGCTACAGCAGCCTGCCGAAAAGCGAGGCGCCCGAGGCCGGCAACCTGATCCAGCCGTTCGTGCAGTACCCCGGCTCGCGCTTGACCAACGCCGGCGAAGCGTGGCGCCAGGTGCGCAACGACTGGATCATCCCCTATGGCGCGGCGCTGCTGTTCGTCACGCTGCTGGCGCTGGCCATCTTCTACTTCACGCGCGGGCCCATTCGCCTGCACGGCCAGGAAACCGGCCGCAAGATCGAGCGCTTCACGCCGTTCGAGCGGGCCACGCACTGGTCGAACGCCATTGCATTCGTCACGCTCGCCATATCCGGCATCGTGATGGCCTTCGGCAAATTCTTCCTCTTGCCGTGGATGGGCTTGACGCTGTTCGGCTGGATTACCTACGCGCTCAAGAACGTCCATAACTTTGTCGGCCCGCTCTTCGTGGTGACGACGGTGTTCATGGTGTTCACCTTCATCCGCGACAACATTCCGCGCGCCATGGACCTGAAATGGCTTGCGCGTTTCGGCGGCCTCTTCGGCGGCAAGGAAGTGCCTTCGCACCGCTTTAATGCGGGCGAGAAGCTGGTCTTCTGGGGCGGCGTGCTGTTTCTGGGGCTCTTCGTCATCGGCTCGGGGCTCTTCCTCGACAAGCTGCTGCCGGGCTTTGTCTACACCCGCGGCGAAATGCAGGTGGCGCACATGGTCCACGGCATTGCCACGCTGCTGATGGTGGCAATGATCATGGGCCACATCTACATCGGCACCCTGGGCATGACCGGCGCCTACAAGGCCATGCGCACCGGCTACGTCGACGAGACCTGGGCCAAGGAACACCACGAACTCTGGTACGACGACATTGCCGCGGGCAAGATCCCCGCACAGCGCTCGGCCCCGGCCGATGCGTCGGCACCTGTCGCAGTGCGGTCGCCAAGGCCCGCCGAAGGAACGTCCTCATGAAGAAGCTGTCTGTGCCGTTGAAACTTTCCGCACTGGTGCTCGCGCTGGCCGCGCCCATGGCATGGGCCAAGCTGCCGCCGCCCCCCGCCACCCCCGAGGCCAAGATCAAGGCGGCCGAAGCCGCCGCCAAGACCGCGTGGAGCGGCAAGGTCGACGCCTACAAGCTCTGCCTGGCGCAGGACCGCGTGGCCGCCGCATACCGCACGAGCGCGGCATCGTCGGGCAAGCCGGTGCCTACTGCCGTCGCAACGCCGCCTTGTGCCGACCCGGGTCCGTTTGCATTCACGCCCCCGGCAGACGCCAAGCCCCTCGAGGCTTCGGGTGCGCATTCGCCGGCCACCACGGCGGCATCGCCGCCCAGCACCAACCAGCCGGCCGCCACCGTCAATCCCACGCCCAAGGCGCAGTGACGACGCGTTTGCCGTTGCAGCTTCCACGTCTTACTCAAGCCCGCGCCGCGCTCACGCGCGAGGTCGAGGTCGTCGACGAGCATGGCGCCCATGGCACCGTGTCCATTCCGGCCGAGCGCGATCTCACAGTGTATGTAGACCGGCGCGAGCTGGTCACGCTGATGACGCTCGGCGCCCAGCCCGAGCTGCTGGTGCTGGGCTACCTGCTGAACCAGCGCCTCATCGAATCGGCGAGCGACGTCGAATCGGTCACGGTGGATTGGGATGTGGGCGCCGCCGCTGTAAAAACGCATGCCGGCATCGACCGCATCGAAGAGCGCACCGCAAAGAAGGTGGTGACCACCGGCTGCGGCCAGGGCAGCGTGTTCGGCGACCTGATGGCCGACATCGACAAGCTCCGGCTGCCGCCCACCCGCATGACGCAGGCGCAGCTCTACGCGCTGGTCAACGCCATCCGGCTCCAGGAGAGCACCTACAAGTCGGCCGGTTCCGTGCACGGCTGTGCCCTGTTCACGCTCGAGCCGGGCGGTACCGAGGCCACGATGCACTGCTTCGTCGAGGACGTGGGCCGCCATAACGCCATCGACACCATAGCGGGCTGGTGCGCCATGCAGCCGGCGGGCGCGCTGGCGGGCGACCGCGTCTTCTATACGACGGGCCGGCTCACGAGCGAAATGGTGATCAAGTCGGCGCAAATGGGTGTGCCCATCGTGGTTTCGCGCAGCGGCATCACGCAAATGGGCCACGAGGTGGCCACGCGCGTCGGCCTGTGCGCCATCGGCCGCGCCACCAACCGGCACTTCGTCTGCTATGCGGGTGTCGATCGGCTCGTGTTGCAGCCGGAACTCGCGCGCCGCAATCCGGCCTAAAGGCTGTTCCCCTACTCGCGGTAAGCCCCTGAAAGGCGTCGACGCGCCCGCGTCGGCTATCGTCTCGCCCATGAATGCCTCCCTCCGCCTTGGCTGGCGCACCCTCTGGCGCGATCTGCGCGCCGGTGAACTGCGCCTCTTGATCGTTGCCGTGCTGCTGGCCGTCGCAGCACTCACCGCTGTCGGCTTCTTTGCCGACCGATTGCAGGGAGGCTTGCAGCGCGATGCGCGGCAACTGCTCGGCGGCGATGCGGTGGTAGTGAGCGACAACCCCACGCCCGAGGCTTTCATCACGCAGGCACGCGCATTCGGCCTGCAGGGCACAGGCACCTACGGCTTTCCCACCATGGCGCGGGCCGACGATGCCCAGGGCGGCGCCAGCAAGCTGGTGGCGCTGAAGGCGGTGACCGCGGGTTATCCGCTGCGCGGCAACCTGCAAACCGCGAATACTCCGGATGCGCCTGGCAGCATCACACGCGACATTCCTCCGGGGGGCGAGGTCTGGGTCGATGCATCGCTGCTCGACTCGCTCGCGCTCAAGGTGGGAGACATGCTTCTTCTCGGCGACAGCAGCCTGCGCATCGGGCGCGTGATAACGCTCGAGCCCGACCGCGGTGCGGGCTTCATGAGCTTTTCGCCGCGCGTCATGCTCAACCAGGCGGACGTGCCGCGCACCGGCCTCGTGCAGCCCGCGAGCCGTGTGGGCTACCGCTACGCAGTGGCGGGCGCCGATGCCGACGTCAAGCGCTTTTCCGACTGGGCGGAGGCCACCATCAAGAAGGGCGAAATGCGCGGCGTGCGGCTCGATTCCTTCGAAGGCGGCCGCCCCGAAATGCGCCAGACGCTGGACCGTGCCGAAAAATTCCTGAGCCTCGTCGCGCTGCTTGCGGCGCTCCTGTCGGCCGTGGCCGTGGCGCTGGCCGCGCGCGGCTTTGCTGCCAACCATCTGGACGACTGCGCCATGCTGCGCGTGCTCGGCCAGAGCCAGCGCACCATCGCCATGGCGTATTCGTTCGAGTTCGCGGTCGTCGGCATCGTGGCCAGCAGCCTCGGCGTGGCCATCGGCTTTGCCGTGCACTACGTGTTCGTGGTGCTGCTTGCGGGCCTGGTCGAAACGGCGCTGCCGGCAGCTACCTTGTGGCCCGTGGCTTTCGGCCTGGGCATGGGGCTCACGCTGCTTTTCGCGTTTGGGCTGCCGCCGGTTCTGCAGCTGGCCAAGGTGCCGCCGCTGCGGGTGATCCGGCGCGATGTCGGCGGGCTCAAGCCCGCATCGCTCGCGGTGCTGGGCATCGGCGTGGCCGGCTTTGCCGCATTGCTGATTGCGGCCAGCAGCGACCTGAAGCTGGGCCTGATCGCCGTCGGCGGCTTTGCGGGTGCCGTGGCCGTGTTCGCACTGCTGAGTTGGCTCGCTGTGAAAGTGCTGCGCCGCAGCGTCAATGAAACCACCGCGCCGCGCTGGCTGGTGCTGGCCACGCGCCAGATCTCGGCGCGTCCGGCGTACGCCGTGGTCCAAGTGAGCGCGCTGGCAGTCGGCCTGCTTGCGCTGGTGCTGCTGGTGCTGCTGCGCACCGATTTGGTTGCGAGCTGGCGCAAGGCCACGCCGCCCGATGCACCGAACCGCTTCGTCATCAACGTCATGCCCGACCAGAGCACGGCGTTCCAGAAATCGCTGCGCGATGCGGGCGTGAAAAAGTTCGACTGGTACCCGATGATCCGCGGCCGGCTGGTGGCCATCAACGACAAGCCGGTGTCGCCCGACGACTATGTGGAAGACCGCGCCAAGCGCCTTGTGGACCGCGAGTTCAACCTCAGCAACAGCGTGGAGGCGCCGTCGCACAACAGCATCGTCGCGGGTGCGTGGAAGCCCGACGCGCCCGGCGAAGTGAGCGTGGAAGAAGGCCTGGCCGAAACGCTCGGCCTCAAGCTGGGCGACGTGCTGCGCTTCGACATCGGCGGCATGCAGAACGACGCGCGCATCACCTCGCTGCGCAAGGTCGACTGGGGCTCGATGCATGCGAACTTTTTCGTGATGTACACCGTGGCCGCATTGCCCGATGTGCCCGTGACCTACATGGGCGCCTTCCGCGCACCCGAAACCCGTGGCTTCGACAACGCGCTGGTGCGCAGCTACCCCAACGTGACCAACGTGGACATGAGCGCCACCATCAACCAGGTGCAGCGCGTGCTCGACCAGGTGATTCGCGCGGTCGAGTTCCTGTTCGGCTTCACGCTTGCGGCGGGCCTTGTGGTGCTGTTTGCCGCGGTCACCGCCACGCGTGAAGAGCGCGCGCGCGAGTTCGCGGTGATGCGCGCGGTGGGCGCGCGCGCCAGCCTGCTGCGCCAGGTGCAGCGCGCCGAGCTGGCCGGTGTCGGCCTGCTCGCCGGCTTCCTGGCGAGCATCGTGGCCTCGGTCATCGGCTGGGGCCTGGCGCGCTACGTGTTCGACTTCACCTGGACCGCATCGCCCGTGGTGCCGGTGGTCGGTGCGCTCGCGGGTGCCGTGCTGGCGCTGGCCGCGGGATGGTGGGGGTTGCGCGACGTGTTGCGCCGGCCGGTGGTGGACACGCTGCGGCGCGCGGCCGAATAATTGATAGAGATAGATTTTTTTCTTTAGCCGTGGGCGGGAAGGGCCTGGGAATGCAATACATTCCCCGGCCCTGCATTCATTCGATGAGAACCCCCCTACATGCGCTTGGCGTCATTCCAGATCACCAACTTTCGCTCGATCAACGACAGCGGCTCCATCGATTCCACACAGCTCACGGCAATTCTCGGCCGCAACGACAGCGGCAAGTCGAACCTGCTGCGCGCGCTGCGCAGCCTGAACCCCGCTGAAGGCATAACCGAGCTCAGCCCGATCAAGGATTTTCCGCGGCATCGTCGCCTTGAAGAGTGCCAGCCCGATACACCGGTCGTCGCTACACGCTGGGCTCTCGACGAGAGCGAGCGGGCTCAACTGGCGGAGATGCTTCCGCGCGCGGCCAACGTGCGCCACGTCACCGCGGGCCGCGGCTACGGCACGGCGCGCTGGACGGGGCTCGAAGGTTTGGCGGAGCTATCGCTCGACGTGTCGGACATCAAGGGCAAGGTGCGCAAGATCGTGCCGGCGGTGAAGGCCGCAGCCGAGAAAGTCGCAGAGGAAGCGAGGGCGACGCTGGAGCAAGAGGCCGACGCCTTCGACGCCGCAATGATCCTGAGCCCCGACTACATCCGGTGGTCGGAAGGCGCGGTGAAGGCGCTGCAAACCTTGCGCAAGGCGCTGGCCGTGGCGAATGCCGAACTCAGCGACAAGCAGGAACAGATGCTGGTCGAACTCGAGGACATGGCAAGCGCAATCGCCAACGACACGCCGGCACTCGCGAAAGCAAAGCAGTGGGTGCTCGAAAAGCTGCCTCGCTTCATCTACGTGGACGAATATCCGGCGCTGCCCGGGCGCCAGAACATCGCCGACTACCTGGTGCGCAAGGGCTGGGGCCAGGCCGCGCCCGAGCAGCAGGGCTTCGAAAAGCTCTGCAAGGTGGCGGGGCTCGACGCGCAACAACTGCAAGACCTGCTCGACAAGAATGACCTTGCCACGCGCAATCAGCTTGTCAACCGCGCGGGGGCAGTCGTCACTTCGGAGATCCGCAGGTTGTGGAAGGACCGCGAACTCAAGGTGCGCTTCAACCTCGACGGCCCGTACATGGACACGCTGGTGTCCGACCCCGACGACACCTACGAGGTGGAAGTGAACCTTGACGAGCGCAGCCGTGGCTTCCAATGGTTCTTCTCGTTCTACGTCACCTTCTTTGCGGACACCCAGGGCGGCCGCGCGGGCGATGCCATCCTGCTGCTGGACGAGCCCGGCCTGCACCTGCATGCACGCTCGCAGGCCGACTTGCTCGAGCACTTCGAGCGCGACTTCGGCAACCAGGTCATCTACACCACGCACTCGCCGTTCATGGTGCCGGTTCATCGGCCCGACGCGGTGCGCACGGCCAGCATGGGGCCTTCGACCGGCACCATCGTGAGCAACAAGGCAGAGGGAGATGAGCGCACGCTGTACCCGTTGCAGGCCGCGCTCATGCTGAGCCGCATGGTGAACGAAGGCACCGCGCCAATCGAGAGCAACGCTCCAGCGGCAGTTCCTGTCCAATAGAGCCATGGAACACCTACCGGACGACATTGCAGAGCGGCTGACCGAACTCGAGATCAAGTCGAGTTACGCGGAAGACCTGCTGGAGCAACTCAACATGACGATCTACCGCCAACAGCAGCAGATCGACAGCCTGATTCTCCAGGTGACCCAGTTGAAACAGCAGAGCCAGAACGCGGCACAAGAGGGGGCAGCGCGCAGCTTGCGGGACGAGTTGCCGCCGCACTACTGAGAACTCTGCTTGCGCTTGCTGTTTTGGGGACGCCGCTTGTTCAGGGCGGCGCACCCGCCGACGGGGTACCTTTCTCCGCGAATGTCCCCCGATAAAGGAGGAGCCGAAGGCGGGGGACATTCGCGGAGGGGAGTACCCGGTGGCCTTTGCACGCGCCCTGAACAACAGCGCCCAGAACGGGGGACATTCGCGGAGGGGAGTACCCGGTGGCCTTTGCACGCGCCCCGAACAACAGTGCTTCAAACACCAGTGCTACTCAGACCTCCCAGCAAACAAGATCAGCCGTGCGAATGCCAGAGCACAGCAAAGAAGTGGCAAGAACTGCCAGCCAGCACGAACAGGTGCCATACAAAGTGCGCGAACCGCACCTTGTTGTCGAACAAGAAAACCACCGCACCGGCCGTGTAGAAAAGCCCACCGGCCACGAGCCAACCCAGGCCTGCCGGCGACATGCGTTCGTACAGCGGCACCGCCGCCATCAACGCCATCCAGCCCATTGCCACATACAGGCCGGTGGACCACAGCGGATGCTGCAGACGGTTGAACAGCTTGGCACCCACGCCCAGCGCTGCCGCCGCGCAGATTGCTCCGAACAGCGTCCAGCCCCACGGCCCACGCAGCACACCGAACAGAAACGGCATGTAGCTGCCCGCGATGAACAGGTAGATCGCCGCATGGTCGAGCCGGTTGAACCACGCCTTGGCCTTTCCGGTAGGTAGCGCGTGGTACAGCGTGGAAATCAGGTACAGCACGATGGCCGTTCCTGCAAAGAGGGAGGCACCGACGATGCTTGCGGCCTGCCCCTTCTGCGCGGCGCTGTAGACCAGGATCGGCAACGACGCGATCGCCAGCAGCAGGCCGAGGCCGTGGCTCAGCGCGTTGAAGATTTCTTCCAGCGTGGTCTGGTCACGCACTGCGGATGTCGGCTTGCCGGAACTCATGTTTGTCGATTCGCTTTGCTACTTGACCTGCTGCTTGCCGAGCTTGCGCGCCAGCGTGCGCCGGTGCATTCCAAGCCGCCGCGCAGTTTCTGAAATGTTGAAGCCGGTTTCGGCAAGGGTTTCGTGAATGCGCTCCCACTCCAAAGTCTTGATCGAGGTCGAGCGGTTGGTCAACTCTACCTCGGTCGTGCCCGTTGCCCGGCCGAAGGCCGCTTCGATGTCGTCGGTGTTGGAGGGCTTGGCAAGATAGTGGCAGGCACCCAGCTTGATCGCCTCGACCGCAGTGGCAATGCTTGCAAAGCCCGTGAGCACCACGATCAGCATCTCGGGGTTGTGCCGGTGCAGCATCTGCACGCAGGCCAGGCCCGATGCTTCGCCATTCAGCTTCAGGTCGACCACCGCATAGCCCGGCGAATGGCCTTGCAGCAGCGCTTCGACCTCTTCGGCATTGCTTGCATGCGTTACCGCATAACCGCGGCGCTCGAATGAACGGCCGAGCGTGCGCGCAAAGGCCGCGTCGTCTTCGACGATCAGCAGCTGGCGCTCGGCTTCGGCGGCTTCTTCGGTCATGGGCTTGTGGTTCCAGTCATGGCAATGGTGTCGGCGATGGCTTCCTCGTCGTCGTCCTCTTCCTCCAGCACCACGGCCGCGAGCGGCAGCGTAATGGACACAATGGCGCCACCTTCGGGCCGGTTGCGCACCGCAACGCGGCCCCCCAGCGTGCGGGCCACGTTCACCACCAGGAACAGCCCGAGCCCGCCGCCCGGCCGGCCCTTGCTCGACTGGTACGGTTTGCCGAACTGCTTCAGCATTGCGGCGGGAAAGCCCGGCCCTGCATCGGTGACCGTGAGCGTCAGCGCATCGGCGTCTTGCGCCACCTCGAAGCGCAGCCAGTGCGGCGAGGCCTCGAGTGCATTGTCGAGCACGTTGCAGATCATCTGCTTGACTGCCGAATCGGAAACCATGGGCAGGTCGCGGCCAAAACGGTTCTCGTAGTCGAACTCTTCCACAGGGCGTGTGGTGCGCCATTCTTCGACCAGCTCGTCGAGAAAGGTGCTCACCGTCGTTTCTTCGGACGACTCGCCGCGCGCCTCGCCGGCCGACAGCAGGATGCCGCTCACGATGCTCTTGCAGCGCTGGATCTGCAGCTCCATCTCGGCCACTTCGGTCAGCAGCTCGGGGTCGGAACTGAAATGCGGCAGCCGGCGCCAGTCGCCGAGGATCACCGCCAGCGTGGCAAGCGGCGTGCCCAGCTCATGCGCGGCACCCGATGCGAGCAGGCCCATGCGCACGATGTGTTCTTCCTCCGACGCGCGCTGGCGCAGGTCGGCCAGCCGCGCGTCGCGTGCGCGCAGGTTGCGGCTGATGCGCGTGATGAAGACCACCAGCAGCGCGGCGTTGAGCGCAAAGCAGATCAGCATGCCCTGCACATAGGGGCTCCAGAGCCCGCGGTCGTGGTCCAGGGGCAGTGCAAGAGGGCGCGAGAAAAGCGCCAGGCCCGCAAAGCACAGGCCGGTAACGACCACGATGGTCCAGGTTGACCACGCCTTGAGCAGCACCGCACCCAAGATGACCTGCAAGAGGTACAGAAAGATGAACGGATTGGTGGCGCCGCCGCTGAGGTAGAGCTGCGCAGTAAGCGTGGCCACATCGACCAGCAGCGCGAGAAACAACTCGCCGTTGGTCACCTTGCGAAGGGTGCGCGAGCGCAGCAGGCTCACCACGTTGAAGAGGGCCAGGCACGCCAGCACCAGCAGCATCTGGTCGAGCGGCAGCCGGATGCCGAAGCCGTAGTGCACGAACAGGATGGTGATCACCTGCCCGACGACGGCGAACCATCGCAGCTGGATCAGCTGCTGCATGTTCTTGTGCCCGGTGGCGTTGTCAAGGCTTGCGATGCCCGCGCGGGGCGCGTGCAATTCTCCCGCCACGGCAGAAGCCTCAGTGGGGGCGGGGGCCGTCTTGGCGGGTTCGTCCGTCGGCATGGGAGGCATTGTCGCCGCTGCTGTCGGCTGAGTCGGCGAGCTTGCGGCGGCGGCGGTCGTCGCGCCAGACGAACCACGCCGCGCCCGCGACCATCAGTGCCAGGCCGTACCAGGTGATGGCGTAGACGAGATGGCTGTTGGGAAATGCGATGACCGTCAGGCCGCCCGCAGGCCACGCCGGTGCCGCGCCGGGGCTGGAAGGAACGGCCTCGGCATCGACGAAGTAGGGCGCCACATTGTTCAATCCGCGCGCAGCGGCAATCGCCTCCACGTCGCGCGAGAACCAGCGGTCGGCGGCGGAATCGTTCTTGCGCAGGAAGCCGCCCTTGGGCTCGGTGATGCGCAGCAAGCCGGTCACGGTGGTTTCGCCCTTGGGCTCCGTGGCCGCACGCGCGGTGCGCTCACGTGCGTCGGGCGGCACGAAGCCGCGATTGACCAGCACCGTGGTGCCGTCGGCAGCTTGCAGCGGCGTCATCACCCAGAAGCCGGCGCCGAGCCGGGTGCTGGCCTGAACCAGCGTTTCCTTGTCGTGAAGAAAAGTGCCGGCAATGCGCAGGTGCCGGTACTCGTCGGTGGCTGCGTTGATCTGCGGCCAACGGTCTCGCGCCGGAGCTTCGGCGGCCGGGGCGTGCACGCGCTGTTCGACGCGGGCGATGAGATCGAGCTTCCAGGCCCTGCGCTCGACCTGCCAGTTGCCGAGTGCGGTAAAGCCCGCAAAGGCAAGCGCCGCACAGACCATGAAGACCACCCGTGCGGCCATGGAGCGCTGGCGGCCGGCCGGTGTGTTGCGGGCGCCCTGGTCTGGCGGCAGGGTCGTCGTCAAGGCATGTTCTTCATGTCGTGCACCGACATCGGCATCATGTTGGCGTTCATGTGGTACATGACCCAAAGCGAGCCGGCCAGCGTGATCACCACGAGCACGATGGTGAAGATGAGCGCCAGCATGTTCCATCCGCTCTCGGACTTGGCGTCCATGTGCAGGAAGTAGATCATGTGGACCACGATCTGCACGGCGGCAAAGCCGAGGATGACGAGCGACGTGGTGTGCGTGCTGGTAAGCACCTTGCCCATCACGAGCCAGAACGGAATTGCGGTGAGGATGACGGCCAGCACAAAGCCCGTCATGTAGCCCTTGAAGGTGCTGTGGCTCACGGGGCCATCGTCGTGATGGTCGTCGTGGCCGTGCGCGGCTGCAGTGTTGGTGTGGGCGGTGCTCATGCCATCGATCCCATCAGATAGACGAAGGTGAAGACGCCGATCCAAACCACGTCCAGGAAGTGCCAGAACATCGAGAGGCACATCAGGCGGCGGCGGTTGGCGGCGGTGAATCCATGCTTGGGCAGCTGGATCATCAGCACGATGAGCCAGACGATACCGAAGGTCACGTGCAGGCCGTGGGTGCCGACCAGCGCGAAGAACGACGACAGGAACGCGCTGCGCTGCGGACCCGCGCCTTCATGGATGAGGTGCGCAAACTCGTAGAGCTCCAGGCCGATGAAGCCGGCGCCCAGCAGGCCCGTGATGGCCAGCCATGCCAGCGTGCCGCCCATGCGCTTCTTCTGCATCTCGAGCATCGCGAAGCCGTAGGTGATGGACGAGAGCAGCAGCAGCGACGTGTTCACGGCCACCAGCGGCAGGTCGAACAGGTCGGCGCCCGAGGGGCCGGCCGCATAGCTGCGGCCCAGCACGCCGTACACCGCGAACAGGCAGGCGAAGATGAGACAGTCGCTCATCAGGTAGAGCCAGAACCCGAGCAGCGTGCCGTTCTCTGGGTGGTGGTCGTTGCCGACGTGGAACAGCTCGAACACGGGCGGCTTGCCCGTCTGGTCGCTGTGGGCGTGGCCGGCCGCGGGGGAGTGGAGGGCGGTGGTATCAGACATGGGCTGCTGCTGCCAGGAGGCGCGTGCGTTCGGCTTCGGTACGGACGACGTCTTCCGAGGGAATGTAGTAGTCGCGCTTGTAGTTGAAGGTATGGATGATCACGGCGGCCAGCATGGCAACAAAGCCGATGCCCGCCACGAGCCACATCTGCCAGATCAGCGCAAAACCGCAGACCGCCGCCAGGGCCGCGATGATGAAGCCGGCGCTGGTGTTCTTGGGCATGTGGATGGGCGTGAAGCCTTCGAGCGGGCGGGCGTAGCCGCGGCGCTTCATGTCGGTCCAGGCGTCGTTGTCATGGATGCGCGGCGTGAACGCGAAGTTGTAGGCCGGCGGCGGCGACGAGGTCGACCATTCGAGCGTGCGGCCGTTCCATGGGTCGCCCGTGGTGTCGCGCAGCGACTCGCGGCGCACGAAGCTCACCACCAGCTGGATGAGGAACGACGCAATGCCCAGCGCGATCAGCACCGCGCCGAAGGCGGCCACCTGGAACCAGAACTGCAGCGACATGTCCTGGAAGTGGCTCATGCGGCGCGTGACGCCCATCAGGCCCAGCACATACAGCGGCATGAACGCGACCCAGAAGCCCACGAGCCAGAACCAGAACGAGCACTTGCCCCAGAACGGATCGAGCTTGTAGCCGAAGGCCTTGGGAAACCAGTAGGTAATGCCCGCCAGCATGCCGAACAGCACGCCGCCGATGATCACGTTGTGGAAGTGCGCAATGAGGAACAGGCTGTTGTGCAGCACGAAGTCGGCAGGGGGCACCGCGAGCAGCACGCCCGTCATGCCGCCGATCACGAAGGTGACCATGAAGCCGACGGTCCACATCATGGGCAGCTCGAAGCGGATGCGGCCGCGATACATGGTGAAGAGCCAGTTGAAGATCTTCGCGCCCGTGGGAATCGAGATGATCATCGTCGTGATGCCGAAGAACGAATTCACGCTGGCGCCGGAGCCCATGGTGAAGAAGTGGTGCAGCCAGACGAGGTACGACAGGATGGTGATCACGATGGTGGCGTACACCATCGAGGCATAGCCGAAGAGGCGCTTGCCGCTGAAGGTGGACACCACTTCCGAGAAGATGCCGAAGGCCGGCAGGATCAGGATGTACACCTCGGGGTGGCCCCAGATCCAGATCAGGTTCACGTACATCATGGCGTTGCCGCCGAGGTCGTTCGTGAAGAAGTTGGTGCCGGCGTAGCGGTCGAGCGACAGCAGCGCGAGCACGGCGGTGAGCACCGGGAAGGCGGCCACGATGAGCACGTTGGTGCACAGCGCGGTCCAGGTGAACACCGGCATCTTCATCATCGTCATGCCGGGCGCGCGCATCTTCACGATGGTGGCCAGCAGGTTGACGCCCGAGAGCAGGGTGCCTACCCCCGCTATCTGCAGCGACCATATGTAGTAGTCGACCCCCACGTCGGGGCTGAAGAGAATGCCCGAGAGCGGCGGATACGCCAGCCAGCCGGTCTTGGCGAACTCGCCCACGAAGAGCGACGCCATCACCAGGCCGGCGCCGAAGGTGGTCATCCAGAAGCTGAAGTTGTTCAGGAACGGAAAGGCCACGTCGCGCGCGCCGATCTGCAGCGGCACCACGAAGTTCATGAGGCCCGTGACCAGCGGCATGGCCACGAAGAAGATCATGATCACGCCGTGCGCGGTGAAGATCTGGTCGTAGTGATGCGGCGGCAGGAAGCCGGCGTTGTCGCCGAAGGCCACCGCCTGCTGGGCACGCATCATGAGTGCGTCGGCAAAGCCGCGCAGCAACATGACGAGGCCGAGCACGATGTACATGATGCCGATCTTCTTGTGGTCGATACTGGTGATCCAGTCGCGCCAGATGGTGCCCCAGAGCTTGAAGTAGGTCACGGCGCCCAGGACTGCAAGGCCGCCCAGCACCACGGCTGCAAAGGTCGCAAGCAGAATCGGCTCATGGTAGGGAATCGCCTCCCAGGTGAGGCGGCCGAAGATGAGCTTCGTCAGGTCAAGGTTCTCGAACATCGTCATTCTTCGGTGGTGCACATCGCCGTGACGTACTTGCGCATGGGCGAATTGATGAGGGGGTCAGCAGCCTGCCAGGCTTGCTTGGTGGCAACGTTGAATGCGCCGGGCTTGCCCAGTCCGCCGTCCGCGTCGATGGCCATCATTTGCTTCATGCACATCTTGTTGCGGTCTACGCAGCGGTTCAGGATGGCGTCGTACAGGTCGGGGGCCACGCTGGTGTAGTGGCGCACGGGGTCGCGCTCGCTCGGGGCTTCGAGCTTCAGGTAGGTTTCGCGGGTGAGCTCGCCGTCTTTTCCGGCCTTGGCCCTCTTTACCCACTCCTGGAAGCCTTCGTTGCTCAGGCCGTGGAACTTGAAGCGCATGCCAGAGAAGCCCGCGCCACTGTAGTTGGCGGAAAAGCCTTCGAACTCGCCCGGCTTGTTGATGACCGCGTGCAGCTTGGTTTCCATGCCCGGCATGGCGTAGATCTGGCCGGCCAGTGCGGGAATGAAGAACGAGTTCATCACCGAGGTGGCGGTGATCTTGAACGAGATCGGCCGGTCGACGGGCGCAGCCATTTCATTGACCGTGGCAAAACCCTCTTCGGGGTAGATGAAAAGCCACTTCCAGTCGAGCGCCACCACTTCGACCACCAGGGGCTTGGCTTCGGCGGGAATCGGGCGCTCTGCGTCCAGACGGCTGAGCGGCCGGTACGGGTCGAGCGTGTGCGTGCTGATCCAGGTGATGGCGCCCAGCGCAATGATGATCAGGAGCGGCGCGCCCCAGATGGCGAGTTCGAGCTGGGTGGAGTGGTCCCAGTCGGGGCTGTAGTCGGCCTCCTTGTTCGACTGCCGATAGCGCCAGGCAAAGAAGAGCGTCAGCGCGATCACCGGAACGATGATGATCAGCATCAGCACCGTCGAGACGACGATGAGCCGCCCCTGCTGGTTGGCGATGTCGCCGGAAGGATTCATGAGCACCGTGTTGCAGCCTGCCAGGAAGGCAAGGGGAAGCAACAGGGACCATCGCCGAAGAGATTTGAGGGTGGGCATGCCGAAAGAAAGAAGTGCAGGGGCTGCGCAAAGACCCCACAATCTACGACCAAAGGGCGCGCCCCGCTATTGGACGTTTTGTCCTATGGCGGGAATCCCCATTCGGTGAGACGCTTGGAGCCTCCCTGTTCATGGTCTACCTTTGTCACTGCACGTGACACCCGAATTACAAAACGCAATGACGACGACGTCCAGCATCCTTCCGCAAGGCGCACCGCCGGCGCCGAACACGTCCGAAAACGACGCCCGGCAGGGCGACGGGCATTCCCACATTGCGCCGGGCGAGATCGCCGTCGGCGTGATCATCGGGCGGGCATCGGAATACTTCGATTTCTTCGTCTACGGCATCGCGTCGGTGCTGGTATTTCCGTCGGTTTTCTTTCCATTCGAGGCGCGCCTCGAAGGAACCCTCTACGCCTTCGTGGTTTTTTCGTTCGCCTTCATTGCGCGGCCGTTCGGCACCGTCATTTCAATGGCCATCCAGAGGCGGTTCGGGCGAGAGGCCAAGCTGACCATTGCGCTGTTCCTGCTGGGAACCTCCACCGCGGGCATCGCCTTCTTGCCGGGGTACGCGAGCATCGGGTTCACGTCCATCGTGCTGCTGTCGGTGTTCCGCTTTGCACAGGGCTTGGCGCTCGGCGGCTCGTGGGACGGGCTGCCTTCGCTGCTGGCGCTCAATGCGCCGCAGAACCGCCGCGGCTGGTACGCCATGCTCGGCCAGCTGGGCGCACCGCTCGGTTTTTTTGTAGCCAGCGCACTTTTCGCCTACCTCTATGGCAGCCTGGCGCTCAAGGACTTTCTCGATTGGGGCTGGCGCTATACCTTCTACGTCGCGTTCGCAATCAACGTGGTGGCGCTCTTCGCGCGCCTGCGGCTGGTGGCCACCGAAGAGTATTCGCGCCTGCTCGAAGAGCGCGAACTGCAGCCCACCAGCGTGGTCGAGCTGACCCGCTCGCAGGGCGCCAACCTGCTCATCGGCGCGTTCGCCGCGCTGGCCAGCTATGCGCTGTTCCACCTGATCACGGTGTTCCCGCTGTCGTGGATCACGCTGTACTCGGACCAGTCGATTACCGAATTCCTGGTGGTGCAGATGATCGGCGCGGCATTCTGCGCCGGCGGCATCGTGGCCTCGGGACTCATTGCCGACCGCGTGGGGCGACGGTTTACGCTGGGCGGGCTGGCGGCGATGATTGCTGTTTTCAGCGGCTTCGCGCCCACGCTGCTCGACGGTGGCCGCATCGGGCAGGACATCTTCATCTTGCTGGGCTTCGTGCTGCTTGGCCTCTCCTACGGCCAGGCCGCCGGGGCGGTGACCTCGAACTTCGAACCCAAGTACCGCTACACCGGCGCCGCGCTCACGGCTGACTTGGCCTGGCTCATCGGTGCGGCTTTTGCGCCGCTGGTGGCGCTCGGCTTGTCGGCGAATTTCGGGCTGGCGTATGTCAGCGTCTATCTGCTGTCCGGTGCAGTCGGCACGCTGGCGGCGCTGGGCCTCAACCGGGCGCTGGTGCGGGACTGATCAGCGCCGAAGCGGGTGTTCGAAGAAGGGGCCGGTCGGCCCCTTTTCCGTTTCAGACGCCGCGGCGCCGGCTGGCTTAGGATTCGGCGCATGTTCGCCGCCGCAATTTTCGACATGGACGGGCTGCTCATCGATTCGGAGCGGCCCATCATGGCCGCCTGGATCGAAGCAGCCCGCACGCTCGACATCGAGCTTTCGCACGCCCAGTACCTGCAATGCGTGGGGCTGGCCATGGCTGAGTCGAAGCAGATCCTTGCTGCGCTGCTCGGTGGCGCAGCCGCTTACCAGCATGCGGCATCGCAAGTGACCGCCGCGCTGCAGTTGCAGCGCGCCGACGGCGACATCCGGCCGCTCTTCCCCATCAAGCCCGGCGCGGCCGAGTTGCTCACCGCCTTGCGCGGACGCGGCACACGCTGCGCGGTTGCCTCTTCGTCCACGCGCGGCCAGATCGCGGCCTGCCTGGGTAGCCTCGACGTGCTTCATCACTTCGAGGCCTTCGCGGGCGGCGATGAGGTGACACGCGCCAAGCCCGACCCGGCGCTGTACCTGCTTGCGGCGGAGCGCCTGGGTGTAGACCCGGCGGAGTGCGTGGCCTTCGAAGACAGCGAGAACGGCGCGAAGGCGGCGCTGGCTGCGGGCCTCAGGGTCGTCATCGTGCCGGACCTCAAGCACCCGCCGGAGCCGATCATCGGGCAGGCGTTTCATGTGCTCGATTCGCTGCACGACGCCATGGCGCATGTGCCGCTGTGGTTTCCCGCCCCGGCACAGAAGCTTGCCTGACCCGGGGGTCAGAGCACTTCGTCGCGCAGCTGCGGGAACACCTTCGACACCTTCGCGAGCAGGTAGTCGCCATAGCGGCCGCTGAAGGCGTGCACGTTGGCGCGGTCCCAGCGCTCGGCACTGTCGTCGCGCGCCTCGGCACCCTGCAGCCCTTCGATGCGCTGCACGCGGGCCTCGAAGTTCGGATCGAAGAACAGCGGAAACGAAAGCCGGTCGCGCCCCGAGGTGTTGCGCTTCACCCGGTGCGGGGTCGATTTGTAGAGCCCGCCCGTCATGCGGTCGAGCATGTCGCCGATGTTGCAGACGAACGAGCCGGGAATCGGCGGCGCATCGATCCAGCCGCCCGGCGTATGCACCGCGAGGCCGCCGACGTTGTCCTGGTGCAGGATGGTGAGCAGGCCGTAGTCGGTGTGCTCGCCCACGCCCCATTGCACGTCCAGGCCTTCGGGCACGGGCTGCGAGGGGTAGTTGAACAGGCGGAACAGGATCAGTGGGTCAGCGGTGTAGCGCTCGGCGAAATACGTGGCCGGCAGGCCCAGGCTCAGCGCGATGCCTTCCATCAACCGATGGCCCAGCTGCGTGACGGCCGCCATGTAGTCGAGGATGGTTTCGCGAAATCCCGGCACGTCGGGAAAGAGGTTCGGCCCGTGCACCGGCGTTTTCGCCAACACCAGCGGGTGTGTGGCGGGCAACTCGGTGCCCAGGTAGAGGCCTTCCTTCCAGTCGGGCCGGCCGGAGGTCAGCTCACCGCCCAGCGGAAAGAAGCCGCGCCAGGCGCGCCCGCCCAGGGCCATGCGCCATTGCATCTTGGTTTCTTCGGGCAACTCGAAAAAGCGGTGGCTCAGCACTTCGAGCTGCTGCACCAATGCAGGGTCGACGCCATGGCCTGTGACATAGAAGAAGCCGTGCGCACGGCACGCGGCGCCGATCTGCGCGGCCACGCCGCTGCGTTCGGGCGTGCCGGACACGAGCGGGGTGACATCGATTACCGGAAGTTCTTGTGAGTCGGTCATGGTCGAAGGGAGCGTGTCACGCGCCGCGCGCGAAGGGCGAGCGGATGTCCGAAAGAAACTGCTGCGCGCGGGGGTGCTGCGGCCGGTTGAAAAAGTCGTCGGGCGTGGCGCGCTCGAGCACCTTGCCTTCGTCCATGAACAGCACGCGGTCGGCCACCTCGCGGGCAAAGCCCATCTCGTGCGTGACGCAGACCATGGTCATGCCGTCACGCGTGAGGTCGCGCATCACCAGCAGCACTTCGCCCACCATCTCGGGGTCGAGTGCGCTGGTGGGCTCGTCGAACAGCATCAGCGGCGGCTGCATGGCGAGCGCACGTGCAATGGCCACGCGCTGCTGCTGGCCGCCCGAGAGTTCGCCGGGCCAAGCATTCGCCTTGTGCGCCAGGCCTACGCGCTGCAGCAGCGCCATCGCGCGCTCGTCGGCTTCCTTGCGCGTAAGCCCGCGAAGTTGCATCGGCGCCATCGTGCAGTTCTGCAGCACCGTGAGATGCGGAAACAGGTTGAACTGCTGGAACACGAAGCCGATGCGCGAGCGGAACGCATTCACATCGGTGCCGGGCGCATGGATGTCCTTGCCCTCGATGAGGATGCGGCCCGACTGGATCGGCTCCAGCCGGTTGAAAGTGCGGATCAGCGTCGACTTGCCCGACCCCGAGGGGCCGCAGACGACGACCACTTCGCCCTTGTGGATGGTTTCGTTGATGTCGACCAGGGCTTGGTAGCTGCCATACCACTTGTTGACGTTCTGGAGTTCGATCATGCGGACACCTTGGGAGCCGTGGCGGGGTCGGCCACGGACATGCCGCGCCGCGCGAGGCGGCGCTCCAGCCAGTAGGCGAAGCGCGAAAGCCCGAAGCAGAGAATGAAATAGGTCCCGCCCAGGATCAGGTAGATCTGGGCCGGCTTGGTGAACACCTGCGTGTTGATCTGCGTCGCGATGAACGACACCTCGGCCAGGCCGATGATGTAGCCGAGCGAAGTTTCCTTGATGGTCGAGACGAACTGGTTCACCAGCGAGGGCAGCATGCTGCGCAGAGCCTGCGGCAGCACCACCAGCCGCATCGCCCTGCCGTAGCCCAGGCCCAGCGCGCGCGCCGTTTCCATCTGCCCGCGCGGCAGGCCCTGGATGCCGGCGCGCACGATCTCGGCCAGGTAGGCCGCATCGAAAATCACGAGCGCGATCAGCATGGTGATGAACTGGTCGGTCTTCACGCCCGTGACGCTGGGCAGGAAGAAGTAGGCCCAGAAGATAACCATCAGCAACGGCAAGCCGCGCACCACGAAGACGAAGCCCGTCACCGGCCAGCGCAGCCAGCGCCAAGGGCTCACGCGTGCCAGGCCGAGCACAATGCCCAGCGGCAGCGCGAGCACCAGCCCGCAGGACGCGAGCAGCAGCGTGAGCACCAGCCCACCGAGCGGCCCGTTCGGGTACTGCCCGATGAGGAAGTACACCCAGTAGTCGTTGATGATCTCGAGCATCTGGCCGGCCGCTCTAGATGGTTCTTACCGGAAAGCGGTGGTGGTACCAAGTGGCCAGCCCGGTGATGGCGAGCGACACCGTCAGGTACGCCGCGCTTGCAAACGCGAACGACTCGAAGCTGCGGAAGGTTGCGCTCTCGACCTGCCCGGCCTGGTACATCAGCTCGGCCACGCCGATCACTGTGGCGATCGAAGTGTTCTTCCAGAGGCTCAGCGTCTGCGAGATGAGCGGCGGCACCGTCACGCGCAGCGCCTGCGGCAGCACCACGCGGCGCATGGTGCCCATGAAGCCGAAGCCCAGCGCGCGGCCGGCCTCGAACTGCACAGTGGGAATCGCGCGGATGCCGCTGCGGATGTCTTCCGCCATGAAGGCGGCCGTGTAGAGCGCCAGCGCAATGATGGCGCTGTAGGCCTCGATGTGGCCCGCATACAGCCATTGCTTGATGCCCTCGGGCAGCAGCTCGGGCGCACCGAAGTACCAGAACAGCATGTGCGCGAGCAGCGGAATGTTGCGGATCGACTCCACGTACGCAAAGCCGAGCCAGCGCAGCGGTGCGACGGGCGAAAGGCGCAGCAGCGCCACCACCAGCGCGATGGGCAAGGCGAGCAGCAAAGAGGCCGCCAGCAGCTGCAGCGAGAGCAGCAGGCCCGCGACCAGCATGTCGTGGTACTGGCCGGTGAGCAGCAGCGAATAGTCGAACAGGGGCATGAGGGGCGACAGTATCACCGCCGCGGGAGGGATTGGCTCCCTCCCCCGCTGGGGGAGGGTTGGGATGGGGGCGCGACGGCGCAGAATGCGTCGCGCTTGTGCGAAAGCTGTCAGCCCCCATCCCTGCCTTCCCCCGGAAGGGGAAGGAGAAACGCGGACTCAGTCGATCTTGTCGCTCTCGAGCTTGAAGTCCCGCGTCTGGAAGCCCGATGCCGTATTCGGCCCGTACCACTTGACGAAGATCTTCTGCGCCTCGCCGGACTTCTCGAGCTCGCGCAGCGTCTCGTCCACCACCGCTTTCAGGCCGCTCTCGCCCTTCTTGATGCCGATGGCCAGCGCCTCGGTGCTCAGGTTCTGCTTGAGCACCACGTATTTGGCCTTCTGCGGGCCGAGCTTGGCATAGCTGCGCAGCAGAGCGGCCTCGTCGTCCACATAGCCCACGCCCTTGCCCTGCTGCAGCGCCTGGAAGGCCTGCTGGCTGGTGTCGAAGGTCACCACCTCAGCGGTGGGCACGGCCTTGCGGATGTTCGGCTCCTGCGTGCCGCCACGAATGGTCAGCACCTTCTTGCCGGCCAACTGCGGCACGTCGGTAATGCCGCTGTCCTTCTTCACGATGGCCTTCTGGCCGGTGACGAAGGTGGTCAGAGAAAAGTCGATCTGCGCCTCGCGCTCCTTGTTGTGCGTGAGGCCCGCAGCCACCAGGTCGACGTGGCCCTGCTGCAGTTCAGGAATGCGCGCGGCCACGGCAATCTGCTTGAGCACCGGCTTCACGCCGATCTTCCTGGCAATTGCGTTCACCAGGTCGACTTCATAACCGACGATCTGGCGCGTCTTCGGGTCGATGAAGGTCGCAGGCTCGTCGGTGCCGAGCACGCCCACCACGAGCTCCCCTTTTTTCTTGATGTCGGCAAGCTGGTCCGCCTGGGCCGCAATGCCCGTGAAGAGGGCGGAAGCGGCGAGGGCCGCGGCGATGAAGTTCAAGCGCATGTTCTTCTCCTTCTTGGAAAACAAGGACCGGACCATATCAATAAAACCGTGGATTATTAAATCCTCAATCGACATATACATATGGGTGCCCGAATGGTCCTGATGCCGGTACTGGAATCGCGAGAATTCAGCCGGCGTGCGGGCCGGGGAGGCTGCTGGAGGGATACTCCCGCCATGCAGATTCACGAAAAGCCCCCCGTCGACACCCCCTTCGAATGGATCGGCGGCGAACCCAAGGTTCAGGCGCTGGTCGACCGGTTCTACGACCTGATGGAGCTCGAGCCCGTCTATGCGCAACTGCGCGCGGTGCACGGCACCAGCCTGGACAACGCGCGCCAGCGCCTCTTCTGGTTCCTGTGCGGCTGGCTCGGCGGCCCGCAGCACTACACCGACCGCTTCGGGCATCCGATGCTGCGCGCGCGCCATTTGCCGCAGAGCATTGGCGGGCACAGCATCGGCATCAAGGAGCGCGACCAGTGGCTGGCCTGCATGGACCAGGCGATGGGTGAAACGGGTGTGCCCGAGGGGTTGCGCGCCAGGTTGCGCGATTCGTTCTTCCAGACAGCTGACTGGATGCGAAACCGCGGCGAGCAATAAGACAGACAACGACTCCGAAAGAGACTCTCTTCAATGAATTCAATCGTCATCATCGGCGGCGGCCATGCCGCGGCCCAGCTTTGCGCGGGCCTGGTGGAAGCCGGGCAGGGCGCGCGCGTGCACCTGGTTTGCGAGGAGGCCTGCGAGCCATACCACCGGCCGCCGCTTTCCAAGGCTTTTCTGAAGAGTGCCGAGGAAACCAGGCAACCACACAAGGCCGCCGACTGGTACCGCGAAGCCGGCATCACGCTGCACCTGGGCGATGCGGCCGTGGCCATCGACCGCGAGGCGCACACGGTCACGCTGCGTTCGGGCGCTGTCCTGCCATGGGAGCGGCTGGTGCTGGCCACCGGCACGCGTGCACGCCAGATGCCCGACCTGAAGCCGGGCCTTGAAAACGTCGCAACCCTGCGCGCCGCCGACGAGGCGCATCGCCTGCGCGAGCGGCTGGCCGATGCGCAGCAGGTCACAGTGCTGGGCGGCGGCTTCATCGGGCTCGAAGTGGCGGCCACCGCCAATGCCCTCGGCAAGCGTGTGCAGGTGATCGAAAGCGCGCCGCGCCTTCTGGGCCGCGCCGTGTCGCCCGAGCTGTCGGCGCATGTGCTCGCGACGCATCGCGCGGCGGGCATCGAGATCGTGCTTGGTGCGCGCACCGGTGCGTTAGAGGTCGAAGGCGACCGGCTGCTGTCCATTCAGGTCAACGGCGCGAAGCAGCCGGTGGACCTGCTGCTGCTCGGCATTGGCGCCGTTCCTGAAACCGCGTTGGCGCAGGCTGCGGGCATCGAATGCGCGGACGGCATTGTGGTCGACAGCCACATGCAGACCAGCGCGGCCGACGTGCTCGCCGTCGGCGATTGCACGCGCTTCCCTGATCGGCGTGCGGGCCGCCCGTTGCGGCTCGAGTCCGTGCAGAACGCGAACGACCAGGCGCGCACGGCCGTCGCCACGCTGACCGGCGCCGCGCGGCCGCACGACGTGGTGCCGTGGTTCTGGTCGGACCAGGGCGGCTTGCGGCTGCAGATGGTCGGCCTGATGCCGGCCGAAGGCACGCCGGGGCTGGCAAGCGTGCTGCGCGCCGGGCCCAAGCTTGATGCGTTCTCGCTGTTCCACTATGTGGATGGACAGCTGGTGTGCGTCGAATCAATCAATGCGCCGGTCGATCACATGATGTGCCGCAAGCTGCTCGAAGCGGGGCGCAGTCCGGATGTAGCGGCGGTGGCGGATGCGTCCATTCCGCTGAAGAATCACCTGGCGTAAGCCGCCGGGCAATTCAGCCTCAGCGCCGCGCTGGCGCCAAAAGCACCACCAGCGCGCCTGCGCCGCCCTCCGCGGGCTTGGCCTGCACGAAGGCCAGCACCTCGTTCTTCTGGATGAGCCAGCGCTGCGCCTTGGTCTTGAGCACCGGCTGCTTGCCGGGCGACCCCAGCCCCTTGCCGTGCACCACGCGCACGCAGCGCAGGCCCTGCTTGTAGGCGTTGCGAATGAACCCGCCGAGCGCCTCGCGCGCTTCATCGCTGCGCAGCCCGTGCAGGTCGATTTGCGCCTGGATGCTCCAGTCGCCCTTGCGCAGCCGCGCGGTCACGTCGGTGCCGATGCCCGGGCGGCGAAAGCTCATGGCGTCGTCGACGTCGAGCAAGGTCGTCACGTCGAACTCGTCGGAAAGCGATTCGCGCAGCACGCGCTGTTCGTCGAGCTGGTGCTGCACCGGGATGGGCGCAGGCGGTTCCGGCGCGAGCGGCACCACGGCCGCCTTGCGGCGAAGCGGCTCAGTGGCACCGATGGCGCGCGTGAACAAGTCTTTTTCGGCGGCGCGCTTGCGCTCGGCGGCAGCCTTGGCGGCTGCGGCGGCCGCTTCGCGTTCGCGGGTTTCGGCCAGCGCGCGCTGCACCTGCTTCAAGTCGGCCAGGTTCTTGATGGGGGGTGTGCGCGAAGCCATCAGAGCAACCCTTTCTCGGCCATTGAAAAACTCTGGCCGGCGCTGACGATCACGTGGTCGAGCACGCGCACGTCGATCAGCGAAAGCGCCGCCCTGAGCGTTTGCGTCAGCGATTCGTCGGCGCGCGAGGGCTCGATGCTGCCGCTCGGGTGGTTGTGCGAAAGCACCACGGCCGCGGCGTTGTGGTGCAGTGCGCGCATGACCACCTCGCGCGGGTAGACGCTCGTTTGTGCGAGCGTTCCGCGAAACAGTTCTTCGAGCACGATCAGCCGGTGCTGCGCATCGAGAAACAGCACCGCAAATACCTCGTACGGGCGCGAGCCGATGTGCATCTGCAGATACTCCTTCACGGCCCCGGGCGAATCGAAGACCGCGCGCTCCTTCAGCCGCTCGGCCATGGCGCGGCGTGCCAGTTCGAGCACCGCGATGAGCTCGGCGCGCTTGGCGTCGCCGCCCATGCCCTTGATCACCTTCAGGTCCTCGGCGCCCGCCTGCAGCAGGCCCGAAAGGCCGCCGAAGTGGTCGAGCAGCTCCTGGGCGAGCTGGAGCACGTTTTTTCCGGCAACGCCCGTGCGCAGCAGCAACGCCAGCAGCTCGGCGTCGGCCAGCGCGGCGGCGCCTCGCGCGATGAGCTTTTCGCGCGGGCGGGCGTGGGCGGGGAGATCCTTGAATGCCATCGAAAACCTGGGTGAAACCTTGAAAGAGCGAGTGGAAGCCCCGGCTCCTTAAAATGCAGTCCAGTTTATCGGGACACCCACCTTGTCTTTGCCTACCTCCGCTGCACCCATGTCCCACGTCGTGACTTCCGGCTCGTTCCTTACCCTGCATTACCGGCTGGCCGGTCCGGCGGGCGACATCATCAACACTTTCGCCGACAAGCCCGCGACCCTGTCGCTGGGCACCGGCGAGCTTTCGCCGGCCATGGAGCAGCGGCTCATGGGCCTGGAAGAGGGCACGCACGCCACCTTCGAGCTGCCCGCCGGCGAGGCTTTTGGCGAGCGCAACCCCGAAATGCAGCAATGGGTGGCCAGGAAGCTGCTGGCCCAGATGGGCGACCCCGACGAGCAATATGCAGTGGGCGACGTGGTGCAATTCCCCACGCCAGACGGCTCGGGCAGCTACGCCGGCGCGGTGGTCGAATCGAACGAAACCGCGGTGCGATTCGACTTCAACCACCCCTTGGCCGGGCAGCCCGTGACCTTCGAGGTGCGGCTGATCGGAGTTCTATGAACAAGGGCCTCGAAGAAGTCGTTCTTGCCGAGCCGCGCGGCTTTTGCGCGGGGGTGGACCGCGCCATCGAAATCGTCGAGCGCGCGCTGGCCAAGTTTGGCGCGCCCATCTACGTGCGCCACGAGATCGTGCACAACACCTATGTGGTGAACGAACTCAAGGCCAAGGGCGCGATCTTCATCGAAGACCTGGCCGACGTGCCGCCCGGTGCCACGCTGGTGTTCAGCGCCCATGGCGTGAGCAAGGCGGTGCAGCAAGAGGCGCGCGACCGCGGCTTCGACGTTTTCGACGCCACCTGCCCGCTGGTGACCAAGGTGCACGTCGAGGTGGCCAAGCTCGCCAAGGAAGGCTACGAGTTCATCATGATCGGCCACAAGGGGCACCCCGAGGTCGAGGGCACCATGGGCCAGCTCTCCAGTGGCATTCACCTGGTGGAAGACGTGCAAGACGTGGCAACGGTCTCGCCTGCGCAGACAGAAAAACTTGCCGTGGTAACGCAAACCACGCTCAGCGTGGATGATGCCGCCGAAATCGCGGCCGCCGTGCGTGCGCGCTTTCCGATGGTGCGCGAGCCCAAGCAGCAGGACATCTGCTACGCCACCCAGAACCGCCAGGACGCGGTGAAGATACTGAGCCCCCAGGTCGACCTGGTGATCGTGGTCGGCAGCCCCACCAGCTCCAACAGCAACCGGCTGCGCGAACTGGCACAGCGCCTGGGCACCGAAAGCTACATGGTCGATTCGGCCGAAGAGCTCAAGCCGGAATGGTTCGAGGGCAAGACCCGGGTAGGCCTCACGGCCGGCGCCTCGGCCCCCGAAGTGCTGGTGCGCGAGGTGATCGAACGCGTGAGGGCGCTTGGCGCGGTGTCGGTCCGCAAGATGGACGGCATCGAGGAAACCATCAAGTTTCCGCTCCCCAAGGGCCTCAAGCTCGACGACATTCCTCCCCCGGGACACATCTCTTGAACAATCAAACGACCAACTGGCGCCTTGAAACCGAGAGCGCCTCCCGCAGGCTGCGCGAGGGGGCCGCTCATTTCCTGCGCGAAACCCCGCTCTGGAAGCTGCCGGCCTCCACTTTCGGCATCGAGGTGCCGGGCGTGGAACTGTGGCTCAAGCTCGAACACATGCAGGTGAGCGGCAGTTTCAAGGCGCGCGGCATGATGAACCGCCTGCTGGCCAACGACATTCCCGAGAGCGGCGTGGTCGTGGCCTCGGGCGGCAATGCCGGCATTGCCACCGCGGCGGCGGCCAAGGCGCTGGGCGTGCGCTGCCAGGTGTTCCTGCCCGGCGTCTCACCCGAAGCCAAGCGCGCGCGGCTGCGTGCGCTGGGTGCCGAGGTGGTCGTCGTCGGCGAGTTGTACCCAGACGCGCTGGCCGCCTGCCTCGTGCGCCAGAAGGAAAGCGGCGCCTTGCTCACCCATGCCTACGACCAGCCGGAGGTGGTCGCGGGCGCGGGCACGCTGGGCGTCGAGATCGAAGCGCAGGGCGGCCTGCCCGATTCAGTGTTGGTGAGCGTGGGCGGCGGCGGCCTGATCGGCGGCCTGGCCGGCTGGTTCGAACAGCGCGCCCGAGTGGTGGCGCTGGAGCCCGAAAAGGCGCCGACGCTGTTCCGCGCCCGTCAGGCCGGCGAGCCGGTCGATGTCGACGTGGGCGGAATTGCCGCCGATTCGCTCGGCGCGCGGCGCATTGGCGCCATCTCGTGGGAAATTACCCAGCAATACGTGCAGGACGCGCTGCTGCTGTCCGACGAATCCATCCGCGCCGCCCAGCAATGGCTGTGGAAGGAATTGAAGCTGGCAGTGGAACCCGCCGCCGCACTGCCGCTGGCAGCGCTGCAAACCGGCGCCTACGTGCCGCGCGAGGGCGAGAAGGTGTGCCTGATCGTTTGCGGCGCCAATGTCGATCCAGCCACGGTCGGCTGACAGCGCAGCTTCGGATTATTTCTCGCAGTTCACCATCCACGACACCCCGAACTTGTCCGTGAGCATGCCGAAGCCGACGGCCCAGAACTGCGGGCCGTAGGGCATCGTGACCTCGCCGCCCTCGGCCAGCGCGTCGAAGAGTTTCTTTCCCTCGTCCACGTTGTTGCCCTGCACCGAGAGAGAAAACCCCTTGTAGCCTTCGAACGCCATGCCCGGCGGCATGTCGGAAGCCATCAGCTGGTGGCCGCGGGCCTCCAGCGTGGCGTGCATGATCTTGCTTTTGTAGGCATCGGGCGTTTCAGCACCCATGGGGCTTTCGCCGAAGGTCATGCTGAAAATGACCTTGCCGCCCAGCGCCTTGGCGTAGAAGGCCAGTGCTTCGGCGGCGTTGCCGTTGAATGTCAGATAGGCTTGCATTGTTGTTTCCCCTTTGGTTGTCGAGGCCGAGATACTACGCCCGCCTAAAATCCTTGCATGCTCGACATCACCCTGCTCCGCAAAGATTTGGCCTCCGCTGTGGCCGGCCTCGAAAAACGCAAGAAGAACCAGCCCTACCTCGACGTATCGGCGTTCACCGCGCTCGAGGCCGAACGCAAGACGCTGCAAACCCGCACCGAGGAAATCCAGGCCCGCCGCAACACGCTGAACAAGCAGATCGGCCCGCTCAAGGCCAAGGGCGAATCGGTCGATACGCTGATGGCCGAAGTCAACGCGCTCAAGGCAGAGCAGGAATCGCAATCCAAGCGCCTGGATGAAATCCAGCCCGAACTGCACGCCTTGCTGCTGGCAGTGCCCAACCTGCCGCACGCCAGCGTGCCGGTCGGCGAGGACGAAACCGGCAATGTCGAAATGCGCCGCTGGAGCCCCCAGGGCGGAGCCGGCGCCAACGCCACGCCGCTGGCCTTCACGCCGAAAGACCATGTGGACCTGGGCGCACCGCTGGGGCTCGACTTTGAAATGGGCGCCAAGCTCTCGGGCTCGCGCTTTTCCGTCATGAAAGGGCCGATTGCCCGGCTGCACCGCGCGCTCGCGCAGTTCATGCTCGACACCCAGACCGAAAAGCACGGCTATGCCGAGTGCTACGTGCCCTACATCGTCAACGCCGCCACGCTCAGCGGCACCGGCCAGTTGCCCAAGTTCGAGGGTGACCTGTTCGCCGCCAAGAAGGGCGGCCAGGACGGCGAGCCCGCGCCCGACCATTCGGCGCTCTATCTCATTCCCACCAGCGAAGTGCCGCTGACCAACTTTGTGCGCGACGAGGTGGTGGCCGAGTCGCAATTGCCGATCAAGCTGACGGCTCACACACCGTGCTTCCGCTCCGAAGCCGGCAGCGCCGGCCGCGACACCCGCGGCATGATCCGCCAGCACCAGTTCGACAAGGTCGAGATGGTGCAGATCGTGCACCCCGAAAAGAGCTACGACGCGCTCGAACAGATGACCGGCCATGCCGAAGCCGTGCTTCAGGCGCTGGAGCTCCCGTACCGCGTGGTGCTGCTGTGCACCGGCGACATGGGTTTTGGCTCGACCAAGACCTACGACCTCGAGGTGTGGCTGCCGGCGCAGAACACCTACCGCGAAATCAGCTCGGTTTCGAACTGCGAAGCCTTCCAGGCCCGCCGCCTGCAGGCCCGTTTCAAGAACGCACAGGGCAAGAACGAGCTCGTCCACACGCTCAACGGCTCCGGCTTGGCCGTGGGCCGCACGCTGGTCGCGGTGCTGGAAAACCACCAGAACGAAGACGGCTCGATCAACGTGCCCGCGGCGCTGCGGCCCTACCTGGGCGGGCTGGAAGTGTTGCGCGCCTGACGCGCCGGGGCTTCAAAAGCCCCGTTTTTGTCTGCTAGAATCGCAGGCTCGACAGCACCGGAGAGGTGGCAGAGTGGTCGAATGTACCTGACTCGAAATCAGGCGTACTAGCGATAGTACCGAGGGTTCGAATCCCTCCCTCTCCTCCAGGAATGGCCCCGCAAAGGGGCTATTTTTTTGCCTGTTCCCTTTCGGGGCGCGCGGCTAACATCCGGCATGCGCATCGCATTCTTCTCATTGGTGCTCGTGGCCCTTGGCTTCGCAGCCCAAGCTCACGCCCAGCAGGTCTACCGCTGCGGCAACCAGTACAGCGGCGAGCCGTGCGAAAAGGGCAGGGTGGTGGACGTGTCGCCGCCGGTGCGTAACCTCGACTCGGCTGGTTCAGCGCAGGTGTTTCTCTGCGTGAGCAACAGCGGCGGACGTTTCTGGTCGCCGACCCACTGCAGGGAGAGCGGTGCGTTAGTGGAGCGCATAGAGACTGTTCCCGGCGGGCTGTCGTGGGAGCAGCAGGTCCAGATTGCCGACCAGCAAACCCGGCAAGGCTACGCGGTGCAGCGTCAGGCAATGGAGCAACGCGGCGCGGCGACGGCCGGAGTGACTACTGGCGATTCTTCGCGCTGCGCGCACTGGAACCAGCAGATCGAGTACTACGACCGACTCGCGCGACAGCCGCAAAGTGGTGCATCCCAGTCCTGGATCGCCGAACGGCGAAAGGATGCCAGGGATCAGCAATTCAGGGCCAGGTGCTGACGTCCCGATGACGCCGATGTCTACCTTCCGGCCGAATGCTTGACTGAACCGGATGGGTGCCTGGCTGCCTCTTCCAACAATCTTGCCGGCGAAATCTCCAGCGCAGAGGCAATTCGATAGAGGTTGAACAGCGAGACATTCTTCAGCCCTCGTTCAATCTGGCCGATATAGGTCACGTGCATTTCGCTGGATGCGGCAAGCTGTTCTTGCGTCAGTTCGGCGTCACTGCGCAACGCGCGAACCGCATCGCCAAAGCCAACCTGAACCTCTTCCTTGGTTGGCAGTTTGGCAATTGGTTTCCCCATGCGGAGAAGTCTGTTCAAAATCGGACACTTTCGTTTTCGTCGCCTCGCGCCTCATTACGCACTATGGCGCTCCCCATCCCGTTCTTCCCCAAAACAGCTGCATCCGGCCGTTAAGATCGCCACCTCTTCATGCCCGACATGCCGAGAGATTTTCCTGAGTCGAATGAAAAAGGGGCGGAGCGCTACATGGCCAATGCGTCGATCACGAGCGTGACACCGGTTCCGGCTTCGGCCGACGAGGCCGAATCGTGGGTTCGTGGCGAGTTGATCCGCAGCCTGATGCGGTCCGCACGCGGCTCCTACATCGTCTCGGCGGCGCTCATGCCGTTGATGGTGGGCCTGAACTGGAGCTACATACCTCACCGGGAGCTGCTCACGTGGCTTGCCTTCGGCCTTGTTGCCACGGCTTTCCGCGCGTGGGGCGCCAGGGTCTATGCGGTGCGCTACGCCGGCCGGAGCGCAGCGGCGCAGCTGCAGTTCACCGAGCGCTACGGTTTCGTGTGGAGCACCAGCGCCATCGTGTGGGGCGCGTCGATCCTGCTGTTCTTCGAACGCACGCCGCAGGTGAACCAATTCATGAGTTGGCTCATCGTGGCCGGCGTGGGCACGTTTCCGCTCAACGGGCTGGCGCTTCACCCGCCGCTGCTCAAGCGCTACGTCAACACGCTGTTCATCACCATGCTCGGGGCGGTGCTGATCCGTCTGGTGAGCATCAACATCGTGGAGCCGCATTTCCAGTACGGCTACCTGATGCCGATCCTGCCGATCCTGCATTGGTTCTTGCTGCTGCGCGCGGGCCGCCATATTCACGAGACGGCGCGCAACAGCCTGGAGCTGCTGTTCCACAACCATATCCTGATCAAGTCGCTCACGCAGCAGCGGCAGGCCGCGGTGGCTGCCGTGGCCATGAAGAACCGTTTTCTTGCGAGCGCGGCGCACGACATGCGGCAGCCGGTGCTGGCGCTGTCGCTCTACGCCGATTGGCTGCGCAATGAGCCCGAACTGGTGCTGGAGCTTGCGCCCAAGATCGTTCGGGCCACGCATGCGGTGAATGCGCTTTTCGATTCGATGTTCGATTTGGCTCGTATCGATTCAGGCCAGGTGCGGCTGCACATCGAGCGCGTGGACGTGTCCGAGCTGCTGCACGACCTCGAACTGCAATACCGTCCGGTTGCCGAAAGCCGCGGGCTCGATTTTCGGGTGCATGTGACGGAAGGCAGCTTTCTTACCGACCCGATCCGCGTGCGCCGCATGATCGGCAACCTGCTTGCGAACGCCATTAAGTACACCACCGATGGCGGCGTGCTGCTCGCCTCGCGGCAGACGCGCGAAGGCATGCGCATCGAGGTGTGGGACACCGGCATCGGCATTGCCCCCGAACACCTGCGCGACGTTTTCCTGGAGTTCTACAAGGTGGCCGACCATGCCGGCACATCCGACGGCTTCGGCCTGGGCCTGGCCATCGTCGCCCGGCTCTCCCACGTGCTTGGCCATCCCATCAGCGTGCGCTCCCGCCTGGGCAGCGGCAGCGTGTTCCGCGTTGCACTGCACGACGCCGACGAAGCCGTGGCCCAAGCCCGCGTCAGCGCCTCCGGCGGCGGCTGACCGCCCGGCTGCAGCCATAAAAAAACCGCGCCCAGCGCGGTTTTCAGCAGTAAACAAATTCGCCCTAGTCCCCTTCCAGAAACACCGAGGAACCGGCTTTGCCGGGCCTCTGGTGTTGCCCCCGGTAGGGGGTTGGCGTAGCGACACGAAGTGCGCGCAGACTGGGGGGGAGCTAAGTGCCACCGAGGAACCGGCTTTACCGGGCCTCAGGTGTTGCCCCCGGTAGGGGGTTGGCGAAGCGACACGAAGTGCGCGCAGACTGGGGGCGAGGCTCAGTTACTCGAAATCAGCCCATTGGTCCGCGCATAGTGCAGCGCCTGCGTGCGGCTCTTCACGCCCAGGCGGCGGAACAGGCGCCACAGGTGCACCTTCACCGTGTGTTCGCTGATCTCCAGGTCGGTGGCGATGTCGCGGTTGCTCATGCCCTTGTCGAGCATGGCAATCAGCTGCGTTTGCCGCTTCGACAACTTGCTGTTGTTGGCCAGCGCGGGCTCGTCGGCTTCTTCCGAACCTGCCATCAGGAGGCCGCGCAGCACGGCAGCCAGTTCGGCCGAGCTGGCCGACTTTTCGATGTAGGTGTCTGCGCCCGCTTCAATGCACGCGTCTTCCATGTCCGCTGCCGGCGCTGCCGAGTAGACGGCAATTGGCACGTTGGGATAGACCTGCTTGACTGCGACCACACCCGAAACGCCGTTGGTGTCAGGCAGCTTCAGGTCGAGGCAGAAAAGGGTCGGCGCGCCGCGCTGCTGAACCGAGCTCGCGAGCTTGTCCAGCCGCTCGAGCTCGACGATATTTTCGGCCGGCCGCAGGCGCCGCAGCACCATCACGATGGCGTCGCGCATCAAGGGATGGTCGTCGATGACATAAATGCTCATGTTTTCTTCCTTTGTGATCGCCCGTCTTCTATCGTCTGTCCCCGGCGGGTGGGCCGGTGGACATTGCCGGATCAACTCCCGCTGGTTGCGGTTGTTGCCTCCGCCAGTGCTTCCAGCGCCGCACTCGCGGCGCTCAATTCTTCAGTGCCGACCGGCTCGAGCTGGTCGGCGAGCGCAGCCAAGGCCGCGCCGCGCTGTTGCTGCAAGGCGGCAATCGCGCGCCCGGCCTCCTGCGGCGACGCGAAACCACGGCTTTGCAGCAGGGCCGCGCCGTTCGCATCGAGCAGTTTGAAATAGAACAGCCCGTCGCGCTCGCGGTACTGCTTGAAACTCGGCTTGGCGACCTTGGCCGCCTTGCGGGCTCCGCCCTTGTCGCGGCCCGCCGCAAGGTTGCGCAGCCCCACCGCATGGCGCAGTTCGGTCATGAAGGGGCGCGAGAGCTTGCGGGCCTTTTCGGCGCCGATGAGCAGAATGCGCTCGATCTCGGCCGGGTTGTTCATCAGTTCGTCGTAGCGGGCGCGCAGTGGCGCAACTTCGCGGTCGATGCGCTCGAACAGCATCTGCTTGGCATCGCCCCAACCGATGCCTTCGGCGTATGCCTTGCGGAGCGCCCCGGTTTCTTCGGCGCTGGCAAACGCCTGGTAGATCTGGAACAGCGCGGAGCCTTCGGTGTCCTTGGGCTCGCCGGGCGCGCGCGAGTCGGTGACGATGCTGGCAATCTGCTTTTGCAGCTGGGCGCGGGGCGCAAACAGCGGAATGGTGTTGCCGTAGCTCTTGCTCATCTTGCGGCCGTCCAGGCCGGGCAGGGTGGCGACGGCATCGTCGATCTCGGCGTCGGGCAGCGTGAAGTGCTCGCCGTACTGGTGGTTGAAGCGCTGCGCCATGTCGCGCGCCATTTCAATGTGCTGCACCTGGTCGCGCCCCACGGGCACCTTGTGCGCGTTGAACATCAGGATGTCGGCGCCCATCAGCACCGGGTACATGAAAAGACCGGCCGTCACGTCGGAGTCCGGGTCTTCACCCTTGGCCACGTTCTTGTCGAGCTGGGCCTTGTAGGCATGGGCGCGATTGAGCACACCCTTGCCGGTCACGCAGGTGAGGAACCAGGTCAGCTCGGTAATTTCGGCAATGTCCGACTGGCGGTAGAAGGTGACGCGCTCGGGGTCGAGCCCGCAAGCCAGCCAGCTGGCGGCAATTTCGAGCGTGGAGCGCTGGATGAGTGCCGGCTCCTGCACCTTGATGAGCGCGTGGTAGTCGGCCAGGAAGAAAAAGCTCTCCACGCCCGGCGCCACGCTTTGCCGCACCGAATGGCGGATCGAGCCGACGTAGTTGCCGAGGTGCGGCGTGCCCGACGGCGTGATGCCGGTCAGGACGCGCAGGGGAGCTGGGGATGACGAAGCCATGGGACGGACTTGGAACTTAGAGCAGTGATGCGGAGAGCGGAATGAGGAATATCTTGATGATCTCGGACCCCGCTGTCATCAATGGATTGAGCCAAAAGGTTCGAAGGATGCCTGTCAAGACCAACGCCATCACGATGAAGAACCCGTACGGCTCTATGCGCGCAAAAAACGTCTGCACCGGACCGTCTGGCAGCAGACCGGCAAGGATACGGCCACCGTCGAGCGGAGGGAGTGGAAAAAGATTGAAGGCCCACATTACAAGGTTGACCAGCACGCCGCCCTGAGCCATTTGTACGAAAAAAGGCTCGGATATGTCCGTGGCACGCAGCACTACGAAAAATACCGCCCATGCCAACGCCATTACGAAGTTGGCCGTGGGCGCTGAAAGCGATACCCATATCAGATCGCGCTTTGGATTGCGTAGATTGTCCGGGTCGAACGGAATCGGTTTGGCGTAGCCGAACAGCAGGGCCCCAGAGGTAGCGAAGTAGAGAACGATAGGGATCAGCAGTGTGCCAATCGGGTCGATGTGCTTGATTGGGTTGAGCGTAAGCCGACCCATGGCGGCCGCCGTGTGATCACCAAAATGGGCCGCGACGCGGCCCCTGATCACTGCAGGCACTGTGATAGCGAACAGCACTGGCAGTGCCAGGATCAATACGGTTTGAATCTGACGTGTTATATCCACTGGGCGATTGTGTCAGACAGAGTAGGAGCTTCGGTGCCGCTTGTCAGAGTCCAAGCACCGCCAGCGCGCCGCGGCCCTGCCGCACCACGACCGGATCGTCGCCCGTGCCCATGGGCGTGAGGTCGACCACCGTGGTGGGCTGCGAAGGACAGGCGCCCGCGTCGATGACAGCGCCAATCTGTTTTTCAAAACGCTCGCGAATGGTTTGCGCGTCGTTCAGCGCTTCGGTTTCGCCGGGAGCGATCAGCGTGGTGGCCAGCAGCGGTGCGCCGTGCAGCATCAACAGCTCCAAAAGCACCTTGTGGTCGGGCACGCGCAGGCCGATGGTCTTGCGCTGCGGATGGCTCACGCGCCGCGGCACTTCCTTGGTGGCTTCGAGTAAGAAGGTGTACGGGCCCGGCGTGGCGGCTTTCAACAGGCGGTACTGCTTGTTGTCGACGCGCGCATAGTTGGCCAGTTCGCTCAGGTCGCGGCAGATCAGCGTGAGATGGTGCTTCTCGTCGACTTGGCGGATGCGGCGCAGTTGGTCGACCGCGTCCTTGTCGTCGAGATGGCAGGCCAGCGCGTAGCTCGAGTCGGTAGGCACGGCCACGATCTCGCCGCGCTGCAGCAGCGTTGCGGCTTGCTTCAGCAGGCGCTGTTGGGGGTTGTCGGGGTGAACTTCGAAGTACTGGGCCATGAAGACTCCTGATTACGATTCCGCAGGCTCGATAGGCACGCGGCGTTCCCGCACGGTGAGCCAGGCGCCGGCCGCCCCGCAAACCGCAATCATCGAAATGCCGATGAGCGAAACCCGGTCGGGCACGTGCGAAAAAACAAGCCAGCCGCCCAGCATGGCAAAGGCGATCTGGGCATAAAGATAGGGCGTCAGCGTGGAAGCCGGCGCGCGCTGGTAGGCAAGGATAAGAATGAAGTGTCCCACCGTGCCCATGAAACCCATGAGGCACAGCAACGCCCACCAGTGCCACGATGGCAAGGCCGTCCACACGAACGGCAGCGCCAGCGAGGCGATCAAGGTGCCCACCCAGCCGGTATAGAAATGCATGGTGAGCGGGTTTTCCGTTCGCGCCAGCTTGCTCGTCAGCACCTGGAACCATGCATTGGTCAGCACCAGCCCGATGGGCAGCAGCACGGCCCAGCTGAATGCATCGCCGCCCGGCCGCAAGATGACCAGCGTGCCGGCAAAGCCGCCCGCCACCAGCACCCAACGCAGCGCGGAAACATGCTCCTTGAGCGTGGTTGCCGCCAGGAGCGTAATGACCAGCGGCGCGATCAGCACGATGGAAGTGAACTCTGCCAGCGGCATATAGCGCAAGCTCAGGAAGGCCAGCGTGCTCGACGCCAGCAGCAGTGCGCCGCGCAGCAGCTGGTAGCGCGGATGCTGCGTGCGCAGCAGCGCCGTGCCGTGCTTGGGCAGCAGCACCGCCGTGGTGGCCACGGCCTGGAAGGCATAGCGGAACCACACGCCCATGAGAATCGGCACGGCGGCGGTCGAGGTCTTGGTGGCGGTGTCGAGCGTGGCAAAGCAGGCCACTGCCACCAGCACCAGCCCGATGCCCGCAAGGATGCGTTCGGATTCGACGTCGCGCGTCTGCTGTGCGGCGGCGCGGGCGTTCGCCAGTGCGGCCGTTGCCGCGCTGTCGGTGCCGGGCCCGGGGCTCTGGCTCACTGCTGGATGCGATGGCTGAGCAGTTCCCACACCGGCGTGAGCGCGCCGGGCAACGGTGGCAGCTTGCCGAGATCGCAATGGCTTTCGTCGGGGCTGTGGAAATCGCTGCCGCGCGAGGCGGCGAAATCGAACTCGAGCGCCTTGTCGGCGTATTCGACGTATTCGGCTGTCGTGTGGCTGCCGGTGACGACCTCGATCGCCTGCCCGCCATGCGCCTTGAACTCGAGGAACAGCGCGTATTCCTCGTTGGCGGTGAACTTGTAACGCCCCGGGTGCGCGATGACGGCCATGCCCTTGGCAGCCGTGATCCAGTGCACCGCGTCTTTCAGCGAGGCCCAGCGGTGCGGCACGTAGCCGGGCTTGCCCTCGGTCAGGTACTTGCGGAACACCTCAGGCGTGTCGCGGCAATGCCCTTGCTCGACCAGGAAGCGCGCAAAGTGCGTGCGCGAGATCAGTTCGGGGTTGCCGACGAACTTGAGCGCGCCTTCATAAGCCCCATGAATGCCGACCCTGGCCAGCCCCTCGGCCATTTCTTGTGCGCGCTTGCCGCGGCCGCCGCGGGTGTCGTAGAGGCCCTGCGTCATGGCGGCATCGTCGGGATCGAAGCCCAGGCCGACGATGTGCACCGTTTCGTTGGCAAAGGTGACCGAAATCTCGGTGCCGGTGAGATAGCGCAGGCCGTTGGCACGCGCTGCGGCAGCAGCGCGGTGCTGTCCGCCGACTTCGTCGTGGTCGGTGAGCGCCCAGAGCTCGACCCCGTTGGCAGCGGCGCGCGCCGCCAGTTCTTCGGGCGTCAGCGTGCCGTCGGAGACCACGGAATGGCAGTGCAGATCGGCATTGAGAATAGAGGACACGCGATCATTCTATTGGGTCTGGAACACCGATGCGGGCGCATGGATGCTATTGTGATTGCTATTAAATAAATAGCATTACTGCATTTGCCGATGCGGCCTAGCGCTTCTTGCGAAATGCCGCCCACGCCGCTACGGCGGTAAAGCTCGCAACAATGGCCACGACGATCCAGAACCCGTGCTTGTGCTCGGCCAGCGGAATGCCGCCCACGTTCATTCCGAACAAGCCGGCAAGTATGTTGATCGGCAACGCGAGGACCGTGACCACCGTCAGCACGAACAGGCTGCGGTTGTTGTCTTCGTTCACATTGGCGGCAATTTCTTCTTGCAGCAGCTTGATGCGCTCCTGCAGCGCCTGCATGTCGCGCAGCACCACCGAAAACTCTTCGGTGGAGCCGCGCAGTTCTTGCGCATCGGGCTCGGCCATCCAGGCCGGCGGCCCTTGCAGCAGGCGGAAGAGGGCGGCGGGCTCGGGGGCCAGCAGCCGCTGCAGCCGCACCAGCAGCCGGCGCAGCACGCCGAGCCGCGCGCGCTTGTGGTCGAGCCGGCCAGCGAGCAACTCGTCTTCGATGCGATCGATGCGCGACGTGACGCCGCGCACAATCTTTACGAGCACGTCGGCCTGCGCGCGCAGCAGGTGCTCGAGCAGTTCGGTGCTCGAGCGCGGTGCGTCTCCGGCCTTGACCGCCGTTCGCAGCGCATCGACCGAGCGCAGCGGCTTGGCGCGCGCGGTAACCACCAGGCGCGGCCCCACGCTGATCCAGAGCGTGGAGATGTCCGAGGGCTCGAAGCTGAACTCGAAGTGCACGTCGTTGATGACGGCAATCAGCGAATCGTCAGCGCGCTCGATGCGCGTGGAGGGCAAGCCCTCGTGCAGTGCTTCGTAAAAGGTGTCGGAGAGCCGTGCGTGGCGCAGCAGCCACCGCTCGGCCTGGGCGTGGCTCAGGTTGAAGTGCAGCCACAAGAACGCCGAGTCCGACGAGGGAGGCGCGCCGTCGTCCAGCCACGCCGCAGCTTGCGCCGAATCGATCGCCCGCACAGGCTCCGGCGCAGCTGCGTCGAAAAGGTAGCCGCAGATCAGCCCGGCTTCGTCGCCGCCGTACGAGTTGGCGGCCAGGTCATGGAGTGCCGGCAAGGTGCGTGTGGATCAGGAAAGCCAAAGGGGGTTTGCCAGATGGTGTTCGACCTATATGACAACCTCGTGTCCGCCGACGCCGAACCGTCACGCAACGGTCATACCCTGCGTGCAGCATGCCTCGATCCACCTACACATCTCTCTTTGCTAGCCATGATGCCGACGAGCGCACTTCCAGACCACGAAGACCTGATGCAACGCATCGCCCGCGATTTGATCGACAGCTATGACGAGGAGCTCGAGCTGGAGATCGAAGACCGCGACATCGGCGACCTCGACCCCGCCGCGCGCGCCACCGACAAGGCCGCGCGGCAGGCCTACTTCAAGGAGCTGTTCCGCCTGCAGGGCGAACTGGTGAAGCTGCAGGACTGGGTGCAGCACAGCAAGCAGAAGGTGGTCATTCTTTTCGAGGGCCGCGATGCGGCGGGCAAGGGCGGCGTGATCAAGCGCATTACCCAGCGCCTGAATCCGCGCGTGGCGCGCGTCGCTGCGCTGCCGGCACCCAACGACCGCGAACGCACCCAGTGGTACTTTCAGCGCTATGCCGCGCACCTGCCGGCGGCTGGTGAAATGGTGCTGTTCGACCGCAGCTGGTACAACCGCGCCGGGGTCGAGCGCGTGATGGGCTTTTGCACCGACGACGAGTACGAAGAGTTCTTCCGCACCGTGCCGGAGTTCGAAAAGATGCTGGTGCGCTCGGGCATCAAGCTCATCAAATACTGGTTCTCCATTACCGACGACGAGCAGCACATGCGCTTTCTCGGGCGCATTCACGATCCGCTCAAGCAATGGAAGCTGAGCCCCATGGACCTTGAAAGCCGCCGCCGCTGGGAGGAATACACCAGGGCGAAAGAGATCATGCTGGAGCGCACCCACATTCCCGAGGCGCCATGGTGGGTGGTGCAGGCGGTCGACAAGAAGAAAGCTCGGCTCAATTGCATCAGCCACCTGCTGGGCCAGTTGCCCTACCAGGAAGTGGCGCATCCGACCGTCCAATTGCCTGCGCGGGAGCGCCATGCCGATTACCTGCGCCAGCCGGTGCCGGCGAGCATGATGGTGCCGGAGATCTACTGAGGCACGGGGCGGGGCTCCTGGCCTTCACCGCCCGTTTGGACGGCCGGCGCTTTGCCCTCACACTGCGCCCATGGTTCGTCGTTCCACCGCCGCTTCTCTCTTTGCCCGCGCCTACGAGCGCAACCTGAAGGCGCTGACCAAGCTCACCCTGAGCAACAGCAAGCGTGTCACGGGACAGGTGCAGCGTGCCACCGCCAAGCGGCTCAAGCCGCCGCCGGGCCGCGGTGACTGGCTCAGCGGCATGGCGCTGGGCCCGGGCGGCGCGCGGGGCTATCACCTTTTTCGCCCGGCCGACCTGAAGCTGAAGCCCGGCGAGAGGTTGCCGCTCATGGTCATGCTGCACGGCTGCGGGCAAACCGGCCGCGACTTTGCTGCCAGCACGCGCATGAACACGCTCGCAGTGCGGCAACGCTTTCTGGTGCTCTATCTCGAGCAGGACAGGCTGGCCCATCCGCAAGGTTGCTGGAACTGGTATGAGCGGCGCTCGGGCAAGGCCGACGCCGAAGCCGCCACGCTGATGGCGGCCATCGACCAGGCCTGCGTGCTGTATCCGGTGGATCGCGAGCGCATCGCGCTGGCCGGTCTCTCGGCCGGGGCCAGCATGGCGGCGCTGCTGGCCACGCGCTACCCGCTGCGCTTTCGCGCCGTGGTCATGCATTCAGGCGTGGCGCCGGGCGCCGCGAAGTCGTCGGCCACCGCCCTGGGGGCCATGCGCGGGCAGCACACACCGCCGATGCCTTCCACCGCGGTCGGCAAGGCGATGGGCGCCGCCGCAGTCTTCGCGACGTTGCCGCCGATGCTGGTGCTGCATGGGGATGCCGACGCCGTGGTCGCGCCGAGCAACGCCGTCAACAGCGCGGCCGTATGGGCCACCGCGGTGGGTGCAAAACCGGGCCTCTCGCGCACGCTCCAGCGCGGCAAGCGGCATCCGATGCGCGTGACCCAGTTCCGGCGCAAGGGCCGCACGCTGGTCACGCTGTGCGAGATTGCAGGTTTGGGCCATGCCTGGAGTGGGGGGGCCGCCAGTCTGCTTTTCAGCGACCCGGCCGGGCCGGATGCCACGCGCATGATCTGGGCCTTTGCGGCGGCGCAGTTCAAGCTGGAGGCGCCGAGTTTCATTTCGGCTGCGAAGGTCTAGTCCGGCTTGGGCGGTGGCAGTTCAGAAAGCTTCGAGGCGACGCGTCGGCATGCAGCGATCAGATCGCGAACGATGCGCTCGTCTACATTCATGTCGCCTTCGTACTCTCCCAGATTGCGGATTTCATGGCACTTGGCCAGTACCCGCCACACCTCCGGGCCCAGTTCCAACGTATGAGGCAGCACCTGAAAGACAATGAAGCGGTTGCCTGAGCGGTAGCCATGCCAACGTAGCGCCGCGAGGCACATGGCGTGCGCTGCGTTGTAGGCAAGATCGAATCGGCCCTCGACGGAAAGTTGCATCACCTGGGCGTCCGCCAAGCGCGCGAGTCCGGAACGCATCAGGCCCGCGAATTCGCGAGCATCCGGCGGTTCTGCGGCGAGCGGCTTGGTCGGGCCGCACAGGTTTTCAAGCGGGGAGGGCATGCGCGTTGCCGATGATCCAGAGCTTGGGCTGCTCCATGACGCGCTTCACGAACGATTCGCCGTCTTTGTGCTTTCGCATCAGTTCTTTTCTTGTGAACATGGTCGGGTTCACTGTACGGCCCAGACGTGCCGATACTGCATCGAGAGCGAGAAACAGATCCGAATACGCAAGTTCTTCACTGATCAGCAGCAGGTCGATGTCGCTCGCGGCCGTGTCGCTCTTCTTGGCGACCGAGCCGAACACGAACGCGGCTTCGATCTTTTCGGCCAGCGGTTCCAGCGCTTCGCGCAGTGGACCTGCGAGTCCGAAAGTCTTGCGAACGATGCTGCTCAATTCGTCAAAGATCGGCGCCGCGGCATTGGCTTGATAGTGCTTCTGGTTGCCGACGCGCGATGTGATGAGCAGGCCGCTGTCTGCCAACTGCTTGAGTTCGCGTTGCACGGCGCCGGAGCCTGCGCCGGTGAGCTTGATCAGCTCGGTGGAAAAGAAACTCCGGTCCGGCTGGCCGAAGAGATAGCCGAGCACGCGCTGCTGGGTGGTCGTGAACAGGGCGTCCGCCAGGCTGGCGGGCCTTGCGGTCTGTTTTGCTTGCGATGAGGATATGCCCATTTTGGGTATTTTAAAGCCCAAAATGGGTTTTTTGGGGCGCAGCTCGACAGTCCCGCCCTGAGTACCTCCGTGTACGCCACCCGGCGTATTTCTCGCGCGCGGCCGAATCCGCAGACTCCCCTCCATCGTCCGGCGAGCCCGGCGACAAGGTTTCAACCACCCCGGAGCAGGAGTCCACATGCAACGTCGTTTCACCCTCAAGGCGCTTACCGCCGCTGTCGCGCTGGCCAGCATTTCCGCTGCGCCCGCATTCGCCGCCGACACCATCAAGGTCGGCGTGCTGCACTCGCTGTCGGGCACGATGGCCATTTCTGAAACCGTGTTGAAAGACACGGTGCTGATGGCCATCGACGACATCAACAAGAAGGGCGGCGTGCTGGGCAGGCAACTCGAGCCCGTGGTGGTCGACCCGGCTTCCAACTGGCCGCTGTTCGCCGAAAAGAGCAAGCAGCTGCTCGGACAGGACAAGGTTTCGGTGATCTTCGGCTGCTGGACCTCGGTGTCGCGCAAGTCGGTGCTGCCGGTGGTCGAGGAAATGAACGGCCTGCTGTTCTACCCGGTGCAGTACGAAGGTGAAGAACTCAGCAAGAACGTGTTCTACACGGGCGCCGCGCCCAACCAGCAAGCCATTCCGGCTGTCGACTACCTCATGAGCAAGGAAGGCGGCGGCGCCAAGCGCTGGGTGCTGCTGGGCACCGACTACGTGTACCCCCGCACCACCAACAAGATCCTGCGCGCCTACCTGAAGAGCAAGGGCGTGAAGGACACCGACATCGACGAGAAGTACACGCCTTTCGGCCACAGCGACTACCAGACCATCGTCGCCGACATCAAGAAGTTCTCGGCCGGCGGCAAGACCGCCGTGGTGTCGACCATCAACGGCGACTCCAACGTGCCCTTCTACAAGGAACTGGGCAACGCCGGCCTGAAGGCCAAGGACGTGCCGGTGGTTGCCTTCTCGGTGGGCGAAGAAGAACTGCGCGGCGTGGACACCAAGCCGCTGGTCGGCCACCTGGCCGCATGGAACTACTTCATGTCGATCAAGAACCCGACCAACACGGCGTTCATCAAGCAGTGGAGCGACTACGCCAAGGCCAAGAACATCGCCGGCCACAAGGACAAGCCGCTCACCAACGACCCGATGGAAGCCACCTGGATCGGCATCCACATGTGGAAGCAGGCGGTCGAAAAGGCCAAGAGCACCGACACAGACAAGGTGATTGCGGCGATGGCCGGCCAGACCTTCACGGCGCCTTCGGGCATCGTCTCGAAGATGGACGAGAAGAACCATCACCTGCACAAGAGCGTGTTCATCGGCGAGATCAAGGCCGACGGCCAGTTCAGCGTGGTGTGGAAGACGCCGGGCCCGGTCAAGGCCAAGCCGTGGAGCCCATACATCGAAGGCAACGACAAGAAGCCGGACCAGCCGGCTGGCAAGTCGCTGTAAAGCGCGTTTCTCCCTCCCCCCGCTGGGAGGGCAGGGGTGGGGGCAAGCGGCGGTCGATTCGGTCACTGCGCCTGAGTTGGCGCCGCGTGCCCCCACCCCAACCCTCCCCCGGACGGGGAGGGAGCCAATCCCAACTTCCACTTTCACGATGCTTCGACGAACCCTTCACTGCGCACTCGCCGCCATGCTGCTCATGGCAACGGCCGTCCACGCGCTGACCGCCGACGAAGCCAAGGCCATTGCCTCCGGCGAATCCGAATCGCGTATCACCGCGCTCAACAAGGCCGTGCTCACGGCCGATGAAAAAACTGCCGCCTTCATCCAGGCCATGTCGGAAGACGCGGTCAAGTACACCGAAGACAAGGTCTTCGTGATGAAGGATGACAAAGGCTACGACCCCGTGACCGGCGCCGAACTGAAGGTGCCCGACACGGCGGAAGACGTGGTCAACAACAACCTGATGCGCGGCGCGCTCGATGCCGCGCAGGCCGCGCTCAAGCTCACCAGCAAGGACGACGCGGTGCGCGCCGAAGCCGCGCAGGCGCTCTTCAAGGAGCCCGACGAATCGCGCATTCCGATGGTCGAGAAGGCTCTGGCCGCCGAGACCAACCCCGGCATCAAGGCGCAGCTGCAGCTGGTGCGCGCCGCCAGCATGCTCAGCAGCGCCGACAAGGCCAAGCGCCTCGCCGCCGCCAAGGAACTCGGCGCCAACAGCAGCCCCGACACCAAGCTGCTGCTCAATCAGCGGCTCGCCGACGAGACCGAAGCGGACGTCAAGGCCGCCATCGTCGCTTCCATTGCAAGCATCGACGGCTCGCTGGTGTGGGGCGACCGCATCAACGCGGTGTTCAGCGGCATCAGCCTGGGCTCTGTGCTGCTGCTTGCCGCACTGGGCCTGGCCATTACCTACGGGCTGATGGGCGTCATCAACATGGCGCATGGCGAGCTGATGATGATCGGCGCCTACGCCACCTACGTGATGCAGGGCATCTTCCAGCGCTACATGCCCGAGGCGGCTTTCGGCTGGTACCTGGTTGCAGCCATTCCGGTCTCGTTTCTTGCGTCGGCGCTCGTGGGCGCAGTGCTCGAGCGCGGCGTCATCCGCTTTCTTTACGGCCGTCCGCTCGAAACGCTGCTCGCTACATGGGGCATCAGCCTGATGCTGCAGCAGCTTGTGCGGTCGCTGTTCGGCGCACAGAACGTGGGCGTGGAAAACCCCGGCTGGATGAGCGGCGGCTTCACCATGCTGAGCAACGTCACTCTGCCGTGGAACCGCATCTGCATCATCATCTTCGCGGCGCTGGTGCTCTTGGCCATGGGCTGGCTCATCGGCCGTACGCGTCTCGGGCTTTTCGTGCGCGGCGTGACGCAGAACAGGCCCATTGCTTCGTGCATGGGCGTGAACACGGCGCGCATCGACACCTATGCCTTTGCGCTCGGCTCCGGCATTGCCGGCCTTGCGGGTTGCGCGCTGAGCCAGATCGGCAACGTGGGGCCCGACCTCGGCCAGAGCTACATCGTCGACAGCTTCATGGTGGTCGTGATGGGCGGCGTCGGCCAGCTCGCCGGCACCGTGTATGCGGCGCTGGGGCTCGGCGTTCTCAACAAGTTCATCGAGGGCTGGGCGGGCGCGGTGCTCGCGAAGATCGCGGTGCTCGTTTTCATCATCATCTTTATTCAAAAGAGACCTCAGGGCATCTTCGCCATGAAGGGCCGGAGCGCAGAGGCATGAGCAACACCAAGGTCGCACTTCCAACCAAGGGCCCGCTGCTGAGCGGCAAGGGCTGGACAGCCTTCTTTGTCGCGCTGATCGTCGTATGCGCTGTGGCGCCCGTGCTCAACATGTGGGTGCCCGCGGACAGTCCGCTGCACATGAGCGACTACGCGGTGGCGCTGGTCGGCAAGATCATGTGCTACGCCATCTGCGCGCTGGCCATGGACCTGATCTGGGGCTACACCGGCATTCTCTCGCTGGGCCACGGCCTCTTCTTTGCGCTCGGCGGCTACATGATGGGCATGTACCTCATGCGGCAGATCGGGCGCGACGGCAACTACAAGAGCGACCTGCCGGACTTCATGGTGTTTCTGGACTGGAAGACATTGCCCTGGCACTGGACCTTCAGCGACAGCTTCATTGCCACGCTCGTCCTCATCGTCGCGGTGCCGGGCCTCATCGCCTTCGTGTTCGGCTTCTTTGCCTTCCGCTCGCGCATCAAGGGCGTCTATTTTTCGATCATCACGCAGGCCATGACCTTCGCTGCCATGCTGCTGTTCTTCCGCAATGAAACCGGCTTTGGCGGCAACAACGGCTTTACCGACTTCAAGCGCATCCTGGGTATTCCAATTGCCACGCAGGAAATGCGCATGACGCTCTTCGCGCTCACGGGCATCACGCTGCTGGGCTTCTTCCTGTTTGCCAAATGGCTCATCGGCAGCAAGTTCGGCCGCGTGCTGCAGGCCATTCGCGATGCCGAAACGCGCGTGATGTTCTCGGGCTACAACCCGCTGCCGTACAAGCTCACCATCTGGGTCATCTCCGCCATCATGTGCGGCGTGGCCGGTGCGCTGTACGTGCCGCAGGTCGGCATCATCAACCCCGGTGAAATGAGCGCGGCCAACTCCATCGAGATCGCGATCTGGGCGGCGGTGGGCGGACGCGCGACGCTCATCGGGCCGATCATCGGTGCCTTTATCGTCAACGGCGCGAAGAGCTGGCTCACGGTGGCGTACCCCGAATACTGGCTGTACTTCCTGGGCGCCTTGTTCATTGCTGTCACGCTGTTTCTGCCGAACGGCATCGTGGGTCTGGTGAAGAAGTGGTTGTCGCGCGAGAAGGTTGCGCCCAGCGCCGCCCGCGAAGAAGCGCAGCGCGCCATGGCCGCCGCGCAAGGCGTCGAGCCCGAGGCGCTGCACGCGCCGCTCGCCGCCGAGGTGAAGGGAGCGCGCGCATGAGCCGCCGGGCCGCTCCCAAGGCGAATACCGCAGCGCGAAGCGCGGAGGTTTCTGAATGACGCCCGACCTGATGGAAGCAGGCGCCGAGCGTGCCGCCCGCGCGGCAGGCATGCACTACGTGAGCGGCAGTACCGAGTCGGGCGGCCGTTCCGCCGACTTCGGCCGCATTGCAACGCCGGGCGAAGTAGACATCACGCACGGCCGCATCTTGTACCTCGAAGACGTGAGCGTGAGCTTCGACGGCTTCAAGGCCATCAACAAGCTCTCGCTCGACATTGCGCCGGGCGAGCTGCGCTGCATCATCGGGCCCAACGGCGCGGGCAAGACGACGATGATGGACATCATCACCGGCAAGACGCGGCCCGACTCGGGCACCGTGTTCTTCGGCAGCACCATCGACCTGCTGCGCCACCGCGAGGCCGACATTGCCCAGTTGGGCATCGGCCGCAAGTTCCAGAAGCCGACGGTGTTCGAGCACCTCACCGTGTTCGAAAACCTCGAGCTCGCACTCAAGACCAACAAGGGCGTGCGCGCGTCGATGCTGTTCAAGCTCGACTCGGCGCAGAGCGACCGCTTGGCCGAGGTGCTGCACACCATTCACCTGGCCGACAGCGTTTCGCGCCTTGCAGGCAACCTGAGCCACGGCCAGAAGCAGTGGCTCGAGATCGGCATGCTGCTGATGCAGGACCCGAAGCTGCTGCTGCTCGACGAACCCGTGGCCGGCATGACCGACGAAGAAACCGCGCGCACCGCCGAGCTCTTCCTCACGCTCAAGGGCAAGCATTCGCTGATGGTGGTGGAGCACGACATGAGCTTCATCCGCACCATTTCCGAGATAGTGACGGTGCTGTGCGATGGATCGGTGCTCGCTCAAGGCACGTTGGACGAAGTGCAGTCCGATGAACGCGTGATCGAGGTTTATCTCGGCCGCTGAGGAATCGATTTCATGCTGACAGTCAAGAACATCCACCAGTACTACGGCGGCTCCCACATCCTGCGCGATGTGAGCTTCCAAGCAACGCTCGGCAAGGTCACCGTGCTGCTGGGCCGCAACGGCGTGGGCAAGACCACGCTGCTCAAGTCGCTGATGGGCCTGGTGCCCATCAAGAGCGGCAGCATCGAGCTCGAGGGCAAGCCGATCCACAAGGCCACGCCGTATGAACGGGCAAGAGCCGGCATCGGCTTCGTCCCCCAAGGCCGCGAAATCTTCGCGCGACTCACCGTGGAAGAAAACCTGCGCATGGGCCTGGCCTACAAGAGCGGCAGCACGCCCATTCCCGCGGAACTCTTCGAGCTGTTCCCCGTGCTCAAGCAGATGATCAACAGAAGAGGTGGCGATCTCTCCGGTGGGCAGCAGCAGCAGCTGGCCATTGCCCGCGCCCTCGCGCCCAAGCCCAAGCTCCTGATCCTGGACGAGCCTACCGAAGGCATCCAGCCCAGCATCATCAAGGACATTGGCCGCGTCATCCGCATGCTGGCCGACCGCGGCGACATGGCCATCGTGCTGTGCGAGCAGTATTACGACTTTGCCCAGGAGCTGGCCGACGACTACCTCGTGATGGAGCGCGGCGAGGTGATTGCGCGCGGCCTCGGCAAGGACATGGAAGCACAGGGTGTGCGGCAGCTGGTCGCCATCTGACCGCAAGGGGCAGAAGCCGGAAAAAGCCCATCCCGGTATCAGCCCTTCGGCCTTTGCGTATCGGCAGCGATTCAGGGTTTACCCTAAAATCGGGCTCTGCCCGTCACCGCCGGGCACCCTCCCAGGAGCCTGGCCTTGAACGCCTCCCCACCCGTGCACGATACCGGCGCGGACACCGACATTTCCTCTTCCGCTTTGTCTGCGCCGACTCGGCCCGTCAACTTCTTGCGGGCCGTGCTCGCGCTCGGCGTCGGCGGCTTTGCCATTGGCACGGGTGAGTTCGTCATCATGGGCCTGCTGCCCGAGGTGGCGCGCGACATTGCTGTCAGCATTCCGCAGGCGGGCCACGTCATCAGCGCCTACGCGCTCGGCGTGGTCATCGGCGCGCCCGTGCTCGCGGTGCTTGCCGCGGGTTGGCGGCGCCGCGCACTGCTGATTGCGCTCATGGCCATTTTTGCCGCCGGCAATTTCGCCAGCGCCATGGCCCCGGGCTACATGTCGCTCAACCTGCTGCGCTTTGCGACCGGCCTGCCGCACGGCACCTACTTTGGCGTTGCCGCGCTGGTAGCGGCCACGCTGGCGCCACCCGGCCGCCGCGCGCGGGCCGTGGGCCTTGTGATGCTGGGGCTCACCGGGGCCACGCTCGTCGGGGTGCCGATTGCCGCCTGGCTCGGGCAGCTGTTCGGCTGGCGCGCGGCCTTCGTGTTCGTCGGCATCATCGCGCTCATTGCCGTGGCGCTGCTGCGCCGCGACATTCCCGATCTGGCGGCGCCCGCAGGCGCCAGCCCCTGGCGCGAGCTTGGCGCGCTCAAGCGCAAGCAGGTGTGGTTCACGCTCGGCATCGGCGCCATCGGCTTCGGCGGCATGTTCTCGGTGTTCAGCTACATCAAGCCCACGCTCATCGAGGTGGCGGGGCTGCCGCTGGGCGGGGTGCCGTTCGTGCTTGCGCTGTTCGGCCTGGGCATGGTCACGGGCAACCTGGTCGGTTCGAGGCTGGCCGACAAGTCGCTCATGCGCACCATCGGCGGCCTGCTGGTGTATGCGGCACTGGTGCTCGCCATGTTCACCTTTGCGGCGCACAACGTGTACACGGCGGCCTTCAACGTGTTTCTCATCGGCACCACCGTTGCCATCGGCCCGGCGCTGCAGATTCGCCTGATGGACGTTGCCGGCGATGCGCAAACGCTCGCCGCCGCGCTCAACCACTCGGCCTTCAACATGGCCAACGCGCTCGGCGCCTGGCTCGGCGGCGTGGCCATTGCGGCAGGCCTGGGCTGGACTTCGACCGGATGGGTGGGCGCGCTGCTGGCGCTGGCAGGCATCGGCATCTTTGGCTGGGCGGTGATGAGCGCACGTGCCGGCACGCGGCCGGACGGGCGCCTGGAAGCCACCTGAGAAAATCCCGCGCATGCAGGATTGCGCGGCCGTGTCTATGATGACCGCCGCCCTTCCATACCTCTCTCATCTCTTCGGATCGAGACCACCATGAGCATTCCCACCACCCGGCTCGGCCGCACGGGCCTGACCGTGTCGCGCCTTGCGCTCGGCACCATGACCTTCGGCCTGCAGACCGACGAGGCCGTGTCGCACAGCATTCTGGACAAGGCCGCGGAAGGCGGCATCAACTTTCTGGATACAGCGGATGTGTACCCGCTGGGCGGTACCGTCGAAACCACGGGCCGCACCGAAGAAATCATCGGCCGCTGGCTGCAAAAGCAGGGCGCTACAGGTCGCCGCCGCTTTGTCGTGGCCACCAAGGCCGTGGGCAAGGTCGGCCCCAACAGCTGGGACCAGGGCGCATCGCGCAAGCACCTGCTCGATGCCATCGACGCCTCGCTCAAGCGGCTGCAGACCGACCACGTCGACCTGTACCAGCTGCACAGCGACGACCGCGAGACGCCGCTCGAAGAAAGCCTGGAGGCGCTGGACGTCATCGTCAAGTCGGGCCGCGCGCGCTACATCGGCGTGTCCAACTTCCTGGCCTACCGGCTGGCCCGCGCGCTCGGCAAGGCCGAGCTGCACAAGCTCACGCGCTATGTGTCGGTGCAGCCGCGCTACAGCCTGCTGTTCCGCGAAATCGAACGCGAGCTGCTGCCGCTGGCAGGCGAAGAAGGCCTGGGCGTGATTCCGTACAACCCGTTGGCCGGCGGCCTGCTCACCGGCAAATACAAGCCCGGCGCCAAGCCAGAGGAAAACACCCGCTTCACGCTCGGTACAGCTGGCGGCATGTACCAGGACCGCTACTGGAACGAGCGCAGCTTCAACACCGTGACGCAGCTGCACAAGCTCGCCGACGAGGCCGGCGCGCCGCTGGCCACGCTGGCGGTGGCGTGGGTCATGGCCAACCCGCTCATTACCGCGCCGCTGCTCGGCGCCAGCCGGCCCGAACAGCTGGACGCCACTCTCGCAGCGGCGGAATACAAGCTCGACCCGGCACTGAAGCAGAAGCTGGACGAGCTCACGGCCGAATACCGCAAGGGCGACGCACCCCGCTAGGCCGCCACGGAGTGAACCCGAAGAACCTTGCGCTGTTGCCATGGCACAGCTGATGTCGCTGCTGGTGCAGAACGCGATCGCGATCGTCTTCGCGGCGAGCTTTGCCGCGCGCCTCGGCTTGCCGGTGCCCGCAGCCGCGGTGCTTGTGGTGTCGGGCGCGTTGCTGGCGGCAGGCAACGTCTCGGTGGCAGGGGTTGTGCTGGCTGCGGTGGCGGCCAACCTGCTCGGAGACGGCGCCTGGTTCTACGCCGGGCGGCGCTTCGGCTACCGCTTCATGCGCCTTCTGTGCCGGATCTCGCTGTCGCCCGACTCTTGCGTGCGGCGCGGCGAATCGCTCATCGGCCGGTGGGGCGGCCTCTCGCTCGTGGCCGCCAAGTTTGTGCCTGGCGTCTCGGTGGTGGCACCGCCCATGGCGGGCGCGCTGGGCATGTCGGTGTGGCGCTTCATCGGGTTCGACATTGGTGCCGCGCTCATCTGGACCGGTGTTTTCCTGGGACTGGGCTGGGCTTTTCGCGATCAGATCCAGGAAGTGCTGGCCATGCTCGCCCAGGCCGGCGGTATTGCAACGCTCGCGCTGGTGGTGGTGCTGGCCGTGATGCTGGCGGTGCGCTACTGGCGCCGCCGTGCGTTCACGCGGCTCACCGGCATGCCGCGCATTACCGTTGACGAACTGCACGACCTGCTGGCCGGCGAGGTACCGCCGCTGGTCATCGATGTGCGTGGTGAGGCCGGCCTGCAGGTCGACCCGCGACGCATTCCCGGTGCGCTGCCGTACACGCTCAAGGCCCTGCAGCAGCGGCATGGAGAGCTGCCGCTTGTCGGCGGGCGCGACGTCGTTCTTTATTGCAACTGCCCCAACGAGGTGTCGGCAGCCTTGGCCGCGCGCGTGCTTCTGGCGCGGGGTGCGCGGCGTGCCCTGCCGCTGACGGGCGGACTCGACGCGTGGGTGGCCTCGGGCCGGCCGACCAGCCTGCACTGATCAGTCGAGCCGGACCATCGGGCACGACAGCACCATTCGTTCGTCCAGCGGCGAATTGCGCCAGCCGGGCAGGGCGCGCTTCTCGTAGGCCTCGAGCGACTGGTAGCCCTGGACGCTCCAGCCGTACGTGCTGTACTGCTGCGCTTCGATCACCTCGTAGTGGCACCGCCTGCTGCGCGCGGCAAGGCGAAAGGCGATCCGGCGATGGTCCGCGGCAAGGTCTTTGTCCAGCACGCTGTACCGGGTGGGCTTGCAGATGCTGAAGCTCGAATTCCATTCGATGGTCTTGGTGCGGACGAAGAGCCCGCCCGAGCATGCACGCCCCGTCCCGCTGAAAACCGCGGTAAACGGCGCGTCGGCATGGGCCGGGCCGAGGCCACCCGATAGAAGAATGGCCAGTACGGCAGCTCTGCCAATCTGCATGAATGATCTCCCGTGTGCGTTGCCGTGCCCCCGCAATCTTAAGGTTCGGGCCACGCCCGGTGGTAGTCTTGCCCACCGATGAACCTCCGTACCAAGATCGTCGCGCTGGCTGTTGCACCCCTGCTCATCGCGCTAGTGCTGGTTGCGCTGGCGGTGCGCCACCAGGAGCACGATCTTGCGCGGCGCGAGCGGGCGCTCATCGAAAAAAGCTACATGGACCAGCGGCGCAGCGAACTGCGCAGCTATGTCGACCTGGCCGTGAGCATCGTGCGCCCGCTGTACGACGCCGGCCTGGACGACGAAGAAACCCGCAACGAGGCCCTGCGCCGCCTGGCCGCACTCGACTACGGCGACGACGGCTACTTCTTCGTCTACGACATGCAGGGGCGCTCCCTCATGCATTCGCGGCAGCCCGACCTCGTGGGCAAGAACCTCTGGGAAATGCGCGACTCCCGCGGCCGCTTCACCATACAAGACCTGATTGCGGGGGCGCAGGCGGGCGGCGGCTATGTCGAATACGAGTGGCGCAAGCCCTCCAGCGAGCAGATGGCGCCCAAGCTCGGCTACGTTACCGCGCTGCCTCGCTGGAACTGGATGGTAGGCACCGGCCTTTACCTCGACGACATCGAAACCACCATGCAGGCGCTCGACCGGCAGATGAGCGCCAACGTCACCACCACGCTGCTCTGGATTGCCGGCATTGCAGCGCTGTGCCTGGGCGTGGTGAGCGCCACCGGGCTGCTGCTCAACCTCAGCGAACACCGCGTGGCCGAGGCCAAGCTGCGGCTGCTTGCCCGGCGCGTAGTGCAGTCGCAAGAAGAAGAGCGCGGCCATCTTGCGCGCGAGCTGCATGACGGCACCAGCCAGACGCTCGTGTCCGCCAAGCTGCTCATCGAATCCGCCGTAGACGCCCTCGACCGCGGCAGCCAGGCTGCGCCGCCGGCGCTGACCAAGGCGCTGCAAAGGCTCAACGATTCGCTGCTTGAAGTGCGCCGCATTTCGCACCGCCTGCGCCCGGCGTTGCTCGACACCCTTGGCCTGCCCGCGGCACTTCAGCGCCTGGGAGACGAGTTTGCGGAAGAGGGCACCATCGATGCGTCCATCATGATCGAAGGCGAGGCCTTCGAACTCTCGCAGGAAACAAAGACCGCGCTCTTCCGCGTCACGCAAGAAGCGCTCACCAATGTGCGCAAGCATGCAACGGCGCACCGCGTGCATATTGCGCTCGGCTTTTCGGACGAAGAAGGCGTGCGGCTCGAGATTGGCGACGATGGCGCGGGTTTCGACGTGGACGCCACGCAACTCGACCCGCGCCGCGGCATCGGCCTGCGCAACATGCGCGAACGCATGGAGTCCATCGGCGGGCGCCTCAGTGTGCATTCCAGTGAAGGCGGAACGACCATCGTGGCCGAAGTGCCGACCCAGAGCGCAAGGCCTGAATAGCCATCGAGATGACGATGACAGACGCTGCCTCCACCATCCGCCTCTTTCTGGTCGACGACCATCCTCTTGTGCGCGACGGCCTGCGCGCGCGGCTCGGCTCCATGCCCAACCTGGAGATCGTCGGCGAGGCGGGCAGTGCCGCCGAAGCGCTCGCGCTCGTGCAAGAGCTGCGCCCCGACCTGCTGTTGATGGACGTCGGCATGAAAGACATGAACGGCATCGACCTGGCCGCGCTGGTGCTGCAACGCCAGCCGGCGCCGCACGTGGTAATGCTCAGCATGTACGACAACCCCGAGTACGTGCAGAAGGCCTTGCAAGTGGGCGCGCGTGGCTACGTGCTGAAGGATGCGCCCGCTGCCGAGATCGTTGCCGCCATAGAAGCCGTATCAGCCGGCGGCACCTTCCTGAGCCCGGCCGTTTCCAAAAAGCTGTTTCGCAACCAGGCGCCCAAGCCGCTGCTCACCCCGCGCGAGAGTGAAATACTCACCGCGTTGGGCAGGGGCGAATCGAGCAAGCAGATTGCGCGCGACCTCGGGCTTAGCGTGCGCACAGTGGAGGCGCACCGGCAGAGCATCAAGCGGCGGCTGGGAATCGAGGGTCAGGCCGAGTTGATCAAGTATGCGGTGGAACATGCACGGGAGTTCGGCGGCGGGTGAGCCGCGGGGCTCTGGTCATACATGCGCGAGGATGTTGACCAGCTTTCCGATCGGGTCGCGAACGAAGAACCGGCGGACTCCCCAGGGTTCGTCGGTTGGGCCGTACTCGATAGAGAAGCCGGCGGCTTTCAGCATCGTCGCCCCCTTGGGCAGCTACTCCCGGAACCAGATCTTGAGCGTTACATAAACCGCATAGCTCAGCCCAAGCACCATCCAGGCAAGGAAGAACATGTTGGCCCAGTAATCGCCGGTATTTGCCGCCAGTGTGTAGACCTGCATCCCGCAAGCCTTGCCGAGGCACGGCACCTCGCCCCGAACCAGCGCGCGCAAGAACGCAAACAGAAAGTAGCAGCCGGCGGCAGCGGCCAAGAGCAATCCCACCGGCCCTGTGAGTCCTTCGGTGCGCTCGCCGTTCTCATTCCAACGCTTCTTACGAAGCAGGTTTTGCCCGTACTTGTACCAGGCAAATCCGAGCAAGAGCATCAGCGAGTAGTAAAGGGCGGTACGCATGTCGAGCGAGTCGTTGTGTTTCAAGCGGTGGTCGTGCACGCGCAATCGTACATGGCGTGGGTACCATGGAAAGCTCGCAAACCGGCTGCGAAGCCCGTGCACAGCTATCTCGAAAGGCGAAGATCAAATGGCAAGATTCATTTTGGTCGCCACGGCGCCATGCAATTCAAGTTCTGCAATGGCCACGAACCGCAGTTGGGGCAAATCCGAACCGAGCGCGAAACCTTACCGAAAAGCGCGAAGCCGATTCGTAACCGACGTTAGAGGCAATGCGCGTGACCGCGTGGTCCGTCGACTGGAGCAGAGTCATGGCAAACGACATGCGCGCATCCGTCAATACCGCTCCGAAAGTCACCCCTTCGGCGCTCAGTCTTCGCCTGAGAGTTGCTTCGCTCATGGCAAGCCGAGCAGCCACTGACGACATCGTCCACGGCTCAGAAAGCGATCCGGCAAACAGGCTCCGCAGTCTTGCCGCCATCGTTACGCTCTGCGGCGCCGCGAGCGCAACGTTGTGCAATGACAGCCACACCAATATCTCAGCCATCCTGTGCCTTGCAATTTCGGCGGGAACCTGGGGCGCGTTGGAGATTGCTGCAACGGCTCGCTCGACGGAATCTTGGAACTCCGGCCCAAGATCCCTGAGTACAGCCGCCTGGCGCAGGGGCCTCGCTTCGCGTCGATCTTGCGCGAAGCCCTCGATGAGCGCCTTGTCCCAAAGGAGCCAACGTGCTTCAAAAAGACCATGTGCAGACAACTGGTTGAACACGTCGAAGCTCTGCCCGCCGGCCAGCACGACGGCATCGCCGCCCTCCAGGCTCCAGCGGCGCTGGCCGGACTGGAGCGTTTTCTTGCCGTGCCGCAGGAGTATGAGCGCGGGGCTGTCGAGCGCGAGCTGGCTGATTCGGAGCGTGCTGTGCTGAACGACATTTGCCGTGGTCCCGATTTCCGGTCGCGAGATCAGCGACCTCACCAAGCTTCGCTTCGTCACTGCCAATATCGATGAAGGCTAGGCGCGCACTCGATGAATGGCACAAAGCTTGTTGCCGTCGGGGTCGCGTACATAGGCAAGGTAATACCTTCCCAAGGCGTCATCGCGCAGTCCGGGCGGATCTTCGATGGACACGCCGCCATGTGCCACCGCCACGTCATGAAACGCTTTCACCAACTCGGGAGTCGCGCATTTGAATGCGATGGTTCCTCCGTTTGCGCACGTGGCAGGTTGGTTGTCGATAGGCTCGCTGATCCCCAGCGTGCTTCCATCGTGCCGGTAGAACAGCCGGACATGACCCGTTGCTGCAACATTGCGCACGGGTCCGCCCTGTGCGCCGATTACGGCAAGAACCGCATCGTAGAAGCGTTTGGAGCGTTCGATGTCGTTGCTGCCAACCATGACGTGATTGAACATTCGTTTGTCCTTTCCGGCTTGCGAAGAATTGAATGGTCGAGCGAGTTTAGGCATGCATTGAAAGCGCCCGAAGCGCAGAATCGCTCACTTTTGGTGCCAATCCGATCATATTGTTCCCTCTGTCCGTCCAGGACCACCTCGAATGCCAGACCTCCCTCACAGCCCCGCCGCAGACCGCAACAAGCAGCCCATCCTCGATGCATTGATCCGCATCCTCGGCGAACGCGGCACCGCCCTGGAGATCGCATCGGGTACGGGCCAGCACGCCGCCTGGTTTGCAGCAGCAATGCCCCAATGGACCTGGCAACCCACTGATGCGGATGCCCGCATGCTTACTCCGCTCGCAACCCGCGTCGAACAAGCGGCGCTGTCGAATCTGCGGCCACCGCTCCTGCTCGACGTGACTGCATCCCAATGGCCGTTGCAGGGCCATGCGTTCGACGCGATCTACTGCGCCAACATGCTGCACATCGCGCCTTGGGCCGCATGCGCCGCACTGATGCAAGGGGCCGCGCGGCACCTGCTTGCCGGCGGGTTGTTGATCACGTATGGGCCTTACTTCGAAGAAGGCGTGACACCGGCGCCGGGCAACCTGGCGTTCGACGAAGACTTGCGTTCGCGAAATTCCACCTGGGGCATTCGCCACCTGAGAGACGTGACAGCGGAAGCCGGCGCAGCGGGCCTTGCGTTGCACGAGCGGCATGCATTGCCCGCGAACAATTTGCTTCTGGTATTCGGCCGCTAGTTCATTGCATGGAACGGCCATGCTGCGCCGTTGGCGGCAGGCGCACAATTCCGTTTGATATCACTTCCCTTTTCGGTAGAACGTTTCATGACCGATATCTCCACGACTCCCTCGCGCATCGCTGTCATCACGGGCGGCGCCCGCGGCATCGGCCGCTGGTTCCTCGCGCATGGCTACAAGGTCGCCTTGCTTGACATCGATGCGCCCACGCTCGAAAAAGCGATAGCCGATCTTGCCGAGCCCGAGAGGGTGCTCGGCGTGCACTGCGACGTCTCGAATCCGTCGCAGGTCGCCAGCGCCGCCAAGTCCGTGGTCGAGCGCTTCGGGCATGTCGATGCGCTGGTCAACAACGCCGGCGTGGCGGTGTTCAAGCCCGTGCTCCAGACTTCGTTCGAAGAGTGGCGCACGGTGCTCGGTACCAACCTGGACGGCGCTTTCTTGTGCACGCAGGCGTTCGGCGCGCTGATGGTGGAACGTGGGCGAGGTGCGGTGGTGAACATCGCCTCCATTTCGGGCCTGCGCGCGAGCACGCTGCGCGTTGCGTATGGCACCAGCAAGGCGGCACTCATTCACCTGACCAAGCAGCATGCAGTCGAGCTGGGCAACGCCGGGGTGCGCGTCAACGTGATCGCGCCGGGGCCGGTCGAGACCGAAATGGCCAAGCTCGTGCACACGGTGGCCATCCGCTCCGACTACTACGACACCATTCCGCTCGGCCGCTATGGCACAACCGAAGAAATGGCCAATACGGTGGGCTTTCTGTGCAGCGATGAAGCGAGCTTCATCAACGGCCAGGTGCTTGCGGTGGACGGCGGCTTCGATGCTGCGGGCGTGGGCTTGCCGACCTTGCGCAAGGGGCCGACCGCGTCCTGAATACCCGTTGGCGGGTGTCAGCGCACGCGTGGCACCGCAGCGGTCAGCAGTGCAAGTGCCTTGTTCAGCGTCGGGGTAGAAAACGGCGAGCCCTTGGAGTGCCCGATCCGCACCACGATGAGATCGTGCGACGGAATCACCAGCACATATTGGCCTCCCGCGCCAAGCATGTAATAGGCCGACGTTGGCGCGGCCAGTGAGTTCATCCCGTTGATCCAGAAGAAGCCGCCGTAGATCGGGCGCTTGTCCGCGGCCCAGGCCGGTGCAACGCTGCTCACGAAATTGACGAACCCCTCGGGAAGAATGCGCTCGCCGTTCCACACGCCGTCTTGCAGGTACAGATTGCCCAGGCGAGCCCAGTCGCGTGCCGACATGAAATCGTAGCCCTGCGTGAGAAAATTGCCGTAGGGGTCGGTCTCGATCACCATCGAGCGGATGCCGATCTTGTCGAATAGCGCGCGCTGCGGAAACGACAGGTACTCTTCGCCGCGCTTCTCCACCGCAAGGCGCACCAGGTAGTTGGCAAGCACGGGGTCGGTGTTGCGGTAGCGTCCCACCGCACCGCGCGGCCATTGCTGCGGGCGGGTGGCAGCATAGTTGAAGGCGTTGATGCGACCCGTGTAGTAGTAGGTGTGATCGGGGTACGTACCGTTGGGATCAAAGTCCGGATCGTCCGGCGCCTTGATGCGCAGTCCGCTCGACATCTGCAGGATGTCGGAAATCTTGATCTGCTGACGGCCATCCCCGCCACCTTGCCACTCGGGGATCGGCGCCGGCTGATCGAGCTTGTACTCACCCTGCTTGATGAGCACGCCCATCATCGTGGCGACGACGCTCTTGCCCATCGACCACGATTCGAGCGGCGTGCTTGGTCCGATGCCATTCATGTAGCGCTCGGCGATGATGCGCCCTTTGTGCGTGACCACGAACGCCGCCGTGTAAGCCTCTGGCACGCCAAAAGCCGCCTCGACCGCCTCGTTCACCTTCGCCATGTTGACTTCCGCAGGCGGCGGGTCGCCGGGCAACACGTCGCCCATTGGCCAGGATTGGGTCGTCGGGTCGGGCAGGGCGCTCTTGACCTCGACGGGCGTGAAGAAAACATCGTCCCTGCCCGCAGGCAGCGTGACACAGCCCTGTGACCCAAAGTGGCGCGCCACGAGCGTCGGACCGTTGGGAATCGAAATGCGTACCTCCCGCTTCGCGCGATCCACCACGGGCTTGCCGACGTTCTTGCGCTGCTCGTAGGGCCCCACGAAATAGCCGAGGCTCTCAGCGGCAACATCGGGGTCGACGCCCGTGATGAACACGGCGGAACACATCGTCTTGGCATAGCCGGAGGTGTGATGCTCCAGCACATTGCCGGGTGGCGGCACATAGGATGTGTTCAGTTCGAGCGCCCGTGCCCGGGCAATGAGCGCCTCGCGCTCCGGCAGCTGGGCCGTCGTAGGCGGGGGTGTCACCGGAACACCGATGACTCCGCCGCCTCCGCCCCCACCGCCGCCACCACCACCACAGGAGGCCAACAGGGCTGCCAGGCTCAGTGCCGTGGCGGTCGCGGCAAGGAAACGGCGGATCGAACAATACATTGGCGGTCCTTGAAGAGCTTCGTGGTGGGGAGCTGCGATGGGTGTTTGCCTTGCGCAAATCAACACGGGCGGCATTGTGTGCGAATCCGATGCGGCCGCCTAGCTCTTTTCAAGACGGGCGCACGCGTCGTAGTTCCAAGGTTCTCACCCCTGCCACAAGGCGCATCAGCCCTTGTGCCCCGCGGCGCGAGTTTCAAGCGAATCCGTCGCTAGCGGCACACGCCGTACCCACCGGTCTCCAGGTGAAAGTGGTCGCTATGCGCGGCGTTGTAGTCGGGGCCCAGCACGCCATTGAAGAACCGGCATGCGCCGCGGTGCGCATCGAGCAACAGCAGGGCGGCCGAATCGTTCGTGCTCGCAGCATCGGCCGCGCCGCTGCGAGGCCAGGCTTGCAGTACCGTGATGCGCCTGCCGCTCGCCAGCGTCAGGCCGGCAACATCGAGCGCATCGGCCGTCGCGTGCCGACTGCGCGAAGCACCCGGCACGGCACCTTCGCCGCGGTTCACGTTGCGGCAGGCGTAGCTGCCCAGGTGTTCGATGGCCACCACGGGCTGATCGAAGTGCTGAATAGCGGCCGGCTGCAGCGCGTACCTCTCCCACATGAAGAAGGAAAGCGCCATGGGGCAGCTCAGCGAAGGCGCCGTGCCAAGGCGCACGCCGGCCGAGCGCAGCCTCACCGAGTTTGTGAAGCCGCAGCCCGGTGCGGTGACGCGGTCGGGCAGCAGGTCGTACTGCATGCCGGTTTGCGCCAGCGCAGCAAGACAGCGCGCAGGTTCATTGCGTGCGCGCGAAAGCTTGAAGCCGGTCAGCCAGTCGGGCGCCGCCGCCACATCGAGCGGAGCCCACGGATTGAAGCGCTCCGGAATCACCAGCCTGCCGGTAGCAACACCCCACGCGGCCAGCAGAGGCGCAGCGAGCGCAGCGCACACAAACGCCGCGCCGAGCCAGCGCTTGCGGCCCGACGGTTCCAGCTTTTCTTCTGGATTGTCTGAAGGATCCAAGGCCATGGTCCATTGCCTGCTTCAGCGTGGAGCTTCCATGAGCGGATCGAGCATCGCGCGCAGCCGCCTTATCGCTACCTCGTGCCGCAGCGTCTGCGCCCCGCGTCCATAGGTCATTGCCTTGCGAATGAGCCGCAGCTGTTCGCGCTGCAGCTGGGTCTTCAGGCGCCTTGCCCGCAGGCCGAAGGTCCAGCCGATTTCCATGCGAACCTTGTAGCGCAGCAGAGGCGCGCCCAGGCGAATCCACTCGTCGTCGCGGATCAGTTCCCGCTCGGGCACAAAGTAGGCCGCAAGCGCATGAAGATAGGTGCCGTTCTCGCGAGCGGCAACGCGCCAGAAGATCCCGGCCGCAATCATCGCGGGAATGCCCTTGACTACAAGCAGCACCGCCATCTCGCCATAGCCGCCGCCAAAAAGATCTTCAAGCCACGGCGAGTTCCAGATGAAATGCATGGCCCACGCCAGCGCAAAGCAAAAAAGCGCGCAGCCGATTCTTGCCGCCATGGGCCGCTCGGGGTGCAGCAGAAACCACGCCACCCCAAAAGATGCGATGGTGGTGTAGGCCGCATGGCTCCAAAGCCCGCTCAGCAGCCCGCGCGTCAGCAGGTTGAGCAGCACCGGGTACACCTGGTTCTCGAGCGGAAAGTGCAGCGAGGCGTTGAGGGTGTAGGTGAGGTTTTCGACCACCTGAAAGCCCAGCCCCGCCATGGCACCGACGATGAGCACCGAGAGGTAGGTCTGGAACTGGTTGCGCGCCACGAGAATCAGCAAGACCACACCGGCAAGCTTCAGGAACTCCTCGGTAATCGGGCCCGCAATGGCCGGCCCCCAGACTGCCACGAAGTCAGGCGACACCAGCTTGGCGCACAGGCTCTGTATGGCAATGTTCGCAGGCGCGGCAAAGTACACCGCCCCCAGGCCGCCCCACGCAAACGCCAGCACAAAGGCTTCGGGCGGATGCTGCTCGAGCAAGTCGAGCGTGCGAAACACCACAAGAAAGACCAGCGTATAGATGCCCCACACCAGCAGGCCAAGCAGCGCCGTAACGGGAACGACACGGAACCCGACCGAGAACATGTTGAAGGTATAGAACAGCCCATTGGCGATGAGCGCGGCCAGCAGCCAGAACGCCGCGCGGCGCGGCTGGAAGAACGAATCGGTGCCCACCGGCCATTCGCCGCGGTCCTGTTGCGGGGTGAGTTCGAGGCTCATTGCGGGGCTTCCAGGTCCATCGACTCGAGCATGCCCCTCGCATCGGCCATGGCATCGTTCAGGCCTTCGCTTGCGCCGTAGACGTCGATCTGTACGAGCGACCGGCGCTGCAGGTCGACCACCTGCCAGAACCGGCCCGCCAGCTTCGAACCATAGTAGGCGAAGGTCTTGCCCTGCAGGCCCCATGGGGTGACAAAGCCCGACACATCGCCGTCGATCTGCAGGCCTTGGCCCCGCTCCATGAAGCGCTGTTGCCGCACCAGGGGCCCGTCGGGCCCACCTGCCCATTGTCCCGTGGTCACCAGGAACTTGTGGCCGCCCTTGAACAGCATCAAAGACCTGCCGGCCCTGGAGCGGGACACGTCCATTTCCCATCCTTCGGCGGGTACGAACCGGGCGTGCCCGACCGAGACGGTTTCACCCGCGGGCAGCGGCCGGCTTCCGGGTGTGCGGCTGTCCCACAATTTCAGGCCACCCACATAGCCGGCAATGGCGAGCAGTACGGCAAGCGCGCCTGGCCAGGTGCGGTAAGGAATGCGGCGTGACGGTTCGGGCATGTTTTGATCGTGCCACACGACCGGCGGCAACCCTTGCATTGCCCCGAAGCGCGACTATCCTCCACAGCCGTTGCAATTGAAGTACCCGCTGAACCTCAAGAAAGCGAATATGAAAAATACGGAAGTGAGCCAGGACCTGCCGGCGCCGGAACTCATCTCGAGAAAAATTGCCGAGATGGGCGACTGGCGCGGCGACACGCTGGCAAGAATGCGCAAGCTCATCCAGCAGGCAGACCCGGAGGTGGTCGAGGAGCTGAAGTGGATGGGTACACCGGTGTGGTCGCACGACGGCATCATCTGCACCGGCGAAACCTACAAGGGCAAGGTAAAGCTCACCTTCGCCAAGGGAGCGTCGCTGAAAGACCCGGCCCGCCTCTTCAACTCGAGCCTGGACGGCAATGTGCGCCGTGCCATCGACATTCTCGAAGGAGAAGCGCTCGACGAGGCTGCGTTCAAGGCGCTGGTCAAGGAGGCGGTTGCGCTCAATAGCTCGGGCAAGAAGTCCAAAGCTGCGAAGAAGGCGAAGACCTGAGCAAGGCTTGCTGCGCGAACGGGCTACCAGAAGGCGTCGTCTTCGCGCTCACGCACCGCTTTCACGCAGTGCTCCGCAATCTTGCGGACGAGCTCTTCAGGCACGGGCTTGTCGTAGGGGAGCTGAAGGTAGTTCCTGGTTGTCTTGTGCTTTGCGAGCTCTTTGCCAAACGCCTTCAGCGTTGCCTCAGTAGGTGCAAAGTTGACATGCGCCTTGTGCGCCGAAAAAGCGAACAGGAACCGCGGCTCCACGAAGAACGGCGTTCCCCACTTGATCGTTTCTTCTGCATGGGGCGCAACGCTTTTGAGAATGGCATACACCCGGCGCAGATGCGGCCGGCCCTCGGGCGGGGCTGCCTCGATGTATTCGTCGATCGTGCTCGGGTGCTTGCTTGTCATTTTTCTTGCTTCGGCCTTCAGCCGCGGCCCTGGATCATCTTCCATCCATTCCCGGAAGGGTCGCGAAAGCCGGCGTCCACGGTGCCGTAGCGATCCACCGGCTCCTGCGTGAACTCCACCCCCAAGGCATGCATCCGGGCGTAGGCCGCGCGGCAGTCGTCCACGGTGAGCACGAGCGGCGGCATCGCACCTTTGGCCACCAGGGCGCGCAGCGCCTGGGCGGTGGCCTCGTCGTGCACCGGCGGGCCGGGCAGAAAAAGGCCAAGCTGGAACGACGGCTGCTCCGGGTGCTGCACCGTGAGCCACCGATAGCCGCCATTGCCCACGTCCGTGTGAACGCGGAAGCCGAGCTTGTCTACATAGAACGCCAGCGCTTCGTCCTGATCGCGCACATACAAACCGACGACATCAATGCCCTGTTTCATGAACTCTCCTGTTGTTGTTCGGGCGTGTTTGTACCGTTTGCCGCCTGGCGCCGCTTCTCCGAAACTGCGGTCGTGAGGCCGGGCCGGCGCGCGGCGTTCGCGATGCACACAGGCACAGCGCCTTGTTCTCGCGGTGCCTGCCGGCCTTGCGAGCGCACGGCGCTCGGGCTGTTGCCGGTAATGTCGCGAAAGGTGCGCCCGAAGGTGCCCAGGCTCGCCCAGCCGGTGTCGAAGGCGATGTCGGTAATGGGCAGGTCGGTTTCGCGAAGCAACGCCATTGCACGCTCGATGCGCCGCGTGAGCAGATACCGGTGAGGCGGAATACCGAACGCCTGCTTGAACGACCTTGCGAAGTGGGCCTCGGACACACCGCTTACCTCCGCAAGCCGCACCACGGGCCACTCTTCGTGCGAAGCGGCGTCCATCCGGTCTTTTGCGCGCAGCAGCCGTCGCAGCAGGGCAGGGTCCTGCGGGGGAGGGGCTTCGCTCATGCGGCCTCCTGAAGATGCAAGTTAACGGTCAAGGGCGATGCCTGGTTTGTCTTGTTCGTGTCGATGGATTTTCCGCTGCCGGATAATGCCCGCAAAGGGCTGCGCGCGCAGCCAGGAAGCCTTCCCACCTGTATCTTTCACAAATACGCCACATGACCATCGAAACGCAAGACGACGTCGTAGCATTGAAACGGATCGGAAAAATAGTCTCGTTCGTGCTGCAGCAAATGCTCGACGCCGCAGAGCCCGGCATGACCACGCGCGAGCTCGACTTGCTTGGCGAAAGGCTGTTGCAAGAGCATGGCGCGCAGTCTGCGCCAAGGTTGACATACAACTTTCCCGGAGCGACGTGCATCAGCATCAATGAACAGGCGGCGCACGGCATTCCCGGGGAGCGCGTCATCCGGGCCGGGGACGTGCTGAACATCGATGTGTCGGCGGAGCTTGGCGGGTACTTTGCCGATACCGGTGGAACTACCGTCGTACCCCCGACCACTCCGCAGAAAACCCGCCTCTGTCACGCCACGCGCACGGCGCTCGCCGAGGCGATGAAGACCGCCCGTGCCGGACAACCGATCAATGCGATTGGAGCCGCCATCGAGCGCACTGCAAAGGCATACGGTTTCAAGATCATCGAAAACCTGGGAAGCCACGGGGTCGGGCGTGCGCTGCACGAAGAGCCGGAACACATCCCCGGCTACTTCGATCCCTCGGACAAGCGCGTTTTGAAGGAAGGCATGGTCATCACCATCGAACCTTTCCTGTCGACCAAGAGCCGCATCGTTACCGAAGCTGCCGACGGCTGGACGCTCGCAGGCGCAAGCGGAAACCTGTCTGCGCAGTACGAGCACACGATGATCATCACCAAGGGCGCTCCAATCGTCGTTACGCAGCACTGACCGCAGCGGCGGCAACGGCCCTGCTCATGCGGGCGCGGGCTGTGCAGTCGAGCACACGCGGTTGCGGCCGCCCGCCTTGGCCGCATACAGTGCCCTGTCCGCGGCGCGGATCAACTCCTTCGACTGCACCTGCCCCGTTGCCGGAATGAGCGCGTCCACGCCGGCGCTCAGCGTCACGAACCCATCGGCAACCCCGGAGTGCTCGATCTTCAGGTCCCGCACGGCGCTGCGAATGCGCTCTGCCAGCACCACGGCCCCTTTCACATCGGTGTTGGGCAGCAGCACGGCCATTTCCTCTCCGCCGTATCGGGCCGCAAGGTCGCCCGGCCGCTGGGATGCAAGGTTCGCGATGGTGCGGCCGATGGTCTGCAGGCACTCGTCGCCTGCGGCGTGGCCATAGATGTCGTTGTACTGCTTGAAGCAGTCCACATCCATCATGATCAAGGCCAGGGTGCTGGCGGTGCGCGCCGCCCGGCTGAACTCGTTGTCCAGCATCATGTCGAACTGCCTGCGGTTCGCGAGGCCGGTCAGGCCGTCTTCCATGGCCAGGGTGTTGAGTGTCTTGTTCAGTGTTTCCAACGCATCGCGTGCCTGCCGAAGCTCGGCCTCGGTTCGCGTTTGCAGCTGGAGCTGCCTTACCAGCCGCCACCCGATGAACCCGACGATCAAGGTCAGGACGGCGATGCCGCCCGAATGCCAAAGCGTTTCGCGCCACCAGTTGGCAAGGATCTCGTCCTTCGACAGGGCTGCTGCAACGAAGAGCGGATAGTTGTCGAGCCGCTGGAAGCTGTTCAATCGCGTCACGCCGTCTTGCGCCGACTTGAAGTAAGCCATGCCCATAGGGCCTTCTGCCGTATAGGTGCGGAAGAGTTCGGTGCCCAGCATGTTGCGACCCGGGGCATCGTCGCTGTAGGGCCGGCGGGTCATCATGGTTCCGTTCTCGTGCACCAGCGCAACGGCCCCTGCCTTGCGTAGAACTTCGAGAAAAAGTCGAGATGGATCGTCGCGAGCGCCACGCCTGCAAAGCTGCCATCCGCATGGTTGATGCGCCGCGAGATCGGCAGCAGCAACCTGCCGGTGGTTCGGCTCTTCACCGGAAGACCGATGTGCGGCCCTCGCTCCTCGTGCGTGCGGTGGAAGACGAAATACTCCCTGTTCGCGTTGTTGAGGTTTTCCGGCTGAGTGGGGCGGGAGTTTGCGACCCAGTTGCCATCCTTGTCGTAGATATGCAGGCCGTCGAGTTGCGGCAGTTCGGCGACACGCGTTGCAAGCACCTTGCGTAGCCGCGCCACATCGGCCTGCTCGGTGCCCTCGTGCTCGACACGTTCCACCATGCCGACCAATACCGTATCGGCTTTCTTGATTGCATCATCTGCCTGCTGCGCCATGGCGCGCGCGAGGTTCGATGTGGCCACGCCCATCTGCTCGAGCTGGTCCGAGCGCGATTGCCAGCTGTTCCACCCGTCGATCGCAAGAAGAATGGCGCAGACGACGACCACGAAAGCCGTCGTACGGAAGGCGATTGACGGTCGATGGAACATCAGGAGTGCTATCGGGGTAGACCAGAAGAGCTTTTGTCGTACTCTGACACATCTGCGCAAGGATTGATACCGATAGAAAGGGGCCTTTCTTGGATTGCTCACGGAGCATTGAGGACCAAGCGCTCTGCAACTTTTACTTTCTAACGAATTTCAGGTGCGTCACGTTCGACGCCGCGACCGTCTTCACCAAGGCCTCCTGCCCGTGGCATTGAAGCGGCGAGCCTAGAAGCTGCGGGTTGGCGCGGCAATGACGATAAAACCTCGGTTTATGCCAAAAGGCCCGCGCGAATGTCTCAGTGGCGCTCAATGAGCAGCACCGTGCCGTGCGCAAGAACACTGGTCCGATCATCGGCGCCTTTTACCCACCCCTGCATCTCGATGATGCTGCCGCCTCTCGGTCGGTCCGCAATCGATAGCACGTTCCACTCGATGAGGACCGTCTCGCTCGCGAGTACGGGGCGCAGCAGGTCGACCGAAAGTTGATTCCCAGCACGTTGCCTTTCTTGGCGAAATGGCTGGCGGTCAATCCCATCAACAGGGACGTGGTGTGGGTGCCGCTTGCGATCAGGCCGCCAAACCGCGTGCCTCTTGCAAACTCGGCATCGTGGTGCAGGGGGTTGTCGTCCCCGGCCGCCTCCGCAAATTTCCTGACTTGCTCTTCGTCGAACGCGTGCGTTCGCGAGAAACGGTAGCCGGGCTCTATGGGCGCGCCGGGCGCGGGTTCAAACTCAGTCATGCGGGTTCGCCAGATCGGTGATGGCTTCCTGGCTTCCGGCTTGCTGTCGCAGGCGGAACTTCTGGATCTTTCCGGTCGCAGTCTTCGGCAAGCTGCTGAATACCACGCGATGCGGACACTTGAAGTGAGCCAGCCGCGCCCGGCAGAAGGCAATGATCTCTTGCTCAGACGGTGCCGCAACACCTGCCCTGAGCTCGATGAACACGCACGGCACCTCTCCCCATTTCTCGTCGGGCTGGGCGACCACGGCGGCATGCAGGACAGCCGGGTGCCCGTGAACCACGTCCTCGACTTCGACGGATGAAATGTTCTCGCCGCCGGAAATGATCACGTCTTTCGAACGATCGGTGATCTGCGCATATCCGTTGCCGTGAAGCACCGCCACGTCGCCGGTACGAAACCAGCCATTGGCAACCGCCTTGCGTGTTGCGGCCTCGTTCTTGAAGTAGCCCATCATGACCGTGTTGCCGCGCAGCATGAGCTCGCCGGCGGTCTTTCCGTCTTGCGGAACGGGCGCCAGCGTGTCCGCGTCGCCGACCATGAGGCTTTCGAACATGGCGGCTCGCACGCCCTGGCGTACCCGGAGCCTGCCTTGCTCGGCCTGGGGAAGATCATTCCAGCCGTCTTGCCACACGCAGCTCACCGGCGTGCCGCAGACCTCCGTGATGCCAAACACATGCTCCACGTCGAAGCCCATGGCCAGCACGGCGTTCAGCACGGCAAGCGGAGGCGGAGATCCCGCTGTCAGTACGCGTACGGGGCGGGACAGTTCGGTGTTTTTCGCCGCGTCGGCCAGCATGGCCATGACCACCGGCGCTGCACACAGATGATCGATCTGGTGCTTGTCGACAGCCTGCAGCACTGCTTCGGCGGACACTCTTCGCAAGCAGACGTGGGTGCCCGCCGCAGCTGTTACGGCCCAGGTGAAGCACCATCCGTTTGCGTGGAACATGGGCAGCGTCCACAGGTATCTCGGCGCCCGGGGCATGGCCCAGTTCGTGATCTGCAGCAGGCTCATGAGATAGGTGCCGCGGTGGCTGGCGACCACGCCCTTCGGGTCCCCCGTTGTGCCCGAGGTGTAGTTCAGCGCAATGGGCTGCCATTCGTCACTGGGCCACCGGCCGGAAAAACCTGGATCGCCGCTCGCCAGCAGAGATTCGTAGTCGGTCTCGCCGATGGGTTCAGCGGGCAGCGCGAGATGGTCGTCGATGTCTATGACCGCAGGCGGACTGTCGAGCAGCTTCAGCGCAGCGGCCACCGTTGCGGCAAACTCCCGGTCGACCATCAGCAGCTTGCACTCGCCGTGATGCAGGATGAACGCAATGCCTTCGGGATCGAGGCGGTGGTTGATGGCGTTGAGAACCGCGCCTGCCAGCGGTACACCGAAATGCGCTTCGAGCATGGCGGGTGTGTTGGGGGCCAGCACCGATACGGTGTCTCCAGGCTCGATGCCCCGATTCACCAGGGCCGACGCAAGGCGATAACAGCGCTCGCGCGTCTGCGCCCACGTTCGCGACAGCTCGCCATGCACCACGGCTGCTCGGTCGGGGTGTGCCAGCGCGGCGCGATCGAGAAAGCCGAGCGGAGTGAGCGGCACGTGATTTGCCTCGCAGCGGTCGAGGCCTCTTCCATAAGATTCCGCGCTCATGCCTTTGTCTCCTTTGCATTGTTGTGGAACGTCGTGAAGGCCGATACCGGCTCCCGCTCGGTGACGAGCGAGTTCTCGACCGACGCCTCGTCGGCATAGCCCAGGCTCATGCCGCAGACGAGCATCTGGCCAGGGGTAATTTCCAGAAACTCGGCGATCTGCCGGTGAAACTTCAAGAAGGCGGCTTGGGGGCAGGTGTGAAGGCCCCGGCTCCGCGCGGCGATCATCACGCTCTGCAGGAACATGCCGTAGTCCAGCAAGCTCCCTTCCTGGAGCGAGCGGTCGACCGTGAAGAACAGGCCCACGGGCGCATCGAAGAACTGGTAGTTGCGCCCATGCTGCAGGTGCATGCGCTGCTTGTCGCCCTTGGCAATGCCAAGCAGGCCGTAGAGATCCCAGCCGACCTTGCGGCGCCGCTCCAAGTAGGGTGAGAACCATTCACGCGGGTAGTAGTCGTAGGGCTCCAGCAGTTCGCCCGATCTGCCCGGGTCGTTGTCGAGCGCAGTGACTGCAGCACAGAGGCCGGCCTTTGCGGGCCCGGTGAGCACATGCACATGCCAAGGTTGCATGTTCATGCCCGAGGCGCTGTAGCGTGCGGTCGAGAGAATTGCCTCTATATCTTCCATTGGGACGGGCTTCGGCAAATACGCTCTCACACTGCGCCGGGTGGCAATTGCCCAATCGACGGCCACCTGCAGCGCTTGTGCACTGAGCGGCGGCCCCATCATTCGGTTCATTCGCGGTTTCCTCGCATCCAGCAAGCTCTCGGCGCACGCAAGGTGCGGCTGCGAGCGGAGGTTAGTTCTGCGAAAGACACAAGCCCATGCCCCGACGCCCCGATCTGATCGGGGCCTTTGGGCATGAGAACGCCGTTTGGGGGAGCGCCGGGAGCTTGGCGCCTATTCCCGTTCTGGCGGAGAAGACCGGTACGCCCCGGGGCTGACGCCGGTCCACTTCTTGAATGCGCGATGGAAGGCGCTTGTCTCCTGGAACCCGGTTCGGGCCGCAACTTCAGCCACCGTCAGCGACGCGCTCGAGAGGAGATCGATGGCAATGTCTCGCCGAAGCTCGTCCTTCACGCGCTGGTAGCTGACACCCTCCTGTTGCAGGCGCCGCTGGAGCGTGGTGCCGCTAACGCAGAGTTCCTGCGCGAGCCTCTCCAGTTCTGGCCACGCATCGGGAAGTTGACTGCGCAAGCGGTTGCGGACCTGGGCACTGGTGCTCGCGTCGTTGCGGTACTTGACCAGCAGGTTGGCGGGCGCCGCCCGCAAGAAGTTGTCGACTGTTTCCGGAGATTCTGCAATCTTCAAATCCAGCAGTTCGCTTGCGAATGTGATGTGGGTGGTCTCACCGTTGAATTTGAGGTTCTCGCAGAACCGTGTGCGGTAGTGGCTGTCGTCGCCGGGCGGCGGGCATCGAAACTGCATCTCGCGCAAGGGAATCCGCCTGTGCACGAGCCAGCATGCCAAGCCGTGAACGAGGATGAACCAGGTGCCATAGCCAAAGAGCCGCCGCAGCACGCCGCCGTCTTGCAGGACTATGCGGGCCTCGTCCGCCGAGCGGACCAGCTCCCCGCGAAAGTCGTCCAAGGTCGCATGAAGAAACCTGAGGATGCGGCGCAGCGCGTGCTCGAGGTTGTCGGAGTCGACTGCCGCGCGGGTCATGAGCGCATAGCTCCCGCGCCGCAGCCCGTGGCTGTCCAGGCCGAAGAATTCGTCGTCCATCAGGTCGGCCAAGGCCACCCACATGCGCGAATAGGCCGCGGCTGAAATGCGCGCCCGGGGCGCATTCAGCAGATCGCGATCCAGCTTCGCCCTTTCGAGAACACTGGTGATGTCCATGTTCCTGAGCGCTGCGGCGTGGAGTGCCTCGTGCACGAGTTCGATGGAGACGGTGCCCTTCAATCCTGCTGACTTCATGCGGACTCTTTGCAAATAGATGCCATGGCGCCGTTCACCGCCCGATCAACGCAACCCCTGCGCCTGCCTTCGCCGCCAGTCCCCCGGCGGCACGCCGAAGCGCCGCTTGAACGCCCGGCTGAAGGCCGCCTCGGACTCATACCTTGCCTGGTCGGCAATGATCTTGATCGGCAGTTCGCTGCTCTTCAAATGCTTGGCGGCCAGCTGCAGGCGCCAGTGCGCCAGGTATTGCATCGGCGGCTGATCGAGAAAGTGATTGAACCGTTCGCTCAGCACGGTGCGCGACACGCCCACGCCGCGCGCGAGGCTTTCCAGGCTCCAGTCCTCCAGCGGCGCCGCGTGCAGCAGCTTCAGGGCCGAGCCAACCACGGCGTCGTTGTACGCCGCGAACCAGCCCACCTCGTCGGCCGAAAGGCCCTGCATGTGCTTGCGCAAGATTTCCACGAACATCAGCTCGGTGAGGCGGGGCAGCATGCTGCGCCATCCGGGCTGCGGCTTGCTGGCTTCAGTCACGGTATGGCGGATGGTGGTGGCCAGCCAGTGGTCCGCGGGCGTGGTGTCGGGGGCAATGTGCAGCATATCGGGCAGGTGCCGCAGCACGGGGTGAAACAGCAGTTCATCGCAGCGTATGAATCCGCAGATGATGCTGGTGGCACCGCCGGCTCCGCCATGCTCCACCAGCGGCATGCCCGCCCACGGAAGCTGCGGCAGCAACTGCCCGATGTGCACCGGCGCCGTGGCGTCGCCGCCGCTCAGGCGGTGAACGCCCCCATACGGCAGCAGCACGGCGTCGCCGCTGTTCAGCCGCATGGGTTCGCGCTCGGGCAGCTCGATCCGGCAGCTGCCGGTGCCGATGATGTGAAAGGGAATCACGCGGCTCGAACCGAGTGCGAGCATCGCGGCCATCTGCCCTGAATCGACGCTCGTCACGCACCAGGGCTCGCGAAACTCGGCGCGAAACAGCACCATGCCGGTCACGTGCATGCTCTCGAGCAGGTCCGACAGCATGTCCCCCGAACGACCCGGCGATGTTTGGGTCAAGACTTCCGGCATTTTGGTCATGGTCTGCCTCCGGCACGAAGCGTACGCTGCCTCCACTCATTCAATGGAGACCACTATGAACACCGAGACACGCGATCTGGTTGTTGTAATCACGCATGGCATCGACCATGAATTGTCCTCCGTCGGACTGGTCATTGCATTGGGCGGCATGACGTCGGGCCTGAAGGTTTCCATTTTCCTCACCAGCGCGGGTGTCGATCTCGTGCGGCGCGGCGCATCCGACATGACGCACGTCAAGCCATTGGACCCGCTGGCGGACATGCTGCGCGACTTTCTTTCGCGCGGCGGCACGCTCTGGGCCTGCACGCCCTGCGTGAAGAGCCGCGGCTACACGCAGGAGAGCCTGCTCGAAGGCGTGGTCATCGCCGGTTCCAGCGTGATGCACGAGTTGATCAAGCGAGGCGCGGCGACGTTGAGCTTCTAGGTAAAGCGGCGCCGGGGAGGCCGCCGGTGTCCGCGGTTCGCGGGCTGGGCGCGTTAGAGTCTGGCCACGTCCACAAGACCCGCCATTCCACATGCAAGACTTGCAAGACGCACTCGCACCCACGCCACGTTCCCGTATGCCGCTGCCGCTACGGCTGCTTCGTCTGCTTCCCATTGGCGCCTGCCTCCTGGCGCTGGGCTGCGCAAGTCCGCGCATGCCCCCTTCGACAGGCACCTACAGCACCTCGCCCCTGACGGCCGAGCAATCGAACGGCGTGGCAATCCACGCGCTCGGCCTGGTCGGCACCCCGTACCGCTATGGCGGCAACACCCCCGAGGGTGGGTTCGACTGCAGCGGGCTGATCGGCTACGTGTACAAGAACAGCGCTGGCCAGGCGATGCCGCGCACGGTTGCTCGACTGGCGGGGTTCGGCCAGCCTGTGCCGGCGTCCGATATCCGATCGGGCGACCTGGTGCTCTTCGGCGCATCCACGCCGTCGCATGCGGGCATCTACGTTGGCGCGGGGCAGTTCGTGCACGCGCCGTCCACCGGCGGCGAGGTGCGGCTCGACAGGCTCGACGGGGTGTACTGGTCGCGCCAGCCGCTGCAGGTTCGCCGGCTCTGAACCCGGGGTTTTCTCCGGGTTTTCCATTACGCAAAGCCACGCACGCGGCCCGCGCGGTGCGACGGATGCGGGCTCGGGGCTGACGCGGAACACTCCCGGGTTCAATTCCAGGAGACATTCCCATGCACAGCATCCGCCGCCACCTGGTGTGGCTTGCCGTGGCCGTGCTCGGCGCTTTTGCGCTGGGCACCGTTGCCCTCACGCGCGGCGAAAGCGTCAACGCCCTCTGGGTGGTGACCGCCGCGATCTGCACCTACCTGATCGCCTACCGCTACTACAGCCTGTTCATCGCCGAGAAGGTGCTGGTGCTGGACGGCAACCGCAAGACACCGGCGCACCGCCACAACGACGGGCTCGACTACGTGCCCACCGACAAGAACGTGCTGTTCGGCCACCACTTTGCGGCCATTGCCGGCGCCGGCCCGCTGGTGGGCCCGGTGCTCGCGGCGCAGATGGGCTACCTGCCGGGCCTCTTGTGGGTGCTGGCGGGCGTGGTGTTCGCGGGCGCGGTGCAGGACTTCATCATTCTCTTCATCTCCACGCGGCGCGACGGCCGCTCGCTCGGCGACCTGGTCAAGCAGGAGATGGGCGTGGTGCCCGGAATGATCGCGCTCTTCGGCACCTTCATGATCATGATCATCATCCTCGCGGTGCTGGCGCTGATCGTGGTGAAGGCGCTGGCCGAATCACCATGGGGCACCTTCACGGTGGCGGCCACCATTCCGGTGGCGCTGTTCATGGGCGTGTACCTGCGTTTCATTCGGCCGGGCCGCATCGGCGAGGTGTCGCTGATCGGCTTCGTGCTGCTGATGCTCGCCATCTTCGGCGGCCAGGCCGTGAGCCAGAACCCCGAGTGGGCGCCGCTCTTCACCTTCGACGGCAAGGCGCTCACGTGGATGCTCGTGGGCTACGGCTTCATTGCCGCGAGCTTGCCGGTGTGGCTGCTGCTGGCGCCGCGCGACTACCTGTCTACCTTCCTGAAGATCGGCACGATCATCGCGCTGGCCATCGGCATCGTGTTTGTCATGCCCACGCTGCAGATGCCAGCCGTCACGCAGTTTGCGCAAGGCAACGGCCCGGTGTGGTCAGGCAGCCTGTTCCCGTTCCTGTTCATCACCATCGCCTGCGGCGCGGTGTCGGGCTTCCACGCGCTGATCTCTTCGGGCACCACGCCCAAGATGCTCGACAACGAGCGCCATGCGCGCTTCATCGGCTACGGCGGCATGCTGGCCGAATCCTTCGTGGCGGTGATGGCGCTGGTGGCGGCTTCGTGCATCGAGCCGGGCATCTACTTTGCAATGAACAGCCCGGCCGCGCTGGTGGGCAGCACCGCGCAGCAGGCAGCGCAAACCATTTCGAGCTGGGGCTTCGTGGTTACGCCCGAGATGCTGGTGCAGACCGCCAAGGACGTGGGCGAAACCACCATCCTCGGCCGTGCGGGCGGCGCGCCGACACTGGCCGTGGGCATGGCCCACATCCTTCACCAGGTGATCGGCGGGCAGGCCATGATGGCCTTCTGGTACCACTTCGCAATTCTGTTCGAGGCGCTGTTCATCCTCACCGCCGTGGACGCCGGCACCCGCGCGGGCCGCTTCATGCTGCAAGACCTGCTGGGCAGCTTCGTGCCCGCGCTCAAGCGCACCGATTCGCTGCCGGCCAACCTGTTTGCCACGGCGCTGTGCGTGGCTGCTTGGGGCTACTTTCTCTACCAGGGCGTGGTCGATCCGCTGGGCGGCATCAACACGCTGTGGCCGCTGTTCGGCATCTCCAACCAGATGCTGGCCGCAGTGGCGCTGCTGCTCGGCGTGGTGGTGCTGTTCCGCATGAAGCGCGAGCGCTATGCGTGGGTGGCCATTGCGCCGGCCGCATGGCTGCTGGCCTGCACGCTCACGGCCGGCTGGCAGAAGATCTTCTCGCCCGACCCGAAGATCGGCTTTCTCTCGCACGCGGCCAAGTACACCGAAGGCCTGGCCAATGGCGTGCTGGTGGCACCTGCAAAGACGACCGAGGCCATGTCGCGCATCGTCTTCAACGACCGGCTCGACGCTGCGCTGTGCGCGCTGTTCATGTTCGTGGTGCTGAGCGTGCTGGTGTACAGCGTGAAGGCATGCCTTGCGGCGCGCGCGGCCAACCGGCCGACCGCGCAGGAAACGCCTTTCGAACCGATGGCCGCATCGGCTGCGCGCTGAGCACAGCCATGGCCCTTGCATTGCCGGAAGCCGGGCGCTACTTTGCCCGCTCGCTCAAGCAGTCGCTGCGGCTCATGGTCGGGCTGCCCGACTACGACGCCTATCTGAGCCACATGGCTGCCACGCATCCCGGCCAGCCGCCGATGAGCTACGAGGCCTTCTTCCGCGAGCGGCTCGAAGCGCGCTACGGCGGAGGCAAGGGCCGCTGCTGCTAGGCCGCGAAATCCGGCCCGTCCGTGTTTTGTTCGCTTGACCCGCGCGGAATGCGGGTGATAGCCTGAGAAAGCCCGCGCCAGCGGGCTTTCCTTCGTCCAACTTCGAACGAACAACAGAACGGATTCCATGACTCGTCTTCACAAGCGCAATCACTTCACCAAACCCGCGCCATTGCGCGCCGCCTGCCAGGGCGCACTACTGGCTTGCGCGCTGTTCGCTGGCGCCGCCATGGCGCAGAAGCCGCACCAGGGTGCACTGGATGCGGCCACGCAGCAGAAAGAAGAAGCGCTGAAGTTGCTGGAGCAAATGGTCAACATCGACTCCGGCTCGGCCAACACCGAGGGACTCGACAAGGTGCGCGAAATGGTGGTTGCAGAACTGCGCAAGCTCGACGCGCGCATCGAGACTTTTCCAGCGGAGCCGCATCCCGGCACCAACGTGGTCGCCACGATCACCGGGCAGGGCAAGAAGAAGATCCTGATCCTCGCCCACATCGACACCGTGTTCAAGGACGGCACGGCCGCGGCCAAGCCGTTCTACATCAAGGACGGGCGCGCCTACGGCCCCGGCGTCATGGACAACAAGGGCGGTGTGGTCGCCGGGCTCCAGGCGTTGAAGATCCTGCAGAAGATCGGCTTCAAGGACTATGGGCAGATCACCTTCCTCATCGACACGAACGAAGAGGTGGGCTCGGTCGGCACCAGCGCGCTCATCGAGCGCATTGCCAAGCAGCATGACGTGGCGCTGAACCTGGAGCCGGGCCGCCCGGCCGACGGACTCGTGGTGGAGCGCAAGGGCTCGGCCACGGCGCTCATCGAAGTGAAGGGGCTCGCCTCGCACGCGGGCGTTGCGCCCGAGGCAGGCCGCAATGCGGCCATGGAAGTGGCGCACCAGGTGCTGCAACTGGCGAAGACGGGCGATGCCGCGAAGAAGACCACGGTCAACTTCACGGTGCTCACCGCCAACGGGCCGACCAACGTGATTCCCGCCACCGCAAGCGCCAAGGGCGATGTGCGCGCCGCCACGCCCGAAGAGCTCGACCGCGTCGAAAAGGACCTGGCCCGCATCTCGCAGAACAAGCTGATTCCCGAGACCGAAGTGCGCGTGCGGCTCATCCGCGGCCTGCCGCCGATGCCGCGTTCGCCTGCATCGGACAAACTGGTTGCCATGGCCGAAGGCATCTACGCCGAGATCGGCAAGAAGCTCACCATCGAAAGCAGTGGCGGCGCGGCCGATGCCAGCCTGGTGGCCGGAGTGGGCGTGCCGGTGCTCGACGGCTTTGGCATTGTGGGCGGCGGCATCCACACGCCGGACGAATACGCAGAGGTCGAAAGCGTGGTGCCGCGGCTCTATCTGCTGTCGCGCATGCTGATGGACCTGAGCGCCAACTGAGCCTGGCAAGGCACGGACTCAGGCACCGCCTGAGCCTGCCTGTGTGAAATCCCGTTTCTTTTTGCAAGTGCTTGCTGCCACGATGCCCTCCACCAAACAACTGGTGGAGAACATCGATATGGCATCCGAATTGAATCAAATCGCAAGCTGGTCGCTGCGCTGGCGCATTGTGCTGGCGAGCGGGCTGTGCCTTGTGGCTGCGCTCTCCGCGGCGCAGCCGTCCGATCCGAGCGTCGTCCTGCACGCGGAGCAACGGTTCCAACTGGCGCTCGAAGCGCAGACGGCCCGCGACTACCGCACCATGCTCGATGAGCTCAGGCAAGCCGCCGGGCAGGGCAGCGCCGAGGCGCAGGAGATGCTGGGGATGGTGCTGCTCGCTGGGCCCACGCTCTATGGGTCGGCAGTCAAGGCAGACCGCTGCGAGGCTCGCGGATGGATGCTCAGGGCTGCGTCGCAAGGCAGCGATACGGCGAAGACGCAGCTCATTTTTCTGAACAGGCTGCGCCAGTCTCCGGCTGGCAGGAGCGTTTGCGAATAGGCTTTCGATGAGTTGGCGGACGGATGAGTCTGCATCCTGGCGGCCGTGACCTGCGGTTACCAGCGCGTGTGCGAGGATGCTTCTTCCGAAAATGCGGGGCTAGACTCTTGGCTCGCAAACCCCTCGGTACCCCCGGTACGAGACAGACTCATCATGAAACCCTGGTTGATCTCCATCGCGCTCGCTTCGGCGGGCACCGCCAACGCCGCCGCTGAAAATTGCGAGGCCTTGCGTACCCAGATCGAATCGAAGATTGCCGCCGCGGGCGTCACTCGGTTCACGGTCACCACCGTCGATGCCAACGCCGAGGCGGGCGGCCAGATGGTGGGGAGCTGCGAGCTTGGCACCAAGAAAATCGTGTATCAGCGCGAAGGCGCACCACCCGCACCCTCCGCACCGGATGCCGCCTTGAACGGCGCGCCTCCGCGCGCGGCCGACGAACGCATCTTGACGGAGTGCAAGGACGGCACGGTTTCCGTCGGCGGCGACTGCAAGCGGTAAGCCGCCGGCGCAGAGCCTCTTTCGGAGAAAAGAACCTTGTCATCCAAAGCCTTTCGCATCGCACTCTCGACGTCGGCCGCTGCCATTGGCGGCATCGCGGCGTACTGGACCCTTCTGGCAACGCGCCAGGGGCACATTCTCTTCAACGCCCGAAAGCTTCCCGTCGTTCATCTGTCGGACGACTTTTCCACCTACTCGCACACGGTGCCGGGCGGCATGGTGCGCGGGTATGTCTATCACCCACACGGCGAAGAGGCGCTGCAAGACCTCTTCATTTATTTCGCCGGGCGGGGGGAGGACGTGCGCGCCACCGCACAGGCATTGCACTGGCTGCCCGAAGGCTTCGGCTTTGCCGCGGTCAACTACCGCGGCGTGGCCGATTCGCAGGGCCATCCGTCCGAGATTGCTTCCGTTGCGGATGCCATCCAGTTTGCGCGGCACTTGCGCAAGGCCTTTCCGCAGGCGCGCCTGCACGTGGTCGGCCGAAGCCTGGGCACGGGCGTGGCCATTCAGCTGGTGGCGCAGCAGGAGTTCTCCAGCCTGCAACTGGTCACGCCTTACGACTCGATGCTGGAAGTGGCCAAGCGGCGCTTTCCGCTCGTGCCGCTATCACTGCTGCTGCGTCATCGCTTCGATTCGCTGACGCACTGCAAGGAGGTGGCCGCCAAGACGCAGGTGCTGCTGGCCGAGCATGACGACGTGGTGCTGCCCGAGCGTTCGCAGAAGCTCATCGCCGCCTGGCCGACACCCGTGGCGGTGCAAACCGTTCCCGGCTCCGACCATCACAGCATCATGGGGCTCGAAGCGACCTGGCTCCACCTCGTCGACTTTGCGCTGACGTCCATCCTTCCAGAGCCGAAGGCCGCTTGACGGCCTAGGTGGCCCAGATACGCGGCGAGCTTGGGGGCAATTGCCACAGCTCCGCGCGCCACGCCTGCCACACCTGGCGCAGCAACTGCATCGCGGGCTCGACCACTGGCGCGAGCACGCGCAGCACGACGATCTCGGCATGCGGGCTCGTTGCGCCCGCGCTCTCTTGCAGGCCGTGCGCATCAATGGCCGAGCGTGCATGCGCCAGCATCGCATCGCGCCGCGCACGCGCGGCCGGCGTGCCCGACACGAAGAACAGCGATGCAATGCAGCGGTGCCCGCCGAAGCCCAGTGGGCTTTGCAGCAACCGCTGGTCGGCCGCGTCGATGCGCCCGCGCTCCAGCCAGATGCCAGGCACCTCGATGTGCTGCAGATACGTGCCGCGTTCGAAAGGCTGGTTTGCGTTGGGCAAGCCCAGGGCGGTCACGTCCCAGCCGATCATCTCGGCGCCGGGTTCGGCCTCGATGGTGAGGCGGTTCTCAGCCTTGCAGCCGCTGTAGCAGATGGCTTCCAGCGGCAGCCACTCGAGCCGCGCACCCTGGGCCAGCCGGATGCGCGTGCGCTGCAGCGCCAGCTCGCCTTCGGATCGATAGAAGCGCGAAGCACCGGGCGTGGTGATGAGCCCGTGGCTTCCATCCGCCGCCTCGATGTCGATGTCCAGCGTGTCGCCACCCACCAGCCCGCCCGGCGGATGCACCAGCACGTTGTGGCAGATGGCATCGCCTTCTGGATAGAGGCTCTGCAGGATGCGCAGCGGCCCGTCATGGCGAAAGCGTGCGACGCTGCGGGCGGATTCCCGTCGGTAGTCGAGATGAAGATGGGCGTGCCAGGGCATCCCTGGAGTCTAGTCGGGCGTTCTTTACTTCCACGCTCCGTCATGCGCGGCACTCGCTTCGTCGAGCAGCGCTGGGCCGATGCATTCGATCGGATGCGGCGACGCGCGGAACACATCGCGGCACGACAGCTCCGCATCGCGCTGGTCCTGCCGCTCGCCGCGGAACACGCGCAGCCGCTCGGCATCGATGCCGAACACCACGCGGCCGATGTTCGACCAGAAGATGGCACCCGCGCACATCACGCAGGGCTCGCCCGATGCATAGATGGTGGCGCCCGCAAGCTCTTCGCGCGTGAGGCCTTTTCCGGCCAGCGCGCGCAGCGCATTCACCTCCGCATGCGCGGTGCAGTCTCCCGTCTCGGTGTTGCTGTTGCCGGCCTCGGCCAGCACCTCGCCGGCGGCCGAGACGATGACCGACCCGAACGGCCGGTTGCCGCGCCTGCGCGCCGCATGCGACCAGACGATGGCCTTGCGCAGATAACGTTCGTCGCGCTCGTCGAGCGTGGCTTCTTCAGGGGGTACGGTGTGGCTGTTGCTGATGTTCATGCCTTGGGTAATGTCTTGGCTCATGTCTTGGAGAGGGTACGTTCGCTCCGCGATGGCAGCATCGAAGTGTTGAAGATGGCGTCGGACGCGGGCTTGACCTTGAGGCCGAATACATCGACGACTTCGTCGACCTGCTGCTCGAGCGTGAGTTTCTTTATGTCGCCCAGGCCATGGCTCCGCGTGTCAGCCGCGCCCACGTATTGCGCCGTCACGCCCCAGCGCTCGAGCTCCATCTTTTCGTCGAGGATGGGTTCGCGCTGGCGCATGGCCGCAATGCTGGGCGCCGGGTTGGCAAAGGTCTCGACGATGGCGCGGTTGGTGGCGCGCAGAAAAGCCGCAACCAGCTTGGGGTTCTGCGCAATGAGGTTGCTGCTTGCCAGAATGGCGTTGCCGTACAGGTCGACGCCTGCGTCCGAATACTTGAGCACCGACAGTTCCTCGGCCTTCATGCGTGCGAAGAGCGAGATGGCTGAATCATGGAAGTAAGTGGCTGCATCGACGTCGCCGCGCACCATCACGTTGTCGCGCGCGCTGAAGTCGGTGGTCTGCCATTGGAATGCATCGCTGCGCATGCCTTGCTTGCGCGCCACCATCGGCCACGCGCGGCGGGTCGATTCGACGGCCGCCGCGGCCACCTTCTTGCCCGCCAGGCTCTTGAAGTCGCCGGTCACGCCGCGGTCCTTGCGGCCGATGATCACGAAGGGTGCGCGGTTGTAGTACTGGTACACGGCCTGCACCATCGGGGTGCCCGGGTTCTGCGCATTGAACTCGACCAGCGAGCTGATGTCGCCCAGGCCCATCTGGTAGACGCCGCTCGCAATGCGCGTGATGGAGGCGACCGAGCCGGCGCCGGTGTCGATGGTCACGTCCAGGCCTTCGTCCCTGTAGTAGCCCTTGCTGTGCGCGAGGAAGAACGGCGCGGTCTGCCCGTTGATGCGGAAATCGAGCGTGAACTTGAGCGGGGTCAGCTTGCCGCCGCCTTGGGCAAAGACGGCAGGGGCGGCAAGGGTAGCGGCACTGGCCGCAAGAAAGAATCGACGTTGCATGTGGGGCCTCGGAATTCTCGGGTCTTGAACCCTCCCGCCCAAGGCAGGAGGCACTTCAAGAGCAATTTCCGGGCGGGCGCACAACCGTGGTGCGTGCGCTGCTGAACGCTTCTACTCTTGCGCAAGTTCATGCACGAGCCATGCCAAGCCGCATGCCACGGTCTTTTGCTCGGGCATTGCCGTCGGGTGCTTGGAGGCTGCGTCGGCCCGGGCCACAATGTGGGCGCGCAATTTGCATGGCAAGTGGCGCAGAGTAGAAGCGTTCAGCCCCCGCGGCAGGAAATTGCTCTTTCAGGTTCGTTCGTACCCACGCGCAAAGAGTAGAAGCGTTCAGCCCCCGCGGCAGGAAATTGCTCTTTCAGGTTCGTTCGTACCCACGCGCAACAACAGAAGGAGTTCACGCATGCTCGTCACCCAACAACCCGTCTTCCGCAAGTTCTGGCATGCCGTCATGCCGCTTGCCGACCTGGCCCATGGCCCCAAGCCCTTCACGCTGCTGGGCGAAGACATCGTTCTTTTCATCGATGCCGACGGCCAGCCCGCTGCGCTGCGCGACCGCTGCTGCCACCGCACGGCCAAGCTTTCGAAGGGCTGGTGCGTCGACGGCGAAGGCAAGGCCTGCGGGCAGGGGGCCATCCAATGCGGTTACCACGGCTGGACCTACGACCGCAGCGGCCAGGTGATCCGCATTCCGCAGTACGAGCCCGACCGAAAGATTTCGCCGGAGTACAAGACGACCGCCTACCGCTGCACTGCGCGCTACGGCTATGCATGGGTGGCACTGGAAGAACCGCTTGCGGATATTCCGGCGATTCCGGAGTTCACCGACCCGGGCTACCGCACCATCTTCCAGTTCTATGAAGAATGGCAAACCAGCCCGATGCGCGCGCTGGAAAACTCATTCGACAACTCGCACTTCAGCTTTGTGCACCGCGCCACCTTCGGCGTGGCCGCAAGCCCGAAGCCGAGCAAGTACGAGCTGGTGGAAAACGAAAACGGCTTCCATGCGGAAACTGTGATCGAGGCGGTGAACCCCGCCAAGTTTCACGCCATCAGCGGTGTGACGGACCCGATCACCACGCGTCACATGCGCAACGCTTATTTCCTGCCGTTCTCGCGCCGGCTCGACATCGAATACCCGAGCGGCGTGCGCCACATCATCATCAACTGCTTCACGCCTATCGACGATGGCCGCATGCAGCTGTGCCAATGGCTGTTCCGCAACGACACGGAGGCCGATTGCGCGGCGCAGATGCTGATCGATTTCGACGAGGAGATCACGCGCGAGGACAAGGACATCCTCGAATCGACAGATCCCGATGCGCTGGTCGATACGCGGCGGCGAGGTGTCGAATATTCAATGGAGTCCGACCGGCCGGGGATGCTGATTCGCAAGCACCTGATGCAGTTGCTTGCGAAGCATGGCGAGGCGGAGGTTTACCGCGGGATGAACGCTGTGACCATTCCGATTGCGAAGGCTGCGTGAGTTATTTGGCGCCGTTGTTCAGGGCGGCGCACCCGCCGACGGGGTACCTTTCTCCGCGAATGTCCCCCGGCCTGCGGCCTCCTCCGCGAATGTCCCCCGGCCTGCGGCCTCCTCCTTTATTTCGCTGCGCAAGGCACCCCGCCAGCGGGAGCGTTATACGGAGCAGTCGTTGATCAGCGATACACCACGAGCGTGCCCCAGTGCACAGGGCATCGGGTGCTCCCCGCAGCGAAATAAAAGAGGAGGGGCGTAGCCCCGGGGGACATTCGCGGAGGGGAGTACCCGGTGGCCTCTGCACGCGCCCCGAACAGCGGCCCAAAACCGCAGGCCTCAGGCCTCAGGCCGCAGCAGTCGCAGGATTCGGACGCCGATGGTGCGACGTCCCTTGGGTGTAGCGGTCCATCGCCAGCCCGTCCGTGCGAATCTCCGGCCGCTGACCCGTCACAAGGTCGGAGATCAGCTTGCCCGAGCCGCATGCCATCGTCCACCCCAGCGTGCCGTGACCCGTGTTCAGGAACAGGTTCGGGTAGCGCGTGGCGCCGACGATGGGTGTGCTGTCGGGCGTCATCGGGCGCAGGCCGGTCCAGAAGGTGGCGCGCGGCAGGTCACCGCCGGGGAACAGGTCGCTCACCACCTTCTCGAGCGTGGCGCGGCGATGCGGATTCAGCCGCAGGTCGAAGCCGCCGAGCTCGGCCATGCCGCCCACCCGGATGCGGTTGTCGAAACGCGTGACCGCCACCTTGTAGGTTTCGTCGAGCACGGTCGATTGCGGCGCCAGCGATTCGTCGAGGAGCGGCACGGTGAGCGAATAGCCCTTGACGGGATACACCGGGATGTCCAGCCCCAGCGATGCGATGGCCGCACGCGAATAGCTGCCGAAGGCCATCACATAGCGGTCGGCTGTAAGAATCTTGCCGGCCTTGGTGCGCACACCGGTGATGCGGCCGCCGTCGGTCTCCAGTCCGTCGATGGTCTGGCCGAAGCGGAAGTCCACGCCCAGTCCGCGCGCGATGTCGGCGAGGCCGCGCGTGAACAGGTGGCAGTCGCCGGTTTCATCGTTCGGCAGGCGCAGGCCGCCCGCGAGCCGGTCGCGCGCGCCGGCCAGCGCCGGCTCCACGCGAGCGAGCGCATCGCGGTCGAGCAGTTCATACGGCACGCCGCATTCCTCGAGCACCGCGATGTCGCGCTGCACCGCGTCGAGCTGCGCCTGCGTGCGGAACAGCTGCAGCGTGCCGCCGGTGCGCTGTTCGTATTGAAGGCCCGTTTCGGCGCGCAGTTGCTGCAGGCAGCCGCGGCTGTATTCGGCCACGCGCATCATGCGTTCCTTGTTCACCGCGTAGCGCTCGGGCGAGCAGTTGCGCAGCATGGCGGCCATCCAGCGCAGCTGGAACAGCGTGCCGTCCGGGCGGATCGACAGCGGCGCGTGCTTCTGGAACATCCACTTGATCGCCTTCAGCGGAATGCCCGGCGCGGCCCATGGCGTCGAGTAGCCCGGCGACACCTGCCCGGCGTTGCCGAAGCTGGTTTCCTCGGCCGGGCCGGCCTGACGGTCGAGCAGCGTCACGTCGGCACCCGAGCGCGCGAGGTAGTAGGCCGTCGTGGTGCCGATCACGCCGCCGCCAAGAACGATGACTTTCATGGATATTTACCAGAATGAAGGTGAATACACGAAATCTAAGGCGCACAATGCGGTGGATTTCATCGTTTTCAAGCGGTTTTCAGTGAAATCCACTGAAAACTTTTGTCCAATGCCTCGCGTGGAGTGAAATGCCCGAACTCGACCGCATCGACCGCAAGATCCTCGACCTGCTGCAGCGCCAGGGCCGCATTTCCATGACCGAACTGGCCGAGCGCATCGGCCTGTCGGCATCGCCTTGTGCCGAGCGCGTGAAGCGCATGGAACGCGAAGGCGTCATCAGCGGCTACCACGCGCATGTGTCGCCCGAGGCGCTGGGCAAGACGCTGCTGGTGTTCGTCGAGATCAAGCTATCCGCCAAGTCGGGCGACGTGTTCGACAAGGTCCGCAAGGAGCTGCTCCACATGCCCGAGGTGCTCGAGTGCCATCTGGTTTCGGGCAGCTTCGACTACCTGGTGAAGGCGCGCCTGAGCGGCATGAGCGAGTACCGGCACCTCTTGGGCGACATTCTCAAGAAGCTGCCCGTGGCGGCCGAATCGCACAGCTACGTGGTGATGGAAGAAATCAAGGAAACGCTGATGCTTGCGGTCGACCGCTGAGCAAGGCCACGGGCTACCATCGCGCCCGGCATTCACAGCCACTCCCACATTCACCACCAAGGACATCGGCATGAGCATCACGGTCCGGCGCGACGGCATCACGGGCACGCGTCACATTCTCAAGATTCGCAGCCACGAGATCCCCATCGATGCCTCCCCAGCCGGTGGCGGCAGCGATGCGGGGCCGGAGCCGCACGACCTGTACGACGCCTCGCTGGCCGCGTGCAAGGCGCTCACCGTGCTGATCTACGCGCGGCGCAAGGGCATGCCGGTGGAAGACATCGAGGTGATTGTCGACCGCGACGACAGCGAGGAGCGCAAAGGCATCTACCGCCTGAAGTCGAGCCTGCGCGTGACCGGAGAGCTCACCGAGGCGCAGCGCGACGAGTTGCTGCGGGTCGCGGGCAAGTGCCCGGTGCACCGGCTCATGACCGAAGTAAAGACTGAAATCGAAACCGGCTGGGCCTGACCGGCACGGCCACTCGGGGCACCGGCAAAGTTCAGCGCGCCGCGCTCGCACGCCTGGCGTAGCGGTCGCCCCAATCGGCCAGCGGCCCGAGCGCCGCGTTGAGCGAAGCGCCGAGCTTCGTCTCCGAATACTCCACCCGCGGCGGCACTTCGTGGAACACCTCGCGGTGCACGATGCCGTCCGCTTCCAGTTCGCGCAGCTGCTGGATCAGCATCTTCTCGCTGATGTCCGGCAAGAGCCGCTTCAGCTCGCCGAAGCGGCGCGGCTGGGCATGAAGCTCCCAAAGGATCACGGCCTTCCACTTGCCGCCGATGACCTCGAACGCGGGGCCGATGCCGCAGTTGTAGGGTTTTTTGGCTTTCATCCGTTCTTGCCCTTGTTGGTTCATTACATACGTTTTGGTAAGTACCTCACTTTATTGTAGGTACTTGACCGTTGGAGAGTGCGATTCCTACGATGCAGGCCTCTTCACAACTTGCGGACGACTGGCATGAGCAACAAGGAAATTACCGTACTGGGCCTGGGATCGATGGGCGTGACCATCGCGCGGCTCTACCTCGACAAGGGCTACAAGGTCACGGTGTGGAACCGCACGGCCGACAAGGCCGCGGCGCTGGTGAGCCGGGGTGCCGTGCTCGCGCGCGGTGCCGCCGAAGCCTTGCGCGCAAGCCCGGTGACCCTGATGTGCGTGTACGACTACCGCGCGGTCGACGCGATCCTTGGCGCCGAGGGCGTGGCCGCGGCAATGGACGGCCGCCTGCTGGTGCAGCTCACCACCGGCAGTCCGCAGGACGCGCGCGATGCCGAGGCCTGGGCGCACCGCCAGGGCGCGACCTACCTCGAAGGCGCCATACAGGCCGCGCCCGACCAGATGGGGCAGCCCGATACGCCCATTCTCATGTCAGGTGCACAGCAGGTATTTCGCGCGGCCGAGCCGTTGCTCGGCGTTCTGGGCGGCGGCATCGTGTACCTGGGCGAAAAGGCCAGCGCCGCTGCGGCCATGGACTTGGCCACCCTGTCGACCATCTACGGCACCATGCTCGGCTTTTTGCACGGCGCGCGCGTGGCCGAGCATGAAGGCTTCGACGTGGCGGAATACGGCCGCATCGTGGCGGGCATCATGCCCACCTTCGCCGGGTTCCTGCAGCACGAAGGCAGTGTCATCCAGTCGGGCGACTTCGCAATATCGCAAAGCCCCATGCGCATTTCGGTGGAAGCGACCCAGCGAATCCTGCAGACCGCGCAGCAGGCCGGTATCAACACCGAATTTCCGGCGTTCGCGGCAGGGTTGTTCAGGCGTGCCGAGGCGGCAGGGCTGGGCGGAGAGGAACTGGCGGCGCTGATCAAGCTGCTGCGCAGCTGACGGGCCTGGAGGGGCCAAAAACGGCCAAAAAGGGCATAGAAGGCCGCTCAGGCCGGAAGAAGTGTGAAGAATTACACTACGACCCGCTCTACAGGACACTTTAATGAAGTGGGTCATTCTCGCCATCTTCGCGCTCAGCGCACTCTACGTTCACTTCCGCGGCCAGGTTCGGCATCGTTTTTTCAGGCAGCTGTCTGATCACTCGACCTTCCTGGCGCCGTTGAACGCCTTCATGTACATCTTCTCGAAGGTGCCGAGCACGCCGTACCTGTCGCCCGCGCAGTTTCCGGAGATGCGCGTGCTCGAAGAGAACTGGGAAGTCATTCGCGAAGAGGCGCTGGCCATGCGCAACGGCGGCAGCATCAAGGCCTCGAGCCAGTTCAACGACGTGGGCTTCAACTCCTTCTTCAAGAGCGGCTGGAAGCGCTTCTACCTCAAGTGGTACGACGATGCGCATCCCTCGGCCGCCGTGCTGTGCCCGCGCACCACCGAGCTGCTCAAAGGCATCGGCACCATCAAGGCCGCCATGTTTGCCGAGCTTCCGCCGGGCAGCCGCCTCGTGCGGCACCGCGACCCGTTCGCGGGATCGCTGCGCTACCACCTGGGCTTGTGGACGCCGGGCGTCGAGGGCTGCTACATCGACGTGGACGGCCAGCGCTACCACTGGCGCGACGGCGAGGCCGTGGTGTTCGACGAAACCTACATCCACTACGCCGAGAACACGACCGACAAGGACCGCGTGATCCTGTTCTGCGACATCGAGCGCCCGCTGAAGTACCGCTGGGCCAGCGCCGTGAACCGCTGGTTTGCAAAGAACCTGCTGGCCGCGGCCGCTTCGCCCAACGACGTTGGCGACAAGACCGGCGGCATCAACCGCGCGTTCAAGTACATCTACCAGATCCGCGTCATCGGCAAGCGGCTCAAGGCCTGGGACAAGCGGGCGTACTACCTTGTGAAGTGGTCGATCTTCGGCGGCCTGGCACTCTGGATCTTCTGGTAAGGCGCAAGCCTTCTGTGCGGCTCTTGGCCGCCGCGGCCAGCCTATGCCGTTCACAGACAAAGACCTGCCTGTTCCCGTCGACCTTGCCAGCGCCCAGGCGCTGATCGTGGCGGTTCAACTCGAAGCCGCCGCGCAGCGAATCACCCTGCGTGTGCCGCCGCCCGAACCCACGACCTGCTGCGGGCGCGGCTGCAATGGCTGCGTGTGGGAAGGCTGGCTGGCAGCCATCGCGTATTGGCGCGACGAGGCGTCGCTGCTGCTGGCCTAGCGCTACTAACGCGCTTCCCAGAAGCCGCGGTGCGTGGCGATCATCTCGTCCGCCACTCCAGGCACCGGCCCGATCACTTCGATCTTCTTCTGCCCGCGAGCGAACACTTCGCGGCAGGGCAGACTCAGCGTGGGGTTTTCGGGGTGGTCGCCCGTGAGCGCGAGCAATGCGCTTTCTTCCGCCCCGTAGATAACGCGGCCAATGTTTGCCCAATAGCTGGTGCCCGCACACATTGCGCAAGGCTCGAAGGTTGTCACCAGCGTGCATTGCCACAGGTAGTCTGCCGGCCAGTTTTGCGCGGCATGGCGCGCGAGCGTGGCCTCGGCGTGGTTCACCGTGTCGATGTTGCCCTGCTCGGCCAGGACGGTTTCGCCGTCGGGCGCAATAAGCACGGCGCCGAACGGGTGCCGTCCCATGGCCATGGCGCGGCGGGCCACCTCATCGGCCCGGCGCAAGGCGCGAATGATCTGGTCGTGCGTCATGAGCCGCGCCTCACTGGTTTTGCGATCCGCGATGCGCCCAGCCGGTCGTGTGCTTCTCGATCACGCTGAAGAGTTCGTACATCAGCATGGCCATTGCGCCCACCACCATCAGGCCCGCGAAGGCCAGGCCCATCTGCATGGCCGAGCCGGCGGAAATCAGCAGGTAGCCGATGCCTTCGTTGGCGGCCGTCATTTCGCTCACTGTGGTGCCGACAAAGGCCAGCGTGATCGCGACCTTGAGCGAGCCGAAGAAGTACGGCATGGAGCGCGGCAGGCCAATTTTCACAAGCACGTCCCAGCGCTTGGCGCCGAGCACGCGCAGCACGTCTTCCAGCTCGGGCTCCAGGGTGGCAAGGCCGGTGGCAATGTTCACCATGATCGGGAAGAAGCTGATCAGGAAGGCCGTGAGAATGGCCGGGCCGACGCCGATGCCGAACCACACCACCAGGATGGGCACGAAGGCCGCCTTCGGCAGCGCGTTGAAGGCCGTCATGAGCGGATAGATCGCCGCATACGCGATGCGCGAGCTGCCGATCACGAAGCCCAGCAGCACGCCCACCACAATGGCCAGGCCGAAGCCCGCCATCGTGACCCAGAAGGTGCGCCATGCATGGCCCGCGATGATTTCCTTGAATTCCCAGAACTGGTTCCAGATGCGCAGCGGGCTCGGAAAAATGAAGTCCGACACGCCGAAACCGGCGCAGATCACCTGCCACAGCAGGATTACCGCCACGAGCAGCAGCCAGGGCGACCAGCGTTCGATTTGCTTGGTGTTCTTCATGGCGCGCCTTCAGTGGGACACCGCGGCCGCTGTTTGCGCCGCGCTGATGCCCGTGTTGCGAATGGCGCCGATGTGCCCGCGCAGCTCCAGCACGATGTCGGTGAACTCCTTGGTGTAGGTGAGCTCAAGCTCGCGCGGACGCGGCAACTCGATCTCGCGCTTGACCACGAAGCGGCCCGGGCTCTTGCTCATCACATAAACCGTGTCGGCCAGGAACACCGATTCGCGCAGGTCGTGCGTCACCAGGATGACGTTGAACTGCTGCTCGGTCCAGAGGTCGCGAAGAATGCACCAGAGCTCTTCGCGCGTGAAGGCGTCGAGCGCGCCGAAGGGCTCGTCGAGCAGCAGCATCTTTGGCTCGTGGATGAGCGCGCGGCAAATGCTTGCGCGCTGCTGCATGCCGCCCGAAAGCTGCCACGGAAACTTGTCTTCATAGCCTGCAAGGCCCACCTTCTGCAGCAGCTTGCGCGCGCGCTCGACGTATTCCTTGCGCTTGGCCTTGAAACTCGAACGGTAGGGCTCGACGATTTCGAGCGGCAGCAGCACGTTGTCGACCGTGGTGCGCCACGGCAGCAGCGAAGGCGCTTGAAACGCCATGCCCGAGATCTTGAGCGGCCCGGTCACGGGCTGCCCATCGATGCGGATCTTGCCCATCGACGGCATCTTCAGCCCCGTGGTGAGCTTCATGAACGTCGACTTGCCGCAGCCCGACGGCCCGACGATGGCGATGAATTCCCCGCGCTTCACCTTCAGGTCGATGGCCTCGACCGCGAAGTGGTTGGCGCGCAGCAGCTCTTCGTTGTAGGCGAGCCAGACGTCCTGAAAGTCGACGAAGGGAGCTGCGGCCTCGCTCGATGCGTCTGCCATCACTTGCGCAGCACGCCGTTGAGTTCGGCTGCGGGCGGCAGCATTGCCGCGGTCCACACCGCGTCTGGGCTCACGCGCGTCTTGGTGTTGAATGCGTCCGACACTTGCGAAGCCATCAGCGACATGCGGCCGGCGTTCACCGCGCCAAAGCCTTCGCTGCGCGCGTCGGCGCTGTTGATCACGGTGTCGATGGCCAGCTGCAGGCGGCGGGTTTCGAGCTTGCTGTCGATGATGCCGTCGCGCGCTTTTACCGATTCGATGGCCACAGCCGGGTTGGCGATGACTTCCTTCGCGCCCTTGGCAAACGCCGAGAGGAATTTCTTCACCGCTTCAGGGTTCTCCTTGATGAGCTTGGGCGACGCGATGATCACGTTGCCGTACAGCTTCACGCCGTAGTCGGGGTAGGGCAGCACGACGATGTCGGCCGCCTTGGCGCCGCGCGCCTCCAGGTTGAGCAGCGAGGTAAAGGTGAAGCCCGTAATCGCGTCGATGTCGCCGCGGATCAGCATGGTTTCGCGCAGCGTCGGGTCCATGGCGGTCCAGTTGACGGCGCCGATGTTGTTGGCCTTGGCAAAGATCGGGAAGGCGCGGCGGCCCGCGTCGAACACCGGTGCGCCGAGCTTCTTGCCGGCCAGGTCAGCCGGCTTGGTGATGCCGCTCTTCTTGAGCGTCATGACCGATGCCGGCGTGTTGTTGTAGACCATCATCACCGCGACCGGCTTGTTGGGGCTGTCGGGGTTGTTGGCGTGGAATTCCATCAGCGCGGCAAGGTCGGCAAAGCCCATTTCGTAGGCGCCGGAGGCCACGCGCGTGACGGTACCGCCCGAGCCATTGCCCGCGTCGATGGTCACGTCCAGGCCCGCGGCCTTGAAGTAGCCCTTGGCGGCAGGGTGCAGGAACAGCGCGGCCGGACCTTCGAAGCGCCAGTCGAGCTGGAACTTGATCGGCGTCGTGGTCTGGGCAAGGGCCGACGAAAGGCCGAAGCTGAGGGCCGAGGCGGCGAGGAAGGACTGGAGCAGTTGGCGCTTGTTCATGCGAAATCCGTTGGAGGTGAATGCTTCTGCATTCAAGCAAAAACGGTGCCCGCACGCGATTGGTGCGAACCCTTCCGGTGAACTGCCGCGGTGCAATGTGGCGGCGGCAATGCACCTTCTTTGTGAGTTCTCGCGGATTTGGTCGAAAGGAGCGCCGCTGCCGAACCAGGTTGGGGCGCCGGCCTGGCCGGGCGGCGCCGCGGTGGTGGCCCCGCGGTGGCCCGGCGCGCAGGCTCAGAGCGTTGCGCCGATCTTGCGCAACTCCGCAATCTGCGGCGCCTTCGGCAGCCAGATCTTGTCGAACTCCGCAATGATCGGCGCGGGGTTGTAGCCGGCGTCGCTCTTGATGGCGATGCCGCTCGCCTTGAACTTGTCGATCAGGCCGAGTTCGGTGGTCACGATGTCCCTGATCTGCGCGTCGAGCGACTGCTTCACCAGGTCGGTAATGAGCGCTTTGTCCTTGGCGTCGAGCGTCTGCCAGATGCGGCCCGAGACCAGCGGCGCAAAGGGCATGAACAGCGCATTCATCGGCAGCATGGTCTTCGCGACCCGGTCGAAGCGCTGGTTCCAAGAAAACTCGATGTCCGCCTCCAGCCCGTCGACCTGGCCGTTCGACATCGCGTCGAAAACGGCGGGGGTGGGAATCGGCGTGGGCGCGGCACCGAGCAGCTGGTAGAAGTCGCGGTACACCGGCGTCGGGTTGATGCGCAGCTTCATGCCCTTGAGGTCGGTCGGCGTGGAGATGGGCTTGGTCGAAAACACCACCCGCATGCCGGTGATGCCCCAGCCCAGGCCGATGGTGCCGGTTTCGCGCGGCAGCACGTCGAGCAGCTTGAGCGCGGCAGGTGTGCGCACCAGCGAGGCCACGTTGGTGGTGGAGCGCACGAGGTAGGGCGCGTTGATGGCGGCCACGCTGGAGACGCGCGAGCCGAGCTCGGCGGCCTGGATCCAGCCCATGTCCAATGCGCCGGACTGCAGCTGCTGCATCATGGCCGACTCGTTGCCCAGCTGGCCCGAGTGAAACACGGTGGCGCTCAGGCGCCCATCGGTCGCCTTCTTGAGTGCTTCGCCGAAGCTCACTGCGGCACGGTTCCACGAGTGGCCGGCCGGCGTGATGATGCCGAGGCGAAACTCCTTGGCGGCCGCTGCGCGCGACACGGTGCTGAAAAGAGCGGACGACGCGGCAGCGCTACCGGCTGCGGCCTGAATGACGAACTTGCGGCGGGAGAGAGACATGCGAGGCTCCGGGTTGGGTGAAGAAAAAGGGGGCGCCTGCCCGGCCTACTTGAGCAGGGCGAGCGACAGGCTTGGAAAGAGCGACAGCAGCACCAGCGCCGCGCAGCAGATCAGGAAGAACGGCAAGGTGACGATGAACATCTTTCCGGGCTTGGCACCCGTGACTGCAGAAGCCACGAAGAAGCTCAGGCCCACCGGCGGCGTCATCAGCCCGAGCACAAGGTTGATCACCACCACCACGCCGAAGTGGCGCGGGTCGATGCCGTAGATCTCGGTGGCAATGGGCAGCAGGATAGGCACGGTCATGATCAAGCCCGGAATGCCGTCGATCACGGTGCCGATCACCAGCAGGATCAGGTTCACCAGCAACAGGAACGCAATCGGGTCTTTGGCCACGGTCTGGATCCACGCGGCCGTGGCTTGCGGCACCTTGCCGTAGATCAGAAGCCACGAGAACACCGCCGCGGCGGCCACCAGGAAGAGGACCACCGCGGAATAGATCGCAGATTTCAGCAGGATCTGCGGAATCATCGCGAAGCGGAATTCCCTGGTGACGTAGCGGCCCACCAGCACCGCAGCCACCGCGCCCACGGCCGCGGCTTCGGTCGGGTTGGCAAAACCGCCAAGAATCGAGCCGACGATCACGATTGGAATCAGCAGCGTGGGGCAGGCCGTGAGCATGGTGTGCAGCCGCTGCCTGATGGTTCGCTTGGCGGTGCGCGGGTAGTTGTAGATCAAGCCCATGCACGCAATCACGATGAAGAACAGCGCCGTGAGAATCACGCCGGGAATGATGCCGGCGATGAGCATGTCGCCCACCGCCACCTGTGCGAGCACGCTGTACACCACGAACATCACCGAAGGCGGAATGATCGGCCCCAGCATGCCGCCGTACACCGTGATGCCCGCCGCAAAGGTCTTGTCGTAGCCCTGCTTCTCCATCTCGGGCACCATGATCTGGCTCATGATGGCCACCTGCGCGGTGGCTGAGCCGATGATCGACGACACCAGCATGTTGGCGAGGATGTTCACGTAGGCCAGCCCACCTTTCACCGAGCCGATGAAGGCCAACGCCAGGTCGACAAGGCGCTTGGTGATGCCGCCGCCGTTCATGACTTCGCCGATCAGGATGAACAGCGGAATCGCAATGAGGCTATAGCTGTCCACACCGCCGAACATCTGCACCGGAAACGACTGGAACAGCACGGTGTCGCCCGAGTTCAGGATGTACACGATGCCCGACAGGCACAGGCAGGCGCCAATCGGCACGCCGACCAGCATGATCAACAGAAAAAATGCAGAGGTCAGCATGTCAGTTCACCGCGTCGGCGTTGGTCACATGGAACTCGGCGTGCGTGCGGCGGGGTTGCAGGCCAAGGTCTTCGACGAGGTTGGACAGCGCATGCAGGCTGAGGGTGGCCGAGAAGACCGGCAAGATCAGCTGGATGGCCCAGGTCGGCCAGTTCAGTGTTTGCGTGCGCTCGGTATAGAGAAAGTTGAAGGACTCGGCCGCGTATTCCTTGGCATCGAAGCCATAGCGCACGATGCCCACCGGGTCCATGTAGAGCCAGCACATGGCCAGCAGGGCCAGGCCCAGCAGCAGCACACCGCCCGACGCCGCGGCCTTGGCAATGCGCACTGCTTTTTCGCCGAGCTTGTCGGTGAGCAGCGTCACCGCAAAGTCGAGCCGCAGCCGCGTCATTGCGGAAGCGCCGATGAAGGTGAGCCACACCACGCAGTACACAGAGGCCTCGTCGACCCAGTAGAGCGGCACGCCGCCGTAGCGCGTAACCACGTTCAACAGCACCAGCACGATGAGCAGGCCCATCAGGCCGGAGAGAAGGCGGCGCTCGCAGCGCAGGACGAAGTCCGACGCGTCGAGCACCCGGCGGGAGAAGCCCCCGCGTTCCAAGGCATGTTCTTTCATGGTGTTGTGGCCTTGCGGTGAAGGTTGCGCGACGCGTCAGGCGACCGACTGGTACTGCACAGGCCGTGTGGCCAGCGCCTTCTTCACGATCGCCTCCACAGCCGCGCGCTCCTCGCCGACCAGGGGCAGGCGCGGACGGCGCATGTGCTCGCTGCCCACCCCCACCAGCGCATCGATCAGCTTCAGGTTCTGCACCAGCTTGGTCGACACATCCAGGTGCAGCATCGGCGTCATCCACTGGTACAGCTTCAGCGCCTCGGCAAACCTGCCCGCCTTCATCAGGTCGTACAGCGCCACCGTCTCGCGCGGGAATGCGCAGCCCACGCCCGCCAGCAGGCCATCGCAACCCAGCGCCAGGCCTTCGTAGGCGAGGTCGTCCACCCCCAGGAACAGCTGGTAGCGATCGCCCACCGTGTTGCGCAGGTCCGTGACCCGGCGGATGTTGTCCGTGCTCTCCTTGATGGCCGCAATCCACTCGCAGTCCGCCAGCTGCACCATGTGCTCGGGCTTCAGGTCCACCCGGTAGGCCACCGGGTTGTTGTAGACCATGATCGGCTTTTGCGCCGCATTGGCGATGGTGCGCACATTCAGCATTGCCTCGCGCGCATCGGCCACGTAGATCACCGAGGGCATCACCATGAAGCCCGCCACCCCCAGCTTGTTGGCCCCGTCCACATAGCGCAGCGCTTCGCGGGTGCTGGTTTCCGACACATTCGCCAACACCGGGATGCGCCCGTCGGCCGCCTCCAGCGCGATCTGGGCCACCTGCAGCTTTTCTTCCAGCGTGAGCGTGCTTGCCTCCCCCAGCGAGCCGCAGGTGACCAGGCCGTGAATGCCGTTGCGGATCTGGAAGTCGATGTGGCGCGCGGTGCCCTCCGCGTCGATGCGCTCGTCGGCGTGGAACTTGGTGGTGATGGCGGGGAAGATGCCTTGCCAGCGGGGATTGGTCATGGAGTGATTCCGAAAGTTCGGTGGGGTTGACGAAGAGCCGGCCTGGCCAGCATTGCTGTAAATATATTAAGAAGATATTTAAAATATCTGCTCAGGGTATTAGCAGATTGCATGCCAGCGAAAAAAGTGATGGGCGGGCGAAAACGGTGCATGCACCGCCCGGCCCGCAAAGAAAAACGTCCCGCTGCGGCATGCAGCGAGGCGTTGGACCGGAAGAAAGCGGCGCGGCGCCTTACTTCAGCGCCGTAGTGGCATTTGCTACCGCCAGTGCCGTCATGTTGACCACGCGCCGAACGGTGGACGAAGGCGTGAGCACATGCGCCGAGCCCGAGGCGCCCAGCAGGATGGGGCCGACCGTGATGCCGTTGGCACCCGTCATCTTCAGCACGTTGTAGAGGATGTGCGCCGAATCGAGGTTGGGGCACACCAGCAGGTTGGCCTCTCCGGTGAGCGTGGTCTCGGGCAGCGCAATGCGGCGCACTTCTTCGGAAAGCGCCGAGTCGCCGTGCATTTCGCCGTCGCATTCGATGTCGGGCGCCATCTGCGCGAACAGGTCGCGCGCCAGCCGCATCTTGCGCGCCGAGCCGCGGCTCGAGGTGCCGTAGTTCGAGTGCGAAAGAAAGGCCACCTTCGGCGGCAGCCCGAAGCGGCGCACCTCTTCGGCCGCCATCATTGCAATGCTGGCGAGCAGCTCGGCGCTCGGATCTTCGTTCACGTTGGTGTCGGTAATGAACACCGTGCGCTTCTCGAGCGTGAGTGCGTTGAGCGTGGCAAAGCCCGGCGCGCCGCGCTTCAGGCCGATAAGGTTGCGGATGTGCTCCAGGTGCACGTCGAAGCGACCCACCAGCCCGCAAATCATGGCGTCGGCATCGCCCAGGTGCAGCATCAGCGCGGCAATGATGGTGTTGGAGCGGCGCACCATGGTCTTGGCGGCCTCGGGCGTTACGCCGCGGCGGCCCATGAGCTTGTGGAAGCTCTCCCAGTAGATGCGAAAGCGCGGGTCGTCCTCGGGGTCGACAATTTCCACGTCGGTGCCCACGCGGATGTGCAGCCCGGCCTTCTTGATGCGCGCCTCGATCACCGCGGGGCGGCCCACCAGGATGGGCTGCGCCAGGCCTTCGTCTACCGCCAGTTGCGCGGCGCGCAGCACGCGCTCGTCTTCGCCCTCTGCATAGGCCACGCGCTTGGCGGCGGCAATCTTGGCGGCGCTGAACACCGGGCGCATGAACATGCCGGTCTGGTAGACGAAGCGCGTCAGGTGCTGGCGGTAGGCGTCCATGTCTTCGATGGGCCGCGCGGCCACGCCCGATGCATGCGCCGCCTTGGCCACGGCAGGTGCAATGCGCAGGATGAGCCGCGAATCGAAGGGCTTGGGAATGATGTAGTCGGGCCCGAACGACAGTTCTTGTCCCGCATAGGCGGTGGCCACTTCTTCGCTGATGTCGGCCTTGGTGAGTTCGGCAATCTCGCGCACGCAGGCCAGCTTCATTTCTTCCGTGATCTTGCTGGCGCCGCAGTCGAGCGCTCCGCGGAAGATGTACGGAAAGCACAGCACGTTGTTGACTTGGTTCGGGTAGTCCGAACGGCCGGTGGCAATGATGCAGTCGGGCCGCACGGCCTTGGCAAGTTCGGGCCGGATCTCGGGCTCCGGGTTGGCCAGCGCCAGGATGATCGGCTGCGTGCCCATGGTCTTGACCATCTCGGCGCTCATCACGCCCGGGGCCGAGCAGCCGAGGAACACGTCGGCGTCCTTCACCACGTCGGCCAGGGTGCGGGCGCCGGTGTCTTTTTGCGCGTAGCGGGCCTTGGAGTCGTCGAAGCCGCCCGCGCGGCCCATGTAGATCAGGCCCTTGGAGTCGCAGGCGTAGATGTTGGCGGGCTTGGCGCCCAGGCCCACCATCACGTCCAGGCAGGCAATGGCGGCCGCGCCGGCGCCCGAGACGGCGATCTTCACGTCTTCGATCTTCTTGCCGACCAGTTCGAGCCCGTTGATCAGCGCCGCGGCCGAGATGATGGCCGTGCCGTGCTGGTCGTCGTGAAACACCGGAATATTCATGCGCTCGCGCAGCTTCTTTTCGATATAGAAGCACTCGGGCGCCTTGATGTCCTCGAGGTTGATGCCGCCCAGCGTGGGCTCCAGCGCCGCGATGATGTCGACCAGCTTGTCGGGGTCGGTTTCGGCCAGCTCGATGTCGAACACGTCGATGCCGGCAAATTTCTTGAACAGGCAGCCCTTGCCTTCCATCACCGGCTTGGCGGCCAGCGGGCCGATGTTGCCCAGGCCCAGCACCGCCGTGCCGTTGGTGACCACGCCCACCAGGTTGCCGCGCGCGGTGAAGTCCGCCGCCAGCGATGGGTCGGCCGCGATGTCGAGGCAGGGATAGGCCACGCCGGGCGAATAGGCCAGCGACAGGTCGCGCTGGTTCAAGAGCGGCTTGGTCGGCGTGATGGAAATCTTGCCCTTGACGGGCGAGCGATGGTATTCGCGCGCTGCATCGCGAAGAGCTTCTTCTGCGGGGGAGAGGGGTGCAGCCATGAAATGTCTCCTTGTTTCTGACGGGGAATGAGGCTACCGCAAAAGCATGGCTTGTTCCCAAAGGGGAAATGCCGAAAACGCCTGAACCCATAGCCCGCGCGGAACCGAAGCGCCGGTTCGCTAAACTCCGAAAGTGTTGGCCAAGGGCAACCAAGGTTAAACAAGGCAATGCAAGGCCGTGCAGCCAAGGCCGCCGGCCATCGTCAATCAAGACACACAAAAGACAACGAAGAGGGGCAGCGCATGACACCCGGAGCTTTCACCACCACCGACCCCGACGTCGTGGTCATCGGCGGCGGGCCTTCGGGCTCCACCGTGGCGGCGCTGCTTGCGGACAAGGGGCACGACGTGGTGCTGATCGAGAAGGCGCAGCACCCGCGCTTTCACATCGGCGAATCGCTGCTCCCCATGAACATGCCGCTGTTCGACCGGCTGGGCGTGCGCACCGAGGTCGAGGCGATCGGCATCAAGAAGCACGGCGCCGAGTTTGTCTCGCCGTGGCACGACCACTCGAGCCACTTCGACTTCGGCGAGGCGATGGACAAGAGCTTTCCGTATGCCGTGCACGTGCGCCGCTCCGAGTTCGACGAACTGCTGTTCCGCCACGCCGGCAAGCTTGGCGCGCGAACCTTCGAAGGCCAGCGCGTTACAGGTGTCGACATGGACGCGGGCAAAGGCACGGCCGACAACCGCCCGCTGGTGAAGGTCAAGGCCGACGACGGCACCGAGACCCAGTGGCGCCCGCGCTTCGTCATCGATGCCAGCGGCCGCGACACGCTGCTGTCCAGCCAGTTCGACGCCAAGCAGCGCAACCGCAAGCATGCGAGCGCGGCGCTCTACGGACACTTTGCCAATGCGGAACGCCGCCCGGGCCGCTTCGAGGGCAACATCTCGCTGTTCTGGTTCGATCACGGCTGGTTCTGGTACATCCCGCTGAAGGACGGCACCGTGAGCGTCGGCGCGGTGGCCTCGCCCGCGTACTTCAAGGGCCGCCAGGGCAAGTCGCTCGAAGACTTCCTGATGGAAACCATCGCGCTTGCGCCCAAGCTGGCCGCGCGCCTGAAGAACGCCACGCTGATGGAAGGCGCCACCGCCACCGGCAACTACGCCTACGACTCCAAGTTCTGCCGCGGCGACCGCTTCATGATGGTGGGCGATGCGTATGCCTTCGTCGACCCGATGTTCTCGTCGGGCGTGTACCTCGCAATGAACAGCGGCTTCGAGGCAGCCAAGGCGGCCGACCTCTGGCTCAGGGGCGAGGCGAAGGAGGCCGAAAAAGCCTTCCGCCACTACGAGAAGGTGATGAAGCGCGGACCGAAGATGTTCTCGTGGTTCATCTATCGCATCACGTCGCCGGCCATTCGGCGGCTGTTCATGGCGCCGCGCAACATCTGGCGCATGCAGGAGGCGCTGTTGTCCATATTGGCGGGCGACCTGTTCCGCGACACTCCCATCGGCCCGCGTTTCTGGGGCTTCAAGGTGACGTACTACGCCTCTTGCATCGGCATCCTGCCGCAGGCCGTGAAGACCTGGGCATGGCGCCGGCGCAACCTCAAGGAATCCCTCGAGGCTGCAAAGACCTGAGCCGCAGGCTCAGTCCGGCGTGACGGTGTGCTGGGCGAGCGCTTCGAGCGCACGCACCAGTGCCGAGTGGTCCTGCTGGCCATGTCCCAGCGCCGCACAGGCATTCATCAGCTGCGCCGCGCCCGCGGTCTGCGGCAATGCCACGCCCAGGGCACGTGCGCTCTGCAGCGCCAGGTTCAGGTCCTTCTGGTGCAGCGAGATGCGGAAGCCCGGTGCAAAGGTGCGCTTGATCATGCGTTCGCCATGCACTTCGAGAATGCGCGAGCTGGCAAAGCCGCCCATCAGCGCCTGGCGCACCTTGGCCGGATCGGCGCCTGCCTTGGACGCGAACAGCAGGGCCTCGCCCACCGCCGCGATATTGAGCGCCACGATGATCTGGTTGGCCACCTTGCAGACCTGGCCGTCGCCTACGTTGCCCACGAGCGTGACGTTCTTGCCCATTTTCTCGAGCAGCGGCCGCACCTGGCCGAAGGTGCCTTCGTCGCCGCCGCACATGATGGTGAGGCTCGCGGCCTTGGCGCCCACTTCGCCGCCGGAGACGGGCGCGTCGATGTAGCCGCAGCCCAGCGCGATGATGCGCTTGGCAAAGCCCTTGGTGGCAATCGGATCGATGGAGCTGCAGTCGACCACGATCTTGCCGCGCGAGTCCTTCAGGCCTTCGGCCACGCCCAGCGTGCCCGGCTCGCCGAAAAGCACTTTCTCCACGTCGGGCGTGTCGGGCACCATGATGAAGATCACGTCCGCCTGGCGCGCCACTTCGGCCGCCGAGGCGCAGATGGTCGCCTTGGAGATGAAGGGCTCGGGTGTGTTGCCCTGGGTGTTCACGAACAGCTGGTAGCCCGCGTCGAGCAGATGGCCCGCCATGGGCGCGCCCATGATGCCGAGGCCGATGAATCCGATTTTTTGAGATTGCGACATGTCTTCAGTTTCCTTGGATGCTGTTGTCTGGGTTCACTTCTGCTGCGTCAGGGCCTGCCGCCATCCGAGGCCGTCGACGGTGTCGCTGCGCGGCTTGTATTCACAGCCGATCCAGCCGTCGTAGCCGATCGAATCGATGTGCCTGAAGAGCCACGGGTAGTTGATTTCGCCCGTGCCCGGTTCGCCGCGCCCGGGGTTGTCGGCCAGCTGGATGTGGCCGATGCGCGCGAGGTTCTTCGACAGTGTGTTGCCAAGCTCGCCTTCCATGCGCTGCGCGTGATAGATGTCGTACTGCACCCGCAGGTTGGAAGAACCCACTTCGTCGATCAGCGCCAGCGCCTGGTCGGTGCGCGTGAGAAAGAAGCCCGGAATGTCGAAGGTGTTGATCGGCTCGATCAAAAGCCGCAGGCCGGCCGCCTCGAGCTCGCCGGCGGCAAGGCGCAGGTTCTCGACCACGGTCTTGTGCGCGGCCTCGGTGCTCACGCCGGCCGGCACCTTGCCGACCAGGCAGTTGAGCTGCGGGCAGCCCAGTGCGGTGGCGTAGTCGATGGCCATGGCAATGCCTTCGCGGAACTCGCCGGTGCGGTCGGGGTGGCAGGCAATGCCGCGCTCGCCCTTGTCCCAGTCGCCGGCAGGCAGGTTGTGCAGCACCTGCTGCAAACCGTTGGCGCGCAGCGCGGCGGTGAGCTCCTTCTTTTCGAAGGGGTAGGGGAACAGGTATTCCACCGCCTCGAAGCCCGCCTTGGCGGCGGCCTCGAAGCGCTGCATGAACGGAAGCTCGGTGAAGAGCATCGTGAGGTTGGCTGCAAACTTTGGCATGGTGCGTGTCTCCGTGCTCAGTCCAGCATCTCGGCCGCAACGGCGGTGGGGGCATCGGCCGGGTGTTCGGCCAGGGGCTCGAACTCGGTGATGTTGTCGATCTCGGTGCCCATTGCAATGTTGGTCACGCGCTCGAGCATCACTTCGATGACGACCGGCACGCTGAACTCCGCCATCAGCGCCTCGGCGCGCTGGATGGCCGGTGCGATCTCTTCCTGCTTGTTCACGCGGATCGCCTTGCAACCCAGGCCTTCGACCACTTTGAGGTGGTCCACGCCGTAGCTGCTCTCGATGCCCGCATCAGGCCCCGCGTTGATGTTGTCGAACGCGAGCTGCACGCAGTAGTCCATCTCGAAGCCGCGCTGCGCCTGGCGTATCAACCCGAGGTACGAGTTGTTGACCACGATGTGGATGTACGGCAGCTTGAACTGCGCACCCACGGCCAGCTCTTCGATCATGAATTGGAAGTCGTAGTCGCCAGAGAGCGCGACGATCTTGCGCGAAGGGTCGGCCGCCCGCACGCCCAGCGCGGCGGGAATGGTCCAGCCCAGCGGGCCGGCCTGGCCGCAGTTGATCCAGTGGCGCGGGTTGTACACATGCAGGAACTGCGCGGCCGCAATCTGCGAGAGCCCGATGGTGCTCACGTAGCAGGTGTCGTTGCTGAAGTTGTTGTTCATGCACTGGTACACGCGCTGCGGCTTCATCGGGACGTCGTCGAAGTTGGTCTTGCGCAGCATGGTCTTCTTGCGCTCGATGCACGACTTGGCCCACGCGCGGCGATCGGTGAGCTTGCCGGCGGCCTTCATCTCCTCGGCCACCTCGACGAAGAGCGTGAGCGCGGCCTTGGCGTCCGACACGATGCCGAAGTCGGGCGTGAACACGCGGCCGATCTGCGTGGGTTCGATGTCCACGTGCACGAAGGTGCGGCCCTTGGTGTAGACGTCGACCGAGCCGGTGTGGCGGTTGGCCCAGCGGTTGCCAATGCCCAGCACGAAGTCGCTCGCCAGCATGGTCGCATTGCCGTAGCGGTGGCTGGTCTGCAGGCCGCACATGCCGGCCATCAGCGGATGGTCGTCGGGAATCGCGCCCCAGCCCATCAGCGTGGGAATCACCGGCACGCCGGTGGCTTCGGCAAAGCGCACGAGCAGGTCGGAAGCATCGGCGTTGATGACGCCGCCGCCGGCAACGATGAGCGGGCGCTCGGCCGCCTGGAGCATGCCGATGGCCTTCTCGATCTGGGCGCGCGTGGCAGCAGGCTTGTAGGGGGTGAGCGGCTCATAGCTGTCGATGTCGAACTCGATCTCGGCCATCTGCACGTCGAAGGGCAGGTCGACCAGCACGGGGCCGGGGCGGCCCGAGCGCATCAGGTGAAAGGCCTGCTGGAACACCTGCGGCACCTGGCCCGGCTCGCGCACGGTAACGGACCACTTGGTGACCGGCTTGGAGATCGACTCGATATCGACCGCCTGGAAGTCCTCCTTGTAGAGCCGCGCGCGCGGCGCCTGGCCGGTGATGCAGAGGATGGGAATCGAATCGGCCCAGGCCGAATAAAGGCCCGTGATCATGTCGGTACCCGCGGGCCCCGAGGTGCCGATGCACACGCCGATGTTGCCCGCCACCGCACGGGTGTAGCCCTCGGCCATGTGCGAGGCGCCTTCCACGTGGCGCGCGAGGATGTGCGAAATGCTGCCACGCTGGCGCAGCGCCGAATACATCGGGTTGATGGCCGCGCCGGGCACGCCGAAGGCCTGCGTCACGCCTTCTTTTTCCATCACCAGCACGGCGGCCTGGACCGCTTTCATTTTTGCCATGGGACTGTCTCCTTAGTGGCGTCCACTTTAGGAAGCAGGGGCCATTCGAAGAAGACGGCTGCGGACCATAAAGCCTATTCCGCTTTGGAATAAGTGGATACGATCCGGCCATGGACAGATTGTTGGCAATGGAAATGTTCGTGCGTGTGGTCGAGACCGGCAGCTTCTCGAAGGCGGCGCTCGAGTTCCACACCACCCAGCCCACCGTCACCAAGCAGGTCGCGGCCACCGAGGCGCGGCTGAAGGTGCGGCTGCTCAACCGCAACACGCGCGGCGTGAGCCTGACCGAACCGGGCGCGCTCTATTACGAAAAGTGCAAGAACATCGTGCGAGAGGCCGAGGAGGCCGAAAGCATCGTGCAACTGCGGCAGAACCAGGCGCAGGGTCTCCTGCGCGTCGGCACCTCCGTGGCATTCGGACGGCGAGTGGTGGTGCCGTTGGCACTCGAGTACATGCGTCGGCATCCGCAGGTGCAACTCGACCTGAGCTTCGAGGACCGCTATGTGGACCTGATTGCGCAAGGCATCGACGTGGCCATCCGCATGGGCAAGCTGGCCGATTCGTCGCTGGGCGCGCGCTACCTGGGCACCAACCCGTGGGCCATGGTGGCGGCGCCGGGCTACCTGAAGAAGCACGGCACTCCCAAGCGCGCGCAAGACCTGAGCGCGCATGTGGCGCTCATCTACAGCAGCGTGGTGGGCGACGAGTTCTGGCGCATGCACACGCCCAAGGGCGACGCGGTGACGGTGCCCGTATCGGGGCGCTTTCGTTCCAACAACCTTTCGGCCGTGCTGGCCGCGGCGCGCGACGGCCTCGGCATTGCGCTCATGCCGCGCTACGTGGCGAGCGAATCGCTGGCATCGGGCAAGGTGCTCGAAGTGCTCGGCGACCATGCGTTGCCCGAGCAGGAAATCCACGCCGTCTTTCCCTCGCCCAAGCTGGTTCCGGGCAAGGTGTCGGGCTTCGTGGCCTTTCTCCAGGGGCGGTTTGCCGAAGGGTGGTGGGGCGGCTGACCGCGCCCCACGACCTTCGCCATCCTCTCGATCAGGCCGGCACAAATGCGCCGTGCAGGCCCAATGGCAGCGTGTAGGGCAGTGTGGCCTGCGCCACAGGCCCGGCGGCCAGCCTGTCGGCCGCAAAGCACGAGAGCAGCGTTTTCTGCTGGCCGAAGTCGAGCACGGTGCCAAGCACCCAGCCTGGCTTGGCGCCATCGGGAACGAAGATGTGCTCTTCGACAAGGGCCTGCTTTCCGTAGCTGAAGCGCTGGCTGCGGCCGGTCTCGACATTGGTGCGCGCCACGGCGCCGAAGCCGGGTTGGTCGGGCCTGCCGTTTGTCGCATGAATGACCTGGCGGTGGCGCAGCCCGACACGCCGCGGATCGATGCGTGGAAACTCAGCGTCGAGCCCAAGCGCGCTTTGCGATGCGACGCCGGTGCGAAGGTTGAGCGTGGCCACCGTAAGCTGCGGGTCGGCCCGCTTTGCCCAGCGCGCGCGCATGACCTCGCGGTTGGTCGTGAACACCGAACCGGCGTTTTCCGAGCGCACGTAGTCGAGGTGAATCAGCGTGCCGCCCGGCGTCTCTTCTTCCCAGGCGTTGCCCACATGAAAAAGAAAGCCGGCCGGCAGCGTGAGCAGCTGGCGGCGGTTCCAGTCTTTCTTGTCGATCACCAGCACGCGCATTTCCAGCTCGGGCCGCCAGACGTGCGCATCCAGAAAGCTTGCGCCGGCATCCTTGCGCTTGCTGTCGTACACCAGCGGCGGCATCAGGAAGACCAGGTGCCGTTCGGTTACCGCAAAGTCATGAATCATCGGCAGGTCGGCCACGGGCATCGCGGTGGCTCGGCGCAGCGTACCGTCGGGCGCAATTTCGTAGAGCGCCAGCATGCTCTGGGCGGCGCTCACGCCGAAGTTCCAGACGGTGCCGTCCGGATCGACCCTGGGGTGCGCCGAGAAGGGCATGCCCGCGAAATCGGGCCGCCAGGTCTTGACGCCCAGCGTTTCCAGCGTGCGCGCATCGAGCCGCGTGGCCGAGCCGCCTTCCCACAGCGCCAGCACTTCGCCTTGCATCGGCAGCACGTTGATGTTGGCCACGTTGATGCTGTCGGGCGAGGTCGGCGGTTCGGCGCCCGGCGGCATGGTGCCGAAGCCTTCCGCCAGGCGGCGGCCGGCCCGTGTTTCGGCCAGGCGCTTGGGCGTGGCTACATAGCGGCCCTGGTGCCGCACGTCGGCACCGTCGATCACGAAGCGATGCACCATGCCGTCGCCATCGAACCAGTGGTGATAGCGCTGGCCGCCCAGGTCGTGGCCCGCGGGGCCATTGCGAAACAGCGTGCCGGTAACGGCATCGGGAAAGCGCCCGCGCACCGTGGCGCGAGTGAGCGGAAGGTCGCCGGCCGGCGTGGCAAAGCCTGATTTCCACGGCGCGGCGGCGGCTTCGAATTCGGCCTGCCAGGCGTCGGGCCCGTCTGCAGCGCGGGCGAGGGCAGGCAGCAGCGGCAGGGCGCCGGCCGTGGCCAGCAGGCGCAGGAGTTCGCGTCGTTCCATGTGAGCCTCAGCGCAGGTGGATGACGGTCTGCACGTCGGCTTCGACGTTGAGCGCGGCGGCCTCGAAATCAGGCGCGCCGCGGTTGCCCTTGGCGTCGTTCGAGAAGCCGTAGCGTTCGATCGGCATGCCCACCGGGTTGGTGTCGAGCTTGCCGTTGCCGTTTTCGTCGGCAAACACGCGCAGCGCATACCGGCCGGGTGCCAGGCCAATGAACCGGAGCTGGGCCGTGCCGGCGCGCAGGGGCACCGTTTGCGCCGCCAGCGACTTGCTGCCGGCGAACGCCGAGGCACTGTCGTACAGCGCAACGTAGAGCGTGGCTTCGGCCGCAGGCCCGTCGGCCACGCTCAGGCTCAGATCGGCGGCAAAGGCGCCCAGCGGCGCAAGGAGTGCGGCGGCGCACAGGGCACGCGTGCCGCGCCGGTGCAGGAGAGAAGAAAAATTCATCGGAGACCTCATCTCGAAAGTTGGAGGTCTCGACGATCTCGCAGCCGCCGTGCGCTGCCCAGCGGCATGCGACGGAACGCGCAATGACGGCGCGAAATGCAGAAGGCGGGTGCAGGCCGCGCCGTTCAGTTTCTCTTCTTGTCAGCGTTCGCGTCGGCGGTGCTGGCCGGGTTTTCCCATTGGCCCGATTCCACGAACAGGCTCCACGCTGCCATGAACAGCGCGGCAATCACGGGGCCGACCACGAAGCCGTTGATGCCGAAGATCGCCATGCCGCCAATCGTCGACATCAGCACGATGTAGTCGGGCATCTGCGTGTCCTTGCCCACCAGCACGGGCCGCAGGATGTTGTCGACAAGCCCGATCACGAACACGCCGACGAAAATCAGGATGCCGCCCTGCCAGAAGTGGCCCGTGGCAAGAAAGTAGATGGCCACCGGCCCCCAGATGAGCGCCGCGCCCACCGCGGGCAGCAGCGACAGAAACGCCATGAGCACCGCCCACAGCAGCGCGCCCTGCACGTTCAGCAGCCAGAAGGCGATCCCGCCGATAGCGCCCTGCGCAATGGCCACCGCCACGTTGCCCTTGACGGTGGCGCGGATCACGGTGGTGAACTTGTTCAGCAGGTAGTGCGTATGCGGCTTGGCAAGCGGTACGGCTTCGCGCATCGTCTTGGACAGCTCCGAGCCGTCGCGCACCAGGAAGTAGAGCAGGTACAGCATCACGAAGAAGCTGATGAGAAAGTCGAAGGTGTTCTGGCCGATGGTGAGCGCCTGGCCCGCGATGAGCTGGCTGCCTTGCGCCGCGCCGGCGGAAATGCGGGCCTGCCAGGCTTCCATGTCACCCAGGTTGAAGCGGTCGAAAATGCTCATCAGCCATTGCGGCATGGCATTGAGAATCTGCTGGAAGTAGGCCGCAAAGTTGATCTGCCCCGAGCGGATGCTCTGCGTGACCTGCACGATTTCTTGCACCAGCGACACGCCCACCATGGCCAGCGGAAGAATCACGATGAACAGGCAGATGGTCAAGGTCGACAGGGCGGCGGCGTTGCGCTTGCCCGGCATTTTCTTGAGCAGCCACTTGTAGAGCGGCGTGAACAGGATGGCCAGCGCCACCCCCCACAGCACCGCGCCGAAGAACGGCATCAGCACCCAGAGAAAAGCGACGGTGACTACGGCGAGCAGGGCGAGGAACACGCCGCGCTGGAGTTGGGGTGAGTTCATATGTGACTCGGACTGTAGCCGAGCCTGAACGTGCGTTTGTGTCGGTCGAAATGCCTTGTCGGCTAGCGCCTGTTGCGCGGCAGCGCCACCGGCGACAGCGTGGCGCGCAGGCGGGCCGGCGCGTCCGGCTCGGCGGCGGTGTCTACCTCGAGGGAGCGCTCGACATTGCCGATGTGTTCGATCATGAGCTTGCGCGCCGTGGCCGTGTCGCCGGCCTCCAGTGCGGCCACGATCGCGTCATGTTCGGCGCAAGACTGCCCGGCTTCATGCTTCGACTGGTACAGCGTGGCCGCGAGCGTGGTGCGGGCCGTCAGGTCGCGCAGCACATCGACCAGCAGCTGGTGGCCCATCTGCTCGGCCAGGCAGACATGAAAGTCCGCCAGCAGAAAGGCGCGCGTGGCGGCGTCGGCACCCTCGATGGCGCGCCGCTCGTCGGCAATGTGGTCGCGCAGCTTGCGTATGACTTTTTGCAGCGGCCGGCCTTCGCTATCGGCAAGGATGCCCGCTTCGACGATGCGCCGCGCCGAAAAAGCGTCGCGCGCTTCTTCGGCCGAGGGCTCCACCACGTACCAGCCGCGGCGCGACTGGACCTCGACGAAGCCGCGTGCCTGCAGTTGCATGAGCGCCTCGCGCACCATGGTGCGGCTGACCGCGAAGTTCTCGGCCAGGGCCTGCTCGCCCAGCCGCTCGCCCGGCGCGAGCTTTTGCGCCAGGATGGCTTCGACCACCCGCTCGGCAATGGAGGTGGGATTGACGGTGTCGGCAGCCATTGTTGTCAGTGGCTGCCGGCACCTGCGCCCAAGGGTGCCGTGGGCAGCTCGAGTTCGGCCAGCGGTTCGTCGTCGGGCGCATAGGTGCCGTTGAGCACGGCGTGGGCGCGTTCGCGGTCGATGTCGCCTTCCCAGGCCGCGACGGCCACCGTGGCCACGCAGTTGCCGATGAGGTTGCCCAGCGCGCGGGCAATGCCCATGAACCAGTCGACCGAGAGCACCAGCACCAGGCCAATGGCAGGAATGGCCGGTATTGCGTGCAGCGTGGCGGCCAGCACCACGATGGCTGAGCCCGGCACGCCGTGCGCGCCCTTCGAGGTGACCAGCGCAATGGCCAGGATGGTCAGCAGGTCGGCCATCGAGACCGGCGTGTTGGTGGCCTGCGCAATGAACACCGCCGCGAGCGTGATGTAGATCGAAAAGGCGTCCAAGTTGAACGAATAGCCCGTGGGAATCACAAGGCCGACCGTCGAATCGCGAATGCCCATGCGGCGCAGCTTGGCCATGATCTGCGGCAGCACGCTGTCCGACGAGGTGGTGGCAAACACGATGGCGAGTTCTTCGCGCAGGTAGCGCAGCAGCTTCCACAGGCTGAAGCCCGACATGCGCATGACCAGCCCCAGCACTCCGAACACGAAGATCAGCACCGCGCCGTAGAAGAGGGCAACCAGCATGCCGAGCTGCTTGAGCGAGCCGATGCCGTATTTGCCCACCGTAAAGGCAATGGCGCCGAGCACCCCCAGCGGCGCGAGCTTGATGATGATGCCCATGATCTTGAAAAGCACCAGCGAAAGCGCGTCCACCACCGCGCCCACCGGCTTGCCTCGCTCGCCCAGGAGCGACAGCGCGGAGCCGAACAGCACCGCGAACAGCAGCACCTGCAGCACGTCGCCGGTGGCAAAGGCGTTGACCACCGTGGTGGGAATCAGCTTCATCAGGAACTCGACCGTGCCGCCGCTGGTGAGCTTGTCGGCGTTCGAGGCATAGGCGCTCATGGCGGTGGCGTCGAGCTTGCCCGGGTCCACGTTCATGCCCACGCCAGGCTGGAACACAAAGGCCAGCACCAGGCCCATGGCCAGCGCAATGGTGGTCAGCACCTCGAAGTAGATCAGGGCCTTGACGCCCACCCGGCCCACCCGCTTCAGGTCGCCCGCGCCCGCAATGCCGTGCACCACCACGCAGAACACCAACACGGGGATGATCATCTTGATCAGCTTGATGAAACCGTCGCCGAGCGGCTTGAGCTTGACGGCGAACTCCGGCACGAAGAGGCCTGCCAGCACGCCGAGCACCAGCGCAATGACGACCTGGCCGAAGAGGGATTTGACGAAGCGGGGCATGGAGGAACCTTCCATTGGTTGAATGCAAGATCTACAAAATCTTGTATGCAAGCAATGTAGGCAAGAATTTCAGGACGCGCAGCAGGGTATTCCCGGGCCAGGAGACTTGTGTGGGGGGGCGATAAAGCGATGACGCGCCGAGATGCGTAACAGCCCGTCACCCGGACCGTGCACACTTCGGATGTGCGGTCATCTCCTTGTCACTGCTCTCGAAGGCACCTATGCGTCTGGCTGAGTTCATCAACATCCATAGCGAGACGATCGTTGCCGAGGCGGCCCGATACGCGCGCACGCTGGCGCCGCTTGCACATGAATCGGAGCTGACCCTCAGGGATCACATCCCCAAGATCCTCGAAGCGATCGTGCTCGACCTGGAGAACAGCCAGTCTTCCACCGAAGCACACGCCAAGTCTCTGGGCCAAGGCGCCGCCCTCTCAGGCCTGGAGCATTCGGCTGCTCAAACGCATGGGCGGCAAAGAGCCAGAAGCGGGCTTCAGATGACCCAGCTGGTCGCCGAGTACCGCGCGCTCAGAGCGGGTGTGCTCAGGTTGTGGGCAGAAAAGGAGCCCATTGCGGTTTCGGTGGTCGACGTCATCAGGTTCAACGAAGCAATCGACCAGGCCGTGGCGGAATCCGTCGAGTTCTTCTCCGAGGAAACCGATCAGCTCAGGAACGTGTTCCTGGGTGTGCTGGGGCATGACCTGCGCGGACCCCTGAATGCGATCCTGCTCACCGCGGAGCTCATTTCTAGAAAAACCAAGGAATCGCCGTTGTCAGAGGTGGGCGTGCTGATACGCAGTGGCCGGCGAATGGCGTCGCTGCTGGACACTCTGCTGCAGTACAACAGGTCGGCGCTGGGTGGAGGCATGAAGATTCACCGGGAGCTCACCAATCTGGGCGAACAATGTGCGGCAGAAATCGAACTGTTGCGCGCTGCGCTTCCGGATGCGCATATCGATTTTTCGGCCGAGGCGGACACAGACGGATTGTTCGACGCTTCAGCCGTGCGCGAAGCATTGGGAAATCTGGTCAACAACGCGGCCACCTACGGGGATGACGGGCCTGTTTCGGTGACATTGACGGGTGGCGTTGGCGCCGTCTTCCTCAAGGTCGCGAATACGGGCCAGGAGATTCCCTCCGCGGAAATTCCCAAGTTGTTCAAGGCACTCGAGCGAGGTTCTGCGGCCGATGCTTCCGGCAACCGGACAAACCTCGGGCTTGGCCTCTTCATCGTGCAGCAGATCGTTGCTGCACATGGCGGCCAGGTCCGATGCGCGAGCTCGGCAGCGGGCACGGCCTTCGAGCTGGAGTTGCCGCGAGTCGAGGCGGCAGCGCCACGAGCTGCGTAACACCGCATTCGTCATCCGGTAGTCTTGGGCCTTCCTGGCGTGGGCAAGGGGAAGGAGATTGATCAACCGATGAAGGAACATTCAGTGGTCATTGTTGGCGCAGGTCCGACGGGGCTGGTGCTGGGCGGCGAGTTGGCGTTGGCGGGCGTGGATGTGGCCATCGTCGAACGCCGCCCGAACCAGGAGCTCGCCGGTTCGCGCGCCGGCGGGCTGAGCTCGCGCACCCTCGAGGTTTTCGATCAGCGCGGAATCGTGGACCGGTTTCTCGCCGAGGGGCAGGTCGCCCAAGTCACCGGATTCGCGGTGACACGCCTGGACATCAGCGATTTTCCGACCCGACACAACTACGGGCTGGCGTTACGGCAGAAGCATATCGAGCGCATCCTCGCCGGCTGGGTCGAGGAGTTGTCGGTGCCGATCTATCGCAGCCGTGAATTGGCATCTTTCACGCAAGACGGCAGCGGCGTCGCCATCGAGCTGTCCGATGGCGAGGCGCTGCGGGCAAGCTATCTTGTCGGCTGCGACGGCGGCCGCAGCCTGGTCCGCAAAACCGCCGGCATCGAATTCCAAGGATGGGACGCCACGACCAGCAGCATTCTCGCGGAGGCGGAAATGGCCGAGGAGCCGCCGCTGGGCGTGCATCGCACGGCGCGAGGTGTCTATGCCTTCGGCAGGGAGGCGTATGAAATTCGCGACGGCAAGATTGTCTTTGCCAAGGAAGGTCCGATAGGGGTCATGGTGACCGAAAAGACCTCCGGCGCCACAACCGAACCCACGCTGCGCGATCTCCGCGAAGCACTCATCGACGCATGCGGAACGGACTACGGGGTTCATAGCCCAAGCTGGATTTCCAGGTTCACCGACATGTCGCGCCAGGCCCAGGCCTATCGCAGGGGCCGGGTGCTCCTGGCCGGCGATGCGGCGCATGTGCATTCGCCTGTCGGCGGACAAGGCCTCAACACGGGCGTGCAGGACGCGGTCAATCTGGGCTGGAAGTTGGCCCAGGTGGTGAAAGGAACATCGCCTGAAAGCCTGCTCGACACGTATCACGCCGAGCGGCACCCGGTTGCGGCGCGTGTGTTGCGCACGACGATGGCACAGGTCGCATTGCAACGCACCGATGAGCGCACGGATGCCTTGCGCGAGATCGTATTGGAGCTGCTCGGCATGGAGGAGCCTCGCAAGCGAATCGCCGCCGAGATGTCCGGACTCGGTATTCGCTACGACCTGGGCGGCGAGCATCCCCTGGTCGGCCGCCGCATGCCTGACCTTGACCTGGTCACGCCCGAAGGTTCCACGCGTGTGTTCGCGCTGCTGCGGGATGCGCGGCCCGTGTTTCTGGATCTCGGCGCGCCGGGCCGATTCGACCTCACGCCCTGGTCCGACCGCATCAAGCGGGTTCACGGCGAATGTGCCGGTCCGTGGGAGCTGCCTGCGCTGGGCCTGGTGACCGCGCCATCGGCAGTGCTGATCAGGCCCGATGGATATGTGGCATGGGTGTGCGACGGGACGCCGGATGGGCTCTGGCAGGCAATGAACATCTGGTTCGGCGGTCTCGCGTCATCAAAGAATTGAACCAGGAGTCCCGATCTTCATGCTTGCGCTCAATCGGCGTACTCGCCGGCGTCCTTGATGACCTGCGACCAGCGGATCTTCTCAGCTTCCACGAACTTCCTGTGGCCGGCCGGGGTCAGGCGGTCGTCATTCACAACGGTGAGGCCCAGCGCCTCTTCGCGCTTGATGAGCTCCGGATCCTTCAAGGCGGCGCGAAGCGCTGCGTTCAACTTGTCCAACACCGCGGGCGGTGTTCCCTTGGGCGCATACAAGCCGTGCCAGACCTGTACGTCGAAGTCCTTGAGCCCGGATTCCGACAGCGTGGCAGTGTCCTTGAGCGATGGCAGCGGCAGGCGCTTGAGGCTCGTGATGCCGTAGACCTTGACCTTCTTGCCCTCGATTTGCGGAACAGCGTTGGTGGCCTGCTCGCACATGAGATCGACCTGCCCGCCAATGAGGTCTGTCATGGCCGGCGCGGTTCCTTTGTAGGGCACCGCGGTCATGGTGGTCTTGAGCGCGCTCTGGAACATCAAGCCGCACAGATGCGACGCAGAGCCCAGCCCTGCATGGGCCAGGTTGACCTTTCCGCCGTTCGCCGCAACCCACTTGCGCAAGTCCGCGAAGCTGTTGGCTTCCAGGCTCGGCTTGCCGATCACCACCGAAGGGGCTTCGTTGATCAGGCCCAGCATCTCGAAGTCATCGGGCACCTTGTAAGGGAGCTTGCGATACAGCGCGGGCGCGGTAGCCATGCCGATGTGGTGCACCAGCAGCGTGTAGCCGTCCGGCGCGGCGCGCGCCACCTTGGCCGAGCCGATGGTGCCGCCCGCACCGGCTGCGTTGTCGACGACCACGGTCTGGCCGAGCGGCTTGCGCAGGGCCTCGGCCAGGTCGCGGGCGATCTTGTCGCTCGGGCCGCCGGCCGCGAACGGGACAACCAGCGTGACGGGCTTGTCCGGAAAGTCTGCAGAGGCCAACGTGGCCGAAGCCAGCAGGCCAATCCCCACGGCATGGCGCCAGATGCTTTTCATGGTGTTGTCTCCTTTGTGGGTTACCTGCTTCAGGCTGAAAGCGCTTGCATCTCGCGGTACAGGTCGGCCTTGCCCTCAAAGCCGATCCCCGGCAAGTCGGGCAGGGTCACGAAGCTGTTCTCGACCTTCACGCCATCGGGGAACCCGCCGAACGGCTGGAACAGGTCGGGGTAGGACTCGTTGCCGCCAAGGCCGAGGCCGGCCGCGATGTTCAGCGACATCTGGTGCCCGCCGTGCGGGATGCAGCGGCTGGCCGACCAGCCATGTTCCTTCAACATGTCCAGCGTGCGCAGGTACTCGACAAGGCCGTAGCTGAGCGCGCAGTCGAACTGCAGCCAGTCGCGGTCCGGGCGCATGCCGCCGTAGCGGATCAGGTTGCGCGCATCCTGCATCGAGAAAAGGTCTTCCCCCGTGGCCATCGGGTTCTTGTAGAAATTGCGGAGGGCCGCTTGCAGTTCGAAGTCCAGCGGGTCGCCCGGCTCCTCGTACCAGAACAGGTCGTACTGCGACAGGGCCTTGGCATAGGCAATCGCGGTTTCCAGGTCGAAGCGGCCGTTGGCGTCGACGCAGAGCTTCTGGCCGTCCTGCAGCACTTCCATGATCGAGTCGATGCGGCGCAGGTCTTCGTCGAGAGAGGCTCCGCCGATCTTCTTCTTCACGACCGTGTAGCCGCGGTCGATGTAGCTGCGCATCTCGTCCTTCAGCTTTCCATGGTCCTGCCCCGGGTAGTAGTAGCCGCCCGCCGCGTAGACGAAGATCTTGCGGTTGGGCTTGCCGTTGCCGTAGCGGTCGGCCAGCAATTGAAACAGCGGCTTGCCTTCGATCTTGGCCACCGCGTCCCACACCGCCATGTCGATGGTGCCGATGGCCACCGAGCGCTCGCCATGGCCGCCCGGCTTCTCATTGGTGAACATGGTGTTCCAGATCTTGTGCGGATCGAGGTTGTTGCCGCTGTCGTCGACGAGGGACGCCGGATTCGCTTCCATGATGCGCGGAATGAACCGCTCGCGCATCAGCTTGCCCTGGCCGTAGCGGCCGTTGGAGTTGAAGCCGTAGCCGACGACCGGCTTGCCATCGCGGATCACGTCGGTGATCACTGCGACCAGGCTCAACGTCATCTTGCTAAAGTCGATGTAGGCGTTGCGAATGGGCGAGCTGATGGGGATGGTCTTCTCGCGGATTTCGACGATCTTCACGGTTGTCTCCAGAACGGGTGAGTGGGAGACTGAATGGTCGGCCGTGCCGTCTTTTTGGGCCAATGTTCAATTTCTCAACTTCTATGCGCTGGACGAACCGGACATGAACCTGATCTGGCTTGACGACTTCCTGGCGTTGGCAGCAACGGGCAACTTCTCGCGTGCGGCAGACGAGCGCCACAGCTCCCAACCCGCATTCAGCCGCCGCATTCGCGCGCTGGAGGAGTGGATCGGCGCCGACTTGTTCGACCGCAGCACACAGCCCGCCACGCTCACCGAAGTTGGTGAGTGGTTTGCAGGCGTGGCGCAGGAATTGATCGCGAGGGTGGCCCGCGTGCCGGGCGACGCGAGGAAGATCGCGGAGGCCAGTTCGGTCACCTTGCGCATTGCGTGCACGCATGCGCTTTCCATGACCTTCCTGCCGCGATGGATCCGCAGTCTCGAGTCCAGCATTACGCTCGGGCCGGTGCAACTCATGTCCGACGTTCTCCAGCGTTGCGAATCGCTGATGCTGCAGAGCAAGGTGCAGTTCGTACTGAGCCACGCGCATCCTGATGCGCATGGCGCGCTCGATGCCGCCCCCTACCAGTCGGCCCCGATCGGCGAAGACATGCTGATCGCCGTGTCGGCGCCCAACAACTCCGGCAAGCCGCTGCATCAGCTTTCACGCAAGGGCGCAGCTGCCGTGCCGGTGCTCTTGTACACCGAAGAATCCGGACTGGGACGCATCATGCGTGCCGTAGTGAGCCGGCGCCTGGAGTCGCAAGCGGCACAGGCCATCTTCACGGCACATCTCGCCTCAGTCCTCCGGACGATGGCACTGGACGGCAGGGGCATCGCTTGGCTGCCGCAGACCCTCGTCGAGGAAGACATTGGCCAAGGGCGCCTTGTCGCCGCAGCGAGCGGCGAGTGGGACGTTCCGCTGCAAATAAGGCTCTACCGGGACAGCGAACTCTTGGGGAAGGCCGCGAATGAATTCTGGAGTGCCGCAATAGAGTGGGGGAGCGGCCTCCACGAAAGCAAAAGGAAGCAAGTTGCAAGTTAAGCGGATAGTCGCCAATTTCGCGGTGCTCGACCCGGGCCTGGCCCGGACGTTCTACCAGGATGTTCTTGGCCTCGAGCTCTTGATGGACCATGGATGGATCCAGACCTTTGGCTCTGCGGCCGAGATGACCGTGCAGGTAAGCTTTGCCGCAGAAGGTGGCTCCGGCACGCCGGTGCCGGACCTGTCGATTGAAGTGGATGATCTGAATGCTGCACTCGAGGGCATGAAAGCGGCCGGGTTCTCGATCGAGTACGGACCTGTCGACGAACCTTGGGGAGTCCGCCGTTTCTTCGTTCGCGACCCATTCGGGAGGCTGGTCAATATCCTCGCGCATGTATGAGAATCGGCGGGAGGCATGGCTTCTACGACGGGAATCGGCCATAAGCAGTCACCCAGCCGCAAGGCAGAATTCGCCCAGAAGCAGCCATTGGCATCGCACGCTTAGAGAACATGAACCCAACCGCTCCTTTGGCGCTTTCGGCGCTCCCAGACCCGACGGACCGACAGGCGGTGTTCGCGTTCGCAATGACGTTCAACGGGTATGAGCACTTCGGGTCGAGCGAAGCGGCGCTCGCCGCGGCCCGTGAGCGCCGGCGGTCTTCGTTGGTTGATGTTCGCAATGAGCTCTTCCTCGCCGCCCGAGCCTCGCGACATGGAGACAACGGCGACTACCTTGAGCGCTATCGGGAACTGCTGCCTGTCTTCCAGCGCCTACTCGCTGCGTAGCGGGTGAGGCCCGCACACAATGGAAATGCTGAATACGGCCAGAACCCGACGTTCGCTGACTTGGTCCAGTTCGCTCCGAAGCCGACCTTCGCAGCGCGCATACGACAACCTCTGATGGTCGATTGAGCGCCCGCCTTGAAGTGCGTGCGCACAAACTGACCTCTCATGAACAATGGGCACCTATGTCCCGTCTCGCTGCCTTCCTTCTTTTTTTCATTCACATGGCCACCTACGCAGGCAGCTTCTTTCCGCCCGAATACAAGCAATTCGCCTTCAAGGAGGGCGATGTGCTAGCGAGCAATCGAAGCGACGGCAAGTTTGCAGTCAATAAAATCCTCAAAGTGGACCGCTTCGATTTCAAGAAAGGCACCGCAATCAGCATCCAGGGCAAGCCCTTCGTCGCGACGGAAGATGACTACTTGTTGATCGTGAGCTGCGCGCTCGGTGAAGCGGAGTTCAAGTCACTTGATGAAGCCCGCCAGGCTGCGAAGGCGGGGCGCTGGACGATTAAGCTCGGGCATGTTCCCAATCGGTCGCCCGGGGCGGCAGCCGGACAAATTCTTGTAGGCAGTGCGCCGGTTTCTGAGGCTGAGCTCACAGGCTACCGTCAGTGGAAAGCAGCCTTCGAAAGAGGAGAGGCAGGCATTTTTTGACGCCCTGGACCCAACTTTAAGAGCGGGCGGCGGGGCCCCAACGACGGTGGGGCAACAATGAAGATTGGTTTGGGCCCGCCACAGCCGGTCCGCATGCGGCGGAATCCGGCCCAAACCAGACGCTCGCCCATGTTCCAGAATCTGGGCGCACAAACGGCATCTCTAGGAAGACTCGGCATGGGGAAGAGTTGGGGTATCGCTAGGTTCTATGGCATGGGCTCCATGGAGTACCGGCTGGAATCCGGAGAATGGTTGGCAGACAGTAGGCTCTTTGATGGAGCATCGATTCAGCTGTTCGAGACGATGGCCGAGGCAGATGCTCGAGCCGAGAAGCTCGACCAGCAAGCCCAGCCTCATGGTGTTCAGTTCATGATCGATTCCCAAGGTAAGGTGCTTACCGTGCGAAAAAAGGAAACCAATCAATCAAAGAAGATCGGTCGTCGCTAGGCCGGACCTGGCCACAACCGGCCCGTGTCTCCCATCGCTCAACTGATTCGAACCCCTATATGTGGCCCTTCAAAAAAAGCGCGTCGGTCTCGCCAGCTCACGCCATCCCGCCTTCAGAAAAGGTTGTAGAGGCCACGGGCGGTCGAGACAGCCCGGTTTACTGCCGCGTTGAATTCGAGTCGAATGGCGAGAAGAGCGCGTCGACGTTTGCGACTTCGTGAATCTGGAAGACAGGGGCATCACGCTGTTCGTGCGGGTCAAGCGAATTGGTGGCGAAACATCGGTACCGGTGACCATTGCGCGGGCCACGCTTGAAGCTCGCTTCGGAGCGGGACCCGGCGACAAGGATCTCGCTCATGCTTACTTGGTCCAACGAGCGGCGATCAACGCCAAAGTGTTGGAACTTGCTCCAGCCGGCGACGTGTACACGGACGCCAACCCGATGCTTTTGGGAGCAACTAGACACATATGTGGAAAACTCTAACGTGCGTGAATTTCTGCCGATATGTGGGTTGATCGAGACAGTGTGGTGGCGCTCACGGACGCGAGAAATCGAAGCGCGGGCTGATGGAGCGCTGATCGCGCCGATGGCCGCAAATAGTACGATCTATCTCCCCTGCATTAGCCGATTTGAAAGTACTGGAGCAACGCTATGGCGCCTTCGGAGCGTTTTCATCACGGAGAGTGGACGTTCGACTTGTTTGTTCTGCCGGCGGAAGATGGCAGCAGCTTTTCCGGCACCGTAGACATTTCCCGAGGCCGCACCCATCGCTGCAAGCTAGTGCTGGCCAAGCCTGCAACGTCGCGAGAGGTGGGGATTGCGGAACTGAGGGCGCAATGCCTGACATGGGTGGCAGGCCAAATGACGGCGCCCGATTGAGGCAACATCCAGCCAACACTGGTGATCAACGAAAGGCTCGCCTCTGCGAGGGACCCGACCTCCTGAGTACGTTCACGAAGTGGCGCTTGGCCACATCCCGGGCGTGTTTCGCCAATGCTTGTTCGTCCGGGCTGGGCGCCGACGACTCGCCGCGAAAGTAGGCGACGAGTCTCCTGTTCACGCAGGCCTCCGCCTGGCGCGCGAGCCGTTCCGACTCCCTCCATATTTGCAGAGATTCAGCAAACTGCGATTCACGTTTTGCCATGGTGATTCGAGCAACTTAACGGCCCGATCATGGCTCGTCGAGCGGCCTTGAGCGTAGGAGAATTCCGCAAACGCCGAGACGTTCTTTAATGGATGAGGTCAAGCAGCGTCGAAAAACAACCTTTGCCCAACCTTGCCGATTTATAGCTCGCAAGCTCTGCTGGCGGCGTCATCATCGCGCCGGCAGCCTGCTGATGATGAGCTCGGCCATCGGCGAAGGTGTTCGGCCCCGCAATGTGACAACGCCCATTTCCGATGCCTGCACTGGCAGGCCGCTGACTTCCAGCGGATGAAGCTCGCCGGCCGCGACCTCTTCCTTGACCGCGGCATGCGGGGCGGCCAGCACCGAGTCGCAGGCGAGCGCCACTTTTTTCAGCAAGCCGACGTCGTCGCATTCGAGCGCAAGCGAAAGCTCGGCCGGCGACGCAAGGCCAAGCAGTTGAGAGACCACGGCGCGCACACCAGGTGGCAGCCGCACCGAAAGAACGCCGTGCGGCCACAGCTGCGGCATCGTGACGGACTTGTGCGCCGCCAAGGGGTGGCCTGAGCGCACGTAGAAACCTCCCGGTTCGCGGCGCACGGCACGGATGTGCAGGTTGGGGTCGGGCGGCAGGTTCCTGGTGTCGGCAACGAAGAACTCGATGTCCTCTTCGAGCAGGCGCTTCAGCAGCAGTTGCCAATTGCTGATCTCCACGCGCAGGTTGATGCCCGGAAACTCGCATCGCATCTCCGTCAGCAGCTGCGACAGAAGGGTCGCCGCCGGAAAAGGGCCGATGCCGAAAGCCATATCGCCCAGGCTGCGGCTGCGGTAGAGCTCCACGTCGCGCTCCAGGCAGCGACTGTTGAAGACGAGCTGCCGGGCGCGTGCAACGACGAATTCACCGGCCGGTGTAGTCACCACTTCGTTCGTTCCGCGATCGAACAGCTGCAGGCCCAGCTCGGCTTCCGCCGCCTGGATGCTGCGGGTGAGGGCGGGCTGGCTCAGGTGCACCTGCTCGGCAGCCCGAATGAAGCTGCGCCGATCGGCCACGGCAACGATATGACTCCAGCGCTTGAGGTCCATGGGGCTCCTTGCGGCCCCTCGAGGCCAATTGCATCCACTGCATTGATCTTGGGTGCAGTATGCATTGGACTTAATTGGCGCTCATCAGAACAATCGCGCCGGAAAAACCCGCCGGCGTTCCATACACCGGCGCCATAACAACACGGAGAGACAACCCCGGTGAACCTCGTCGCGAACATCGTGCTGGCCACGAATTGCGCCGTTGCCAGCACTGCGTGCCCCGCCCGCTTCCCCTGCGGGAAGCGATCGACTCGCGAGAGCCCCTTTGCAAATTGCTGTTCTAGATCCTTCACTTCGAACCCGAGAGCTCGCGAGGCGGGCCATCTGCAGGCTGGGCCATGTGCCTGTGGTCTTCACCCACGTGAACGAACTTCAGGCGCGCGCCAATGAGGTCGGCAGCTTCCGCTTGCTGCTGCTCGCGTGTCCGCACGACCCTGCGGTGTTTCAGCCGCTCGTCGCGCATGTACGCGAGATTCTGGGGCAGCAGGTGCCGCTCGTCCTCGGCGCCTCCAAGCGGCAGTTCCGGATGATGTCGGCCTTGTACGGGGACGAGTCTTCGACCGTGGCGCACGCGCCGTCATCGTTCGAAGACACCTACCGCTTGCTGGAGGCTGCCCTGGTGCGCCGCAAAGAGCCCATCCCCGCGCGGGTGCTCGAATGGCGGGGCTACCGTGTGCTGCTGGACCAGGACAAGGCAGAGTTTGCCGGCACACCCATCAGGCTGCGGCCCCGCGAGCTCGACTTGGCAGTTGCCTTCTTCCGCAATGTCGACCGGGTTCTGACGCGCGAATGGCTCTTTGCGAATGTGTGGGGACGAAAGGTAGAGAACGGCGCTCTGTCGAACGCGTGGGGACGCAAGCAAGAGAACGGCTCTCTCTCGCGTGCGCTGGACGTCTGCGTATCGGGCTTGCGCACAAAGCTTGGGCTGCGCTTCAGGCTCCAGGCCATCTGGGGCCAGGGCTACCAACTGAGCGACGAGCCATGGTCCCTGGATGACCAGAGACCACTCGGTTTTTTTGGCCGGGCAGGTTGCGAGCGCGGCGGCATCGCCGAGGCGATTCGCCCTGAGAAAAAAAGCCTTCCGGTTCCGCACGGTGGTGGACCGGATGAGTGAGGTCTGTCCAGTGCGAACCTTCGTTCGCGCCCCTGCAAATGAGCGAGAACTTCTTGCTTATTGATTGGAGCATATGAAGGGGATAGAAACGGGCACACGCGTCGCCGTCCTCGACGACGATCCGATTCAGCTGGAATTGGTCGCCCACACGATGCACTTCGTCGACTGCGTATCTCCTCCCTTCAAAGGCGCGGCAAATCTGTTGCCGCACACGCCTTGGCCACACCACCACCCGCAGGCAAGCAACCCGCTCGATCGAGCCCGACGCGGAGTCGCTGACGTGAAAGTTGTCGTTCCCCGCCCCGCACGCCTGATCGACGACGCAGGCCTGCTTGTTCTTCTTCTTAAAACAATGCATCGAGGAGACCACCACCATGAACAAGTCGTATTTCAGCGTCTGGAATACAGCGCTCTCGTCCTGGGTCGCTGTTCCTGAGACCGCGTGCGCGCATTGCAGCGCCGCGTCTCGGGAGGGTGATGGGTGCGGGCGCGGTGGCAGCTCGTTGCGGCGCACGGCGCTTGCCCTCGCGTTGACGCTTGCGTGGGGCGTTCCGGCTTCGGCGGCCACGCTCTACTGGGACACCACCGGAACCGCAGCCGGCTTGGGCGGAGCCGGAACATGGGACACGACCAATGCGTTCTGGAACACCAACGCGACAGGCACTGGCGGCACCGCATCCGCCTGGAACAACAGCAATGTCGACAGCGCTGTCTTCGCCGGAACTGCGGGCACGGTGTCGCTTGGCGTACCGGTCACTGCGGGCAACCTGAACTTCAACGTCACCGGTTACACGCTTGCCGGTTCGACGCTCACCCTTGCGGGAACGCCGACCCTCACTACCGGCTTGAATGTGACGGCGACCATCAGCTCTGCCATCGCGGGCACGGCAGGTGTGATCAAGGCAGGTGCGGGCACGTTGACACTCAGCGGCGCCAACACCTTCAGCGGCGGCATCACCGTCAATGCCGGCATCCTCAGCGTCAATGGGGATGCCGCGCTTGGCGCCGCAAGCAACGGCATCGTGATGGCGGGCGGCACGCAGCTTGTTGCCAACACCGGCACCGTGCTGCCGGCCAGCCGGGTGGTCACGCTTGCCAGCGGCAATGTCACCGTGAACGGCTCGCGCTTGGGCGCTGCGCGCTACACCGGTGCGGGCGGGCTCACGGCAATCGCCGCGTCGATGACCTTGAGCAACAACGCCAACGACTACACCGGGCAGACGCAGTACCTGCCAGCAGGCAGCGGCACCCTTTCGTTCACGTCCATCGCCGATCTGGGCGTGGCCAGTGCCCTGGGTGCACCGACCACCGTCGGCAACGGCACCGTTCTCGTCGCGCCTACGAGTGGCACCGCGACTCTCGCGTATACCGGCACGGGTGGCAGTTCCAATCGCAACTTCACATTTCAAAACCCGGCTTCCAGCTTGGGGACTCGGCTTCGCCATTCGGGCAGCGGCACCTTGACTTTGACCGGCAACATCTCCTTGGGGGGTGACATCCTCGGCCTTACCAATTTCGACGCGGTGGGCGGTGACCTTGCATTGCTCGGCGTGATCAGCGATTCCGTCACACGAGCAGTAAGCTTTTCTGGGTCTACCGGACGCACCATCACGCTCGGGGGCAACAACACCTGGCGGAGCGTTGCCAGTATTTCCGGTGTGACCGTCGTCGCCCCTGTGCTCGCAAACAGGGGGATCGCCAATTCATTGGGTAGCGGCCTCGCAACCAACAACGCCGTCTCCATCGGCATATCTGCCGGCGGCGCATTGAGTTATACCGGCACGGGCGCCAGCACCAACCGCGGTTGGACCATCAACAGCGGCACGGTTCGCAACGACGGCAGCGGGGCGCTGAACCTCACGGGGCCCGTGGCGATCTCCGGCAACACGGCGACGCTCGGAGGCAGCTTCAGCGGGGCGCCCAACACCGTCTCCGGCGTGATTTCGGGCGTCGGCACACTTGCGGTCAATACGGCAGGAACCTGGGCACTCACCGGCGACAACACCTACACGGGAGGAACGACGATCACAGCCGGCATGCTGCACATCGGCAGCGGCGGCACCACTGGCTCGATCCTTGGCAACGTCACCAACAACGGCGCCCTAGTCTTCAACCGCTCGGACGCGGTTACTTTCGGCGGCGCCATTTCCGGCACGGGCACGCTCACCAAGCTCGGCGCGGACACGCTGACGCTGACTGCCGACAACACCTACACCGGCGCCACCACCATCGCGGCGGGCACCTTGCAGGTTGGCGATGGCGGGGGCACCGGTTCCATCGCGGGCGACATCACGAACAACAGCGCGCTTGTGCTCAACCGCTCAGGGGCGCTGGCACTTGGCGGTGCCATCTCCGGCGCCGGAACGATCTCGCAGATCGGCAGCGGTGTCACCACGCTCAGCGGCAACAGCAGCACGTTCTCCGGCGGCACGACTGTCAGCAACGGCACCTTGTGGGTCAACGGCACCCTGGGCAACGCGGGCAGTACGATGAGCGTGACCGGTGGCGGCACGCTCGGCGGCACCGGCACCGTCGGCGGCAGTGTCGCAATCAATGACGGCGTCCTTGCGCCGGGCAACTCCCCCGGCACGCTGACCATCAACGGCGACCTGTCGCTCGCGAGTGCATCGGTGCTCAACTACGAGTTCGGGCAGGCCGGCGTCGCCGGCGGTCCGCTCAACGACCTGACGGTGGTGGTCGGCAACCTCACGCTGGACGGCACGCTCAATGCCACCGTTTCTGCAGGCGGAGCCTACGGACCCGGCCTGTACCGGGTGATCAGCTACGGCGGCACGCTGACCGACAACGGCCTTGCGCTCGGCACCATGCCGGCGGGCAGCGTCAATTTTGTGCAGACCTCGGTTGCCGGGCAGGTGAACCTGATCAACACGGCCGGCCTCACGCTCAACTTCTGGGATGGCGGGGCAGGGCCGCTCAACAACGGCACCGTCAACGGCGGCAGCGGAATCTGGCAGGCCTCGGCGGGCAATGCCAACTGGACGGAGCTCACCGGCACCATCAACGCACCCTACGCGGACGGCACCTTCGCAATCTTCGCGGGCGCGCCCGGCACCGTCACGGTCGACAACAGCGCAGGCGCCGTCGTTTCCGGGGGCATGCAGTTCGCCGCTTCCGGCTATGTGGTGCAAGGCCAGCCGATCACGCTGGCTGCGGGCAGCAACCTTCTTCGCGTGGGTGACGGCACCGCACCGAGCGCGGGCTACGTGGCCACGATTGCTTCCGAACTCGCCGGTACCGGCGGTATCGACAAGTCGGACCTGGGCACGCTGGTGCTGACCGGGACCAACAGCTACACCGGCGGCACCACGATCAGCGCCGGTACCTTGCAGCTGGGCAACGGCGGCACGACAGGCTCTGTGGTGGGAGACGTGACCAACAACGGCACGCTGGCGTTCAATCGCTCGGACAACTTCACCTTCGGCAACGTCATCTCGGGCACCGGGGCGGTCACGCAGATGGGCCCCAACACGCTGACGCTCACAGGCGCCAACAGCTATACCGGGGCGACTACCGTGGCCGCCGGCACGCTGCGCGCGGGCGCGGCCAACACCTTCAGCGCGGCTTCGGCCTATACGGTCGCGCCGGGCGCAACGCTGGATATCAACGGGTTCGATCAAAGCGTGGCGGCGCTCGCCAACAACGGCACGGTCAACCTGGCAGGTGCGACCGCGGGCAGCGCCCTTGCAGTCCGCGGCGCCTATGTCGGCAACGCCGGCATCCTGAGAATGGGCACGGGCATTGTCGGCCGCACCAGCGTGAGCGACCGGCTCGTGCTCGATGGGCCTGCGGCAAACGCCAGCGGCAGCACCGCAATCCAGTTCACCAACCTGAGCGGGCTTGGCGCGCTCACTTCCGGCAACGGCATCGAGGTGATCAGCGGGATCAACGGTGGCACGACCACCGCGCAAACGAGCAAGAGTGCCTTCAGCCTGTTGGGTGGACACGTGGACGCGGGCGCCTACGAATACCGCCTTTATGCGGCCGATGCCCAGGGCGCTGGCGAGAACTGGTACCTGCGTTCGACCGCTCCGGCGTCGCCGCTGGCGCCGCCCACCACAGCGCCAATACCCGCACTGTTGCCCGTTCCCACCTACCGCGCCGAAGTCCCGCTGCTGTCCGCGCTGCCCAGCCAGCTGCGCCAGATGGACCTGGCGATGATCGGCAACCTGCACCAGCGCATCGGCGACGACGACGTCAAAGCCTCCGGGGTCGCGTCCAGCGGGAGCGACCGCCGGGCCTGGGGCCGCGTGATCGCCGCCGACATCGACATCCACCAGCAAGGCACCGTCAACCCGCACAGCAAGGGCAACGTCAAGGGCTTCCAAGCCGGCACCGACCTGTTCGCCACATCGAACTGGCGCGCCGGCGTGTACGTCGGCCAGCTCGACGGCCGCATCCGCGTCAACGGCTTCGCGAGCGGCATCGCCGACCTGGCCGTCGGCGCCAACGACCTGCGCAGCCAGTACCTGGGCGCCTACGGCACCTGGACCGCCGATTCGGGCTTCTACGCCGATGCCGTGCTGCAGGCCGGGCGGCACCGCTACACCGTCGAACCCCTGTCGACGCTGCGCAGCGGGGGCAAGGGCGACAGCCTGATGGCGTCCATCGAAGTGGGCCAGGCCTTTGCGCTGGGCGCGAGCGGCTGGAAGATCGAGCCGCAAGTGCAGCTGATTCACCAGCGCCTCAGCCTGGACAACGTCGCGATCTCCGGCGCGAATGTGCGGCAGGACAGCGACGACGGCTGGATTGCGCGCGTTGGCGTGCGGCTGAAGGGCGAGATCGCCACGGGCCTCGGCACGCTGCAGCCGTACGGCCGCTTCAACCTCTACAAGGCGAGCAGCGGTACCGACGTGGCCCGCTTCATCGGACCCGCCGGCGCAACCGACATCACGGGCCGCACCGGCGCCACCTCCAGCGAACTGGCCGGCGGCCTCACGCTGGCGCTGAGCCAGACGACCAGCGTCTACGGCGAAGTGGGCAAGCTCTGGGCTTCCGGCGGCGACGCGAAGGTGAAGCGCACGGTTCAAGGCTCACTGGGGCTGCGCATGAAGTGGTGAGCCCGTCGCGCCAAGGACATTCGCGTGGCCGAAGACACCAGGCGGTTTGGGGCGCATAGCAGAGAAGTAGGTTCCAACGAAGGGCTGCTTCCGCGAAATCTGTACCGCCGCTTTGGGCCCAATGCCGTCATTCACGCGATGCTCCTCATACTTGAGCTCCGCACGCACCAGAGCGCTGCAAGAAGCGCGAAGAAAACCGTACTCGCGGCGGTCCATCCAGAGCGCAGACGCGCCCGGGCCTACTTAGGCCGCACGGCCTGAGGAGTGTTTCGAAAGCTGATCGCCAGCCGGTTGTAGGTGTTCATCACGCCGATCGCGATGGTGAGGTCCACCAGTTCACGCTCGTCGAAGACCTCCCCTGCGGCTTGGAAGTCCGAATCGGGCACGCCTGTGTCGGCAACGCGCGTCACCGACTCCGCCCAGGCCAGGCTAGCCTGCTCACGAGCGTCGAACAGGTCGCCGGCTTCGCGCCAGGCCTGCACCAGCGCAAGCTTCTCCACGGGCACGCTCTTCTTCAAAAGGTCCCGCGTGTGCATGTCGAGGCAATACGCGCAGTTATTGATCTGCGAGACGCGCAGGTACACAAGATCGACAAGGACGGGTGAAAGGCCGCTCTGGGCGACGTAGCCATAGACGGCTCCGAGCGCCTTGACGCCGGCGGGGGCAAGCTGGTTGTAGTCGAGACGTTGGCTCATTGCTTCTTCTCCATGGATCCGGAATCGGATTGGGCTGCGGGCGTGGTCAGCGGAGAGTCGCCGGTGTCCGTCACAAAGACCGCCAGCAGCTTGGCGGGCTTCGTCTTGCTGGCATTGCGGCTCACGGTGTGCCGCGCGCCGGGCGGCTCGTAGAAACTCTGGCCGGCGTGCAGTAGCTGCTTCGGCCCGTCGTTTACCTGCGACTCGATGGAGCCCGAGACCACATAGGCGTAGATGAATGCGGACTTCGCATGCATGTGCGCCGGCGAGGCGGCCCCCGGCGCATAGTCGACGACGACGGCGGTCAGCGACTTGCCGGGAATATTTGGAATCTCCTGCTGGAGCGCCGGAGTGACTGTCTCGGTCTTTTCGTGCGCCGCCGCGGCGGCGCCGAAGAGGCCGGCCATGGCTGCGGCAATCAGGCCCGCAGCGAGCCGTGGTTTGTTTTTCATGTGGGTTCTCCTTGGTGAAACGGTGAAGTGCGCCATATCGATGGCTTTGCCAGCCAATGATGGGCGCCCCATGGCCCAAAGAGAACTGATGTCTTTTCAACCACGAAATGCACGTCGTGCACTTCGGCGCCCGCGTGTTGCTAGCCGAGCGATTCCTCGGCGGCATGGGCGGTCTTTGCGACCATGTCGAGCAACCACACATGCGCGGCGTCGTGCTCGTCGCGGCGGTGCCAGACGGCGCGAATGGTGGACGTGCCGGCTTGATAAGGCGGCTGCCGGCGCAGCAGGTCGCGGTCTTTCACGAGCGCCACGGCAAGCGACGCGGGAACGATGGACAGCATGTCGGTGTCACGAAGGAGTTCGGGTATCGCCAGGGAATGCGGCACGGTGATGCGTGCATGTGGCGCCTCATCTTCAGCCCGCAATGCCTCTTCGAGCGCCTGCCGGTCGAACATTTCGGACTGGCGCGCGAGGCCGCGCTCCAGGATGAATCCGCCCACGGCTCCTTCCTCCTGGCCGCCGACGGAGACGGTCACCAGCGGGTACTTTGCCATGTCGCGCAGCGTGAGCTTGCGGCGCGACGCAGGGTGGCCGCGCCGCATCAGAATGGCCTCGCCTTGGGACATGAGCGTGCGCGAGTTCAACCGTTCGGGCACTTGCGCAAAGATGCCGATGGCAAGATCGATCCGCCCCAGGTCGATCTGCTCTGCAAGGTCGAGCCGTGTGGAAGGCCGGATCACGAGCTCCACGCGCGGGGCGATCTGCTGAAGCTCGCGCGAGAGCGGTGCAATGATCACCGAGGTCAGATGGTCGTTTGCGGCAATGACGAAGCGGCGGGTCGACTCCGCCGGAGCGAAAGGTTCGACACCCAGGGTTGTCTCGATGCGGCGCAGGGCATCGCGCAGAGCCGGGGCCATGGCCGCGGCCCGGCCCGTTGGAACCATTCCCTTGCCCGTTCGCATGAACAGCTCGTCGCCGACCAGTTCGCGCAGCCTGCCGAGGGCGTGGCTCACCGCAGATTGGGTGAGGTTGAGCCGTTTGCCCGCAAGGACCAGGTTGCGCTCGTCGTAGACGGCGTCGAACACCTTCAGCAGGTTCAAGTCCATTCGGCCAATGCTCATGCTCGTTCTTCCGCAATGAATGGCGTGCATTATGAGCTTGCAAAACCAGCAGTTCCCTTCAGTTCGCTCATCGCCCATGATTGCTCGCAAGTAACCGCTGGAGCACCGAAGATGACCACCGCGACACCCCTCTGCGCAAGCGAAGCGCTCATCGAGCGTTGCATTCCTTTTCTCGAAGAAGTGAAGGACATGACCGCCGGCCCGGCGGTGGAACGCTGGCTGAACGAGAAGTACGGACCAGAAAGCGATCTCTATCAGGCCCTCTGCCGGCTTGTGAAATCGGGCGTGGAAGAAGAGTGGGCGGCAAACGTGGAGGTCGATGGCCCCAGCTACCGCCGCAGCCGCATCGCCGAACCGTCCGAACGCACCTTGCACTTCAGCATCACCGCGGTGTACATGGACAGCACCGGCAACCACCAGGGCCACCCCGACAGCCGCTTCCGCGGCCAATACCACGGGCATCCATACGGCGAGTTCAATATGGTCGTGCCTGTCACTCCCGGTGCGGCCCTTTGCGGCCCTGCTGGGTGGTGCTACGGCGGCTGGACCGCGCCTGCACCCGGCAGCAAACACTACCCGGAAGCCAGGGGAGGGGCGGTCATTGCGCTGTTCTTCCTTCCTTCGGGGCGGATCTCCTATCACTCTGCACCGCAGGAGTAGGCAATGGACAACTCGCTACGTGATTCGGGCCAGGCGGCCATTGCCCGGTGCGTCTCGGCCGTCATGCGCTCGCGGCACGCAGTTCGCGCGTTCAAGCCGCGGCCACTCGACCGCAAGCTGGTGGAGGACGTCCTTCAGGACGCTGCCGCAGCACCGAGCGGCGCGAACATCCAGCCCTGGCGCGTGTACGTCGTCACCGGCACGGTGAAGGAGGCTCTCGCCGATGCGCTGCTCGCGGCTTCACGGGCCGGTAGCGTTCCGGCGCCGGCACACTTTCCCGATCCGCTGCCCGATGTGTTCCGCGCGAGGCTGCAGGACTTTGGAGCGCGCTACTACGAATCCCTTGGCATCGATCGAACCGACGCCGCCGCGCGCTTGCGCCAGTCCGAGCGGAACCTGTCGTTCTTCGGTGCGCCGGTGGGTCTCCTGTTCACCATCGACCGCAGGCTGAAGTCGCACAGCTGGATCGACCTTGGCCTGTTCGCCCAGAACGTGATGATCGCGGCGAAGGCCCGGGGCATCGACACCTGTCCGCAGGTCTCCTTTGCACCCTTTCATGAGGTGATCGCAACGCAGCTGCAGTTGGAGCCTTGCGAAGTGACAGCCTTCGGCATGTCGATGGGATATGGCAACCCGCATGCGCCGGTCAACCAGGTTGCCATGCCACGCGAGCGCGTCCGCGACTTCGCGCGGCTCGTCGGCTTTCCGGAAGAGCACGCCGGGCGGTGACACCCATCGTTCCATCAACTGAAAGAAATCACCATGACACCTCAAGAAGTCTCCGGAATCCGCATTCCGGACAGCCAACTCGCCCGCGAGCTGACGCAGCTGATTCGCGACACCGAAAGCGATTTGCTCTATCACCACTCCCTTCGCGTCTATTGCTGGGGTGCGCTGGCGGGCCGCCGGGTTGAAGTTCGACCCCGAGCTTCTCTACGCGGCGTCCATGTTCCACGACATCGGGCTCACCTCGCGTTACGGCGGCAGCCAGCTGCGCTTCGAGGTCGATGGCGCGAACGCAGCGCGAGATTTTTTGCGGAGCCACGGCATTCCGGAAAGCAGCATAGAGACGGCCTGGAATGCTGTGGCACTCCACACGACGCCCGGCATTCCGCAGTTCATGCGGCCGGAGATCGCGCTGGTGCAAGCGGGCGCCGGCATGGACGTTGCCGGCCGCAGCTACGACCAGTTCACCGATGCGGAGCGCCAAGCCGTGCTCGCCGCGTTTCCGCGGGAATCCGACTTCAAGAGCGGGATCATCGAGGCCTTCTACCAAGGCATGAAGCACCGCCCCGACAGCACCGTGGGCACCTTCAACGACGACTTCATCGCTTGCAAGGATCCGCACTTCCACCGGGTCGACATGTGCGCCGTCATTCATGCGTCGAAGTGGCATGGGTGACCCTGCGGGTCTGCGATGCGTCTCGCCGTCCTCATTGGTTTGAGGAACTTTGCCGTACGCTTGATGCGACTCATGCGGGCGGCGACTCTGGCCAGACGGGCGTTGTTGCGGGCCCTGGCGCGCGAGGGCCGATGCGATCGTCCAAGGCGTAGCCTTCCAGCGCTCTCACGCCCGCATGCAGCGCGTCGAGCCATGTTGCATGAGACAACTCGGCGGACTCCAGTTCTCTCCAGTAGCTCGCGTCGTCGCATTCTTCCGCGAGCACCCAGAAGAAGTGCCCCGGGTGCGGTTCGTCGACATAGATGGCGATCCGCCGAACATGGCTCAGCGCCGTTTCCTGGCAGGGGCTTTGCGCGGTTTTCGGTCGGGCTTCTTGGGCCTGATCGGGCCCGCCCCGCTTGTCTGCAAAACTGATTTTCCCGAAGTAGCTGCCCATGGTGTTCTCCTGCTCCTGCGAGCGGTAACCGGCTCGACGTTCACCTTCGGGGCTTCAGCGTGGGCGCGAGGCTTGCGCATTTGTGCGTCGGACGAGGCCCACTCGCACGCGAGCGACTCAGCAATAGGACAGCGCGATGCTTCGGCGCGGGATCATCAGGGCGCCATAGGGCTATTCCAGGGCAGCTGCGTGTACCCGGACTGTATTGCGCCCCCCTTGCTTGGCCCGGTAAAGCGCTTCGTCCGCGGCTTTCAAAAGCTCGAAGGGCGTGCTTCCCGGCTGCGGGACCCAGGCCGCTGCCCCGAGGCTGATGGACACCGTGCCCAGCACCGCCGCCGCGTGAGGAATCTGCAGATCGACCACGGCCAGCCTTGCCCGCTGCGCAACCTCGAGCGCGCCGTCGGCATCTGTTCCGGGCAATAGCAGAACCATTTCCTCGCCCCCGTAGCGCGCGACAAGATCGGTGGAGCGCAACACCGCTGTGCGCAGTGCCTGGGCGATCCGCTGCAAGCAATCGTCGCCCCCCAGGTGGCCGTACAGGTCGTTGTACTTCTTGAACTCGTCGACGTCGACCATGACGACCGCCAACGGCGTCTGGCTTTCCAGTGCCTGTTGAAAGTTGATGGCCAGGCGGGCATCGAAGTAGCGGCGGTTGGCCAAGCCCGTGAGCCCGTCTTCCTGGGCGAGATGCTCCAGGCGTTCATTGGCCTCGGTCAGGGCATCGCGGGCGCTTCGCAGATTCAGCTCTGCCACCAGTCGTCTGCGCATCGATCGGATTAGGTAGCGTCCTGACACTGCAACGATCAAGCACAAGAGGACCACCCAGCTTGTCTGGTAGATCGATGCGGATTTCCATTCCTGCAAGGCCTCGCTCTTGCCGACGGCCACCGTAACGAAGAGCGGATAGTCCAGCAGGTGCTCGAAGCTGATGATCCGGGTCACGCCGTCGATCGTCGATCTTCCTTCGATGGTGCCCGAGCGCGAGGCCTGGAATTGCTGCTGCAGCGCAGAGCCGGCATTGCGCCTGCTCATGTCGGCTTCCCGGAAGGGCCTGCGAACAAGGAGCTGATTCGCATTGAACAGCGCAATCGCTCCTTGCTCCCCGATCTGGAAGCGGTCCAGGATGGACAGCAGGTGCTTGACGCTGAGCGTGACGAGCACGACACCGGCAAAGTTTCCCTCCGGGTCGTTGATCCTTCGGGATACCGGGATCACCCATTCGCCTGAAGAGCGGCTCACGATGGGCCCGCTGATCAGCGTTCGTGCGCTCGGGTTGTTTCGATGGTGAATGAAATACTCGCGGTCCGAGTTGTTTTTGGTTCCGGCCGGGGATGCTTCGGAATGCACCAGCCAGCGGCCTTGTTCGTCGTAGATGAAGAGTCCCTTGATGGCCTGGACTTCGGCGGCGTGGTTCACGAGAACCGGTTGAAGGCGTTGCAGGGTTTCGGGCGTGATGTCCCCGCGCTCGAGTTCGAAGACGATGCCCGAGATGATGTGTTCGGCAAGGGCGACCGTGCTTTCGATCTGCTGGCTGACCGCGCGAGCCAGGTTGGTATTGGCCCGCGCGATCTGCTCGTTTTCTGCCGTGCGCGCGCGAACGACCAGCCATGCGTTCATCGCGAGCAATGCCACGCATACGAACACTACAAACAAAGTAGTACCGAAAATGACGCGGCTGCTTTGCGTGTCCGTTTTCCGGGAGAAAGAGTTCGCGTCTTTCGCCGGCCACTCGCCAGTGGAAGTGTCCGGGTCGGTTTGGGACGGCAGGGGCGAGGAAGCTTTTTGCATCGAAGGCCTGACTCTACAAAAACATCGAGCGTCAGGCGAGACGCCGACATGCGCGCCGCTGATACGCACGCGCGAATCCGATCATGACACGGGCGTCTGGGCACCTGCGCGCACGCGCCGCGTCATGGGTTCGACGCTGCCGGGCTGTCGGATATCGGCAGCCCTGGTGGCCGGCGCGGCATCATGAGGCACGACCATGACATCGCCGGTGGCCATGCGCAGGACGCGCTTTGCAACGCTTCCAAAGACGAAGTCGGAAAGCGCAGAGGCTCGATGCTTGCCCACGACAAGCAGCTCTGCGCCGCTGTGCTGCTGCTGGACCACAGCCTGGCGGCCCGCATCGCCGCGGCCGAGCGCCCATGACACGCGGTTTCGGCGGGCCTCGGTAGAGTCGGCGAAGCCCAGCATCTGATCTTGTGCGTGCCGCCTGCACTCATGCCGATACGCCTCGACAACGTGCTCCGGAACGTCCGCGCCGCGCAGCTTTCTTTCGTTGACGGTGCTGATGGCGTGAAACAGTTCGACTTGTGCGGATGGGTGGAGTGCGAATGCGTGCTCTACCAGCATGCGAGAGGCTTGCGAAAAGTCGACCGCAATCAGCAGGCGCTGGTAGGGCGCGTCGGCTGGCTGGCGCACGACAAGGACAGGACGCCCGGCTATTCGCATGAGGCGCTCCGCCGCGCTGCCGCAGAAAAACGACCGCAGGCTGCGTTCTTCATTCACGGCACTCATGACAAGGAGGTCTGCGCCCTGCGCTTCGTCGGCAAGATCCTGCAACGTGTTCATCGGCCGGCTCGCCGTGCGAACGCGCAGGCCATGGCGCTGTTCGAGCTGCAAGGCCTGGTGCGCGAGATGGCACGCCGCCTCGGCGCGCGGCCCTTCGCCGGACCACGCCGCGTGGACCAGCTTCAGCGCGGCGTTGTGCTCGGCAGCCAGTCGGGCAGCGCGCGAGAGCGCCGAGGCGGTGCGCGCGGTCAGGTCTGTGATGGCAAGAATGGATTTGGGGGTCATGGCAAGGCTACCTTTTCTGAAAAGACAGGCGCGTTCCCGCCCATGCCGGGCAACGAGGCATCGGGCGCGGTGAGCCGCGGGTGAATGAGTGAAGAAGCTGGCTCGCTGCTCGCTGCTCGCTGGGCGCGAGTGCGCAGGGCGCAGGGCGCAGGGCGCAGGGCGCAGGGCGCAGGGCGCAGGGCGCCTACGTGGCGTAGTCGCCGGTCGCTTCTGGCTGGAAGAGAATTGCCGCGATTTCGGCCGCGCACGCCTCTCCATTCGGAGCCAGCCACCTGGCCGTATCGCCCACCTTCAGGCCGAGCAGGCTGTTTCCGACCGGTGACAGCACGGAGATGAGGCCCACTGCCGGTTCCGCGTCTGCGGGGTAGCAGACTGTCAGCGTCTGCCGCCGGCGGGTCAGCAGATCGACGGTTTCGAGCCGCGAGTTCATCGTTACGACGTTCCCGGGCACGGCCCTCGAGCTGGTCACCTCGGCGCAGTCAAGAAGCTCCGCAAGGGCGGGCGGCAGTTGGTGCTCCGGCAGCTTGCTCAGGCGGGCGAAGTCGAGATCGGTGAGCGTGCGCTCGCCGTGGATCGTTGCATGCATTGACGCACTCCATTCTTGCGGACTCGTCCGAAGGACGATGGCCGCGAACGCGCGGGGCTTGTGCCCGGCGGTGAATGGTTGCGCTGAAGAGGAAGAAAGCGGACCGCCGGGCCTAGAGATGTGCGGGCAGGTTCCTGCGGCCCGCCTTCGAGCCCGCGCGCGCAAGCTCCGCTGCAGCGCGCGGCGCGGCAGTGCGAGCATGGGTCGAGACGAAATACGCGATCGGCATGGTTCCCAGTCTATTGGGCTTGCTATGGCCGGGCAAGCAATGCCCCCGGGGTTCTTGCCAGATTGAACCCCAACGGCGTTCATGAGAAGAAAGCATGGTTCATAGCTGAACGCTATTCATGAAATACGATCAATTGAATTGGTGGAAGAGAAATACAAACCTAGACTGCCCAAGCCAGATCAACAACCAAGGAGAACCCCTTGTCCGAAGAAAACAAATGCCCGTTTCCGGGCCATGCGCGCACACACAGTTTTTCGGGTGCTCCTGCAAATACAGGCTGGTGGCCCAACCAGCTGGACCTGAAGCTCCTGCACCAGCACACTGCCAAGTCCAGTCCTATGGACGAGGCGTTCGACTACGCGGAAGAGTTCAAGAGCCTCGACCTCGACGCGGTGATCCAGGACCTCCACGCCCTGATGACCGATTCGCAGGATTGGTGGCCGGCCGACTACGGCCACTACGGCCCTTTGTTCATCCGCATGGCCTGGCATGCCGCGGGCACCTACCGCATCGGCGACGGCCGCGGCGGCGCAGGCACTGGCGCGCAGCGTTTTGCGCCGCTCAACAGCTGGCCGGACAACGGCAATCTCGATAAGGCGCGGCGGCTGCTGTGGCCCATCAAGCAGAAATACGGCCGCAAGCTTTCCTGGGCCGACCTGCTGGTCTTGACAGGCAACGTGGCGCTGGAATCCATGGGCTTCAAGACATTCGGCTTTGCCGGTGGCCGCGCCGACATCTGGGAGCCGGAAGAAGACATCTACTGGGGGCCGGAAGGCAAGTGGCTCGCAGACGAGCGCTACAGCGGCGATCGCGATCTCGCCAACCCGCTCGCTGCCGTGCAGATGGGCCTGATCTATGTGAACCCCGAAGGGCCCAACGGCAACCCCGATCCGCTCGGCTCGGCCCGCGACATTCGCGAGACCTTTGCGCGCATGGCCATGAACGACGAAGAAACCGTGGCGCTGACCGCCGGCGGCCACACCTTCGGCAAGACCCACGGCGCAGGCGTCGCAAGCCACGTGGGCGTGGAACCCGAAGGTGCCGATATCGAAGACCTGGGCCTCGGCTGGAAGAGCACCTACGAAAGCGGCGTGGGTGTGCATGCGATCACCAGCGGACTGGAAGGCGCCTGGACTCCCACGCCCACCAAATGGGACAACAGCTACTTCGAGACGCTGTTCGGCTACGAGTGGGAACTCACCAAGAGCCCTGCCGGTGCCCATCAGTGGAAGCCGAAGGGCGACGCCGGTGCGGGCACAGTGCCTGACGCGCACGACCCCGCAAGCGCCATGCCCCCATGATGTCCACCGCGGACATGGCCATGCGCATGGACCCGGCCTACGAGAAGATCTCGCGCCGCTACATGGCCAATCCGCAGGAGTTCGCCGATGCGTTCGCCCGTGCCTGGTTCAAGCTGACCCACCGCGACATGGGGCCGCGTCCGCGATACCTCGGCCCGCTGGTGCCGAAGGAAGAATTGATCTGGCAAGACCCGATTCCCGCCGTGAACCATCCGCTGATCGACGACGAGGACATTGCGGCGCTGAAGGCCAAGGTGCTCGCCTCGGGCCTGGGCATTGGCGAACTCGTGGGTACCGCCTGGGCATCGGCCTCGACCTTCCGCGGCAGCGACAAGCGCGGTGGCGCCAACGGCGCGCGCATTCGCCTCGCTCCCCAAAAGGACTGGGAGGCCAACCAGCCCGCCCAATTGGCAAAGGTGCTCGCAACGCTCGAAGGCATTCAAAAGGATTTCAACGGCGCACAGTCCGGCGGCAAGAAGATTTCACTTGCCGACCTGATCGTGCTGGCGGGCAACGCGGCGGTCGAGGCTGCCGCCAAAAAGGCCGGCCAGGATGTGGCGGTGCCTTTCTCGCCGGGCCGCATGGACGCTTCGCAAGAGCAGACCGACGTCGCCTCTTTCGAAGCCCTGGAGCCGAAGGCCGACGGGTTCCGCAACTACCTGCGCAAGGGCCTCGAGGCAACGGCCGCTGTGCTGCTGCTCGACAAGGCGCAGTTGCTGACCTTGAGCGCTCCCGAGATGACGGTTCTGGTCGGCGGCCTTCGCGCGCTGGGCGCGAATTTCGGGCAGTCGCGGAACGGAGTCTTCACCCAGCGTCCGGAGACCCTCTGCAACGACTTCTTCGTGAACCTGCTCGACATGAACACCGGGTGGAAGAAGTCTGCGACGGCCAAGGGCTTGCTCGAAGGCCGCGACCGGAAGACAGGAGAGCTCAAGTGGACCGGGACCGTGGTCGATCTCGTCTTCGGTTCCAACTCGCAGTTGCGTGCGCTTGCCGAAGCCTATGGCGCGAGCGACTCGCAGAAGCTCTTCGTGAAAGACTTCGTGGCCGCATGGGCCAAGGTGATGAACCTCGATCGCTTCGACCTCAAGTGATCCGATCGCGCGCGGCTGCAATTGCCGCGCGCGGTTCAGTGCAAAGTGGCCCCGGCCCGGCTACGTGGCTCCCAGTCTTTTCCGGATCGCGTTCATCTGCTCGATCTCGCTGCGCTGAGAGCTCGAGATCTGACCGCACAATTTGATCAGCTCGGCGTCTTTCAGGCTGGCCTCGCGGCACATGAGGATGGCGCCGGAGTGGTGGGGCACCATGGAGGCGACGAACTGCTTGTCCCCGATCACGCCCTGCTCACGGGTGCCGGCAAGCGCGGCGACGAAGAGGATGGCAAGCGCGGCATACAGCACGCCATTGATCGCCTTGTTGCGGTACATCCCGCGCATCGTCGCAAGCATGATGATGCCCATGGGCGCAACCATGGTGAGCGCCATGTAGAACATGTTGAGGTTGTTGCGAAAGTCGCCCCACCCGTCGATCATCGAAAACATGACGAAGTACATGACGACGAGGCTGAGCAGCATGTTCAGCGCGAACATCATGTAGTGGTGCGTGCCCCCGTGCCGGGAGGCAGGGTCTTGGTGGCCCATTGGGTTCTCCTTGTGATGGCGGAACGGGCGAAGGGCGTGGTGTGCTTTTCATGTCATGCGCTTTGGCCCACGAGCGCGGCTCATTGGCTTGTCCGCCGGCATGTCTGGCTGCGGGTACATCGTGCTTGCTCAAATTTCACAAAAAGCACTGTCCGGACCCAGAGGAACTCACCACGTCCGAAACCAGACTGCGCCGTTGGCGTCGCGGCTTCTGTCAGCGGGATGCTGAAGCCGTGTAGGAATTGGCCCGACACCGACAGTCTTGCCTTGGGCATGCGACCCGCTACGATTTGGCCATGCGAACACTCCCTCTCTCCAATGCCCGCGACATTCCGGTGCTCGGCCTCGGCACCTGGCGCATGGGCGAGGCGGCGAACCGCCGCGCGGCGGAAGTGGCCGCGGTGCGCGACGCCATCACCATGGGCTACCGGCTGATCGACACCGCCGAGATGTACGGGGAGGGCGGAGCCGAAACGGTGCTTGGCCAGGCCCTGGCAGAGGCGCTGCGCGCCGGCGACGTGCGGCGCGACGAACTCTTCATCGTCAGCAAGGTCTACCCGCACAACGCAAGCCGCCGCGGCACGCCGGAGGCCTGCGAACGCAGCCTGAAGCGCCTGGGGCTCGACACGATCGACCTCTACCTGCTGCACTGGCGCGGCAGCCATTCATTGCGCGAAACGGCCGATGCGATGCAGGCGCTGGTCGCCAAGGGGCGCATCGGCCACTGGGGCGTGAGCAATTTCGACACGGAGGATATGGAGGAACTCGCGCAGGCCGTGGGCCCAGGCCCTGGCTGCGCGGCCAACCAGGTCTACCTTTCGCTGGGTGAACGCGGCCCTGAGTTCAGCCTGTTGCCCTGGCTGCGCGAACGCGGCATGCCGCTGATGGCCTACAGCCCGATCGACCAGGGCGCGCTGGCTTCCGACAAGGCGCTGGGAGCGCTGGCCGCGCGCCTTGGCGTGACCGCTGCGCAGCTCGCCCTTGCAGCCGTGATCGCGAGGCCCGGCGTGGTTGCGATTCCGAAGGCGGTGCGCAGCGCCCATCTGCAGGAGAACCTTGCTGCCGCCAACCTCGAACTCGACGCGGCAACGCTCGCCGAGCTTGACAGCCTCCACCCGCCGCCCCGGCGCAAGGCGCCTCTCGCAATGATCTGAACGACGGCTAGTGCGCTTCGGCCTGCTTGGCCGCGGCAATCACCGCCTGCTCGTCGTGCCTGGCGCCATTGAGGAACAGGTTCAGCAGCACAGCACTCATCGACGCCAGCAGAATGCCCGATTCGACGAGCGAGTGGATCGCATGCGGCATCCACTGCTTGAAGTTGGGTGCAATGAGCGGAATCATCCCGATGCCGATCGACACGGCGACGATCATCGCGTTGTGCCGGTTGCCCTTGAAATCCACGCCCGAAAGAATGCGGATGCCGGTGGCGGCCACCATGCCGAACATCACCAGCCCCGCGCCGCCAAGCACCACCGTGGGCAGCGACTCGATCAGCGCCGCCATCTTCTGCAGCAGCCCGAGCACCACCAGGATCACGCCGCCCGCCACGCAGACATAGCGGCTCTTGATGCCCGTGACGGCCACCAGCCCCACGTTCTGCGAAAAGCTGGTGTACGGAAAGGTGTTGAAAATGCCGCCGATGAGCGTGCCCAGGCCGTCAGTGCGCAGGCCCTTGGCAAGGTCCTTCTGCGAGATCTTGCGGTCGGTCATTTCGCCAAGCGCGAGAAACATGCCGGTCGACTCGATCATCACCACGATCATGATGAGCGTCATCGTGAGGATCAGGATCGGGTCGAACTGCGGCATGCCGAAGTGAAACGGCAGCACCACGTCCACCCAGGCAGCCTTGCCCACTTTCTCGTAGGTCATGAGGCCCGTGACGGAGGCCACCACCGCACCGATCACGATGCCCAGCAGCACCGAGATGTTGGCGATGAAGCCCTTGGCGTACTTCACGATCAGCAGGATGGACACGAGCACCAGCGCAGCCACGCCGAAGCCCGACAGGTCCGCGTACTTGGGGTTGGGCACAGTGGGCATGATGGCAAAGCCCTTGGGCACCGCCGGAATCGAACTGCCCGGCGAAGTAACCTCCGCGAGCCACTTGGCGTACACCGGGTCTACCAATGCGGGCGCCGTCGGTCCCACCGGATTGCCGAAGATCCAGTTGATGCCCACGCGCATCAGGCTGATGCCGATCACGGCAATGATGGTGCCCGTGACCACCGGCGGAAAAAAGCGCAGCATGCGGCTCACCAGCGGCGCGATCAGTATCGACACCACGCCCGCGCCAATGATTGCGCCAAACAGCAGCTGCGCGCCGTTCTGTCCGGGGTTGGCATTGGCAATGGCCACCATGGGCGCAACCGATGCGAAGGTCACGCCCATCATTACCGGCAGCTTGATGCCGAACCACTGCGTGGCGCCGAGCGCCTGGATCAGCGTGGCGATGCCGCAGCAGAACAGGTCGGCTGAGATCAGCAGCGCGACCTCGTCGGGTGAGAGCTTGAGCGCACGGCCCACGATGAGCGGCACCGCGACGGCGCCCGCATACATCACCAGCACATGCTGAAGACCGAGCGCCGCGAGCTTGCCGGAAGGCAGCCGCTGGTCCACCGGATGAACTGTGTGAACAGGGGAAGAGGTCTCGGCCGTCATCGTGTATCTCCTGGCGAAGCAAGGGGAACATGCGTGGGCGGCGCGGCGGTGCGTGGCGTCCACAATGTGTGTACGCCAAACTGTATACAATTTATGCCGCAATCTGGATGCAGGAAAACCCGCATCGCGGCGGCTTGCTTTCTAGGCGAGCAGCGCCTTCACCAGGTCGAGCTGCCGGTCGGGCTTTTCGGTGCCCAGCGCCAGGCTGGCCTCGATGCGCTCCAGGTGGCCAGTCATGCAGGCCACGGCGCCTTCCGCGTCGCCCTTGCGGCAGATGCGCAAGAACTCGGAATGCTCGTCCGACGAG